>WTCE01000120.1 GCA_013138735.1 Crocinitomix sp. | reverse complement strand
ATTGAAATATCAAACCCCGGAAAAGGTCTTTTTTACTATGTTTGAATTAGAAAATGAAAAACTTGCATTAGCTAGTTGAATTTACCATTCATTGAAAAACTTTACTGTTCCTTTATTCATTATATTGTTATTAATGATTAGAGTATTGCAAGTATGATGCCAAAGTTGCGTCATCACAAGGTTATCGAATAAATATACTGGACCCAAACCAAAAAAAATAGCCATTACGTCAGCTGACGTAATGGCTATTTTTAAATAAGCTCAATTTCTAAGGCTATTGCAAAATCAACTTGAATTGTTTTTGCGAACCATTTTGCGATACTTGCACAAAGTAAACGCCAGGAGCAGTATCTAATTGAACCTGTAATAGTTCATTTGATACTTGTGCTGTTTGGTAAACCACTCTTCCATCAATGCTAATAATCTTAACAGAAGCTGCTGTTAACTGACCTAAGTTGATGTTCACTAACCCTGTTGAAGGATTTGGATAAATGCTAACTTGATTAAACAAGTCATTCTCATTGATTCCGATATTAATAAAGTCAACACATTCTGAAGTCACTGTACAACCATCAATTGTTACTTCCACAGCATAACTTCCGTTTTCTGTTGGAATGAAATCTTGATCAATTTCTCCATCAATTGGTGCATTGTCATCATTACAATCTACCCATTGGTAAGTTGCTCCATCCTGATCAGCTGTTACAAAACCATCTAAAATTGTTACTGCGTCAGACACTTCTGTCACAGTTAAGTTAATTGTGATAATAGAATCGCATCCTGCTTCATTCGTCAAAGTATCTGTATAAACGCCAGTCGCGTCATAGGTCTCATCTCCACTTGGAACAGTATAAGTATCACATACAGTTTCTGAAATTTCAGATGCTGTTGGCATAATTACAGTCAAGTTAATGGTGATTACTGAATCACAACCGAATTCATTTGAAATGATATCAATGTAAACACCACTTTCTTCATACGTTTCATCTCCACTTGGCACTGTATATGATCCACAAGCAACTTCTGTAATTTCTGATGCAGTAGCTTCTAAAAGATTTAAATTGATTGTAATAATTGAATCACAACCAGCCATATTTGGAATGGTATCCATATAAACGCCACTCTCAAAATATGTTTCATCTCCACTTGGAACGGTATAAATACTATCACACACATTTTCAATTATTTCTGATACAGTTGGCATATTCACTGTTAAGTCAATTGTAATGATTGAATCACAACCTAATTCGTTTGTCAATGTATCCGTATAGACACCGCTTTCTGTATAAGTTGAATCTCCACTTGGCACGGTATAAGCACCACAAACGATTGCAACAATTTCTGATTCACTTGCACTATTAATTGTCACGTTAATTGTCATAACTGAGTCACATCCTGCAACATTCGCAATTGTATCCATATACACACCACTCTCCTCATAAGTCTCATCACCACTTGGCACGGTATAAGTTCCGCAAGCCGTTTCTGTGATTTCTGATTCAGTTGCCACATTCACTATTAATTCAATCGTAATAATTGAGTCACAACCGGCTTCGTTAATCAATGTATCTGTATAAGTTCCAGAAATGACATATGTTTCGTCTCCACTTGGAACGGTATATGAACCACAAACTGCTTCAATTAATGTTGAAGCACTCGTCTCTAAAATTGTTAAATCAATTGTAATAATTGAATCACAACCAATAACGTTTGGAATGGTATCCATATAAACACCAGTTGCTACATATGTTTCATCTCCACTTGGCACAGTATAACTTCCACAAACAGTTTCATCAATAGAAGAAGTTGTCGTTTCACAATCTACACAAGCAAAGTCTCCCTCACCCGGACTGCCGAATACTGCTAAACCATTAACAGTTATTCCTGCATTTGTTTCTGATAAAGCCCAATTTGCACCTAGCGCATTGTTTGCTTCTGGATCACATAACACAATTGTTTTTCCTGTTCCATCTGCTCCAAGTGGCCATGGACTAATGTCATTATAGGCCGCGGCATCAACAAGTGCGCTAACACTATTTCTTAGCGTAATTCCCTCTCCATCATCATTTAATCCTCCTGCTGTCCATTGGTATGCTCCCACATAACCATATGTAGCAATCATAGCTAATGAATCAATCGTTAGTACTACATACGCACCAGGTTCAATTACAATAGAAGGAAAAACATATGCTACTCCGGCAGAAAAAGAATAATCTACCATATCAATGGCGACAAGACCTTTATTAAAAAGTTCAATAAATTCGGTACTGTCAGTACCTGATTCGGCTTGATCATATCCGATTTCGGTAATTACGATATCGGTTTGTGCTCTAAGTGCCCCCATACATAGAACAAGTGCGACAAAGAGAAGTTGTATTTTTTTCATGTTTTATTATTTTGTTTTTTGAGTTTGCAAAGCTAGGTAAAGTAATTCCCGTATCATGTACCGTTCATCTTACAAAAAATGATTTTTATCGATTGGTGATGCTGTGCGGATGAGGCCCTAATACAAACTCAAATCGCGCTAAAAAGCATAAAAAAAGAGAGGTTAAATTTAACCTCCCTTCATCCATAACGATTAGAAATTTGAATCAATTAGCGCTATACGTTCCTCCTACTTCCTTAATTTATAAAGCATTTTCGCATGGTTCAATAAAGCACCACGAAATGTTTTTTGAGAATAATAAGGCAAGCTAAATTCTTTTGCTGTGGCCTGTACAATTTTAGATATTGCACCGTGATGAACGTGGCTAATATTAGGAAATAAATGATGCTCGATTTGATAGTTCAACCCACCAACATACCAAGATAAAATTCGGTTTTTTGGAGCGAAATTTGCCGTTGTAAGTAGTTGATGTTTTAGCCAGTCGCCCTCTACCACATTATTAGCATTAGGTAAAGGAAATTCTGATGTTGGCACTACATGCGCAGGTTGGAAAACACAACCTAAAATTACTCCGGTTGTAAAGTGCATAACGAACCATCCTAAAAGGATATGATACCAAGCTAAATCCAATAATAAGAACGGTAATCCTAAGAAAATGGCATAATAAATTATTTTCTGTGCAATTAACTTAAGTAGTTCTTTTTTAAAGGAAACTCCTTGCGCTTTTACCAATCCCTTTTTATTGTATCGCGTGATTTGTAAGAAGTCTTTAAAAGTTGCCCAAGAAAAAGTCATTAAACCATATAAAAACCAAGCATAAATAATTTGAAATCTATAAAAAGGTTTTACAGGTTGATGGGGTGAAAATCGCATTAATCCTGAAGGATCAATATCTTCATCATATCCATCAATATTGGTAAATGAATGATGCAATACATTGTGCTGAATTCGCCAATTGAGCGCATATCCGCCTGCCAAATTAATGATGAGCGAAACAAAATTATTGATTTTATTGTTTTTAGAAATGGCTCCATGATTCGCGTCATGCATAATCCCCAAGCCACAACCAGCTAGTCCGACTCCCATTAATACCCAAAGGCCATAAAATAAAACGAGGCTATCTGAAAAAAGACCCGTTAGAATAAGCGTAAACGGAGTTAAGTAAATTAAAGGCATTGCTATAATCTTTATCCAAATTCGATAATCCCCCGTCTTTGAAATTTTATTGGTCTTAAAGTAGGCGTTTACTCTTTTTCGAAGGGTGATACCAAATTCTTTATCTTGATTTGGGACAAACCTTACTGTCTTAAATGTTGCTTTTTCCATGTCAAAAATTTGCACAAAGCTACCACACCAATATGACGCAATATCTGATTCAAATCATGCAAATAGCTGCTTAAAATTCGAACTACCTATCCTCTATCTCCCAACAATACATCATCATCCCCTCTTGACTTTTACTGAATTAATTCCACTGGCCTCGTTTACGCACTCTAAACAAATTAAAGTAAAGATTAACACGCATATGTGGTTTCCAATCTGAATCTTGAACATATTGCTGACCATATCTAATTGATCGATAAGCACGAATAACGCCCAAGCTTATATCAGCCCCCATACGCGTTTTTTTAAACCCAAAGTGACTGCCAATTGCAAAACCGTATTCTTTAAATTTAGTGCTATAGGAATAAGGAATAATGATATCAGGGTCAACGTCATCATTGAACCACTCATTTTGATTCCCCATTTTACACAAAACATTTATATAAGGCATTACTGGAGTTCCGGACACAGGAAAATAAAAACGATAATCAATTAGCGCATACTTCCTGATTTTCACGTTGTATGTCCCGTTGTTTTCATAATATCCCATGGGAGAAAGACTTTCTTGTTCGTATGAATTGCGAAACGATACCCAATCAACTCCAATCGAATGATGCTTAAAAAAACGAACTTCTCCTCCGAGAGTCCAGAGTAATCCAAATTGATTTTCTGATGCTGTAGGGCCAGCATAAATTTTACCACGCAACATTACTCCATGCAAATAGTCGGCTTTAGTTTCAAATTGACTAGTTGCAAAAAAAGGGCTAAGTACTAAAAAGAATAGGACAATACGCTTCAAACTAAATGGATTAAATCTGATTAATCTCTATCTCCCAACAATACTTCATCATCCTCGTGAACGATTCCTTCTTGCACTACTTTAGCCGTTACACCGCTCCGCCAATCAGGCGTTAAGGCTTTTTTTAATCCAGCATATTGTTGTTCCATGCCACTACCAACTCTGAGTGGGCCAGTTATTTCTAAAAAGAAATCTCCAATTTTTAAAATGCTACCCGTTGAGTTTTCCAAATCAATACCAGAAATCATCAGATTGGCTTTACGCATTGTCCAGTGCAATTTGCTGCCCAGCTCCTGACAGGCGAGATCCCAACTTTCTTTAGACATAATACTCACTTGTCGATCACGCGCATCTGCCAAAGCACCACGATAATCATCACCTATGCCCTTCGCCATTGTAACATTCGCTGATGCATTTACTACCATTGCAGCTCCTTTTTCATTACAAGTGGCTATACCGATTACTTTACCCATGCCCTAAATTTAAAAATATTTGCTTAGTAATTTTGCAAGAATTGATCAGTATTATATGTTATTGGTGACTTAAAATATGAAAACGTGGCTGTTGCAAGTTTATTTATAATGATTTAGACGATATTTACTTCAGATCTACCGGTGTTCTATGAAATCAAACCTTTCAAAAAATTCGGAGAAGAATCAATGTCAATTTCAATCCATACGGGCAGGTGATCCGAGATTTGATTTCTCTTCCAAAAGTGATGAAAGTATTTATTAAATTTTTCGTCACTGTCGAGTGTATTCGGATAATCCTTTTGTTCTAACATTTCCTGATGGTATTCAAACCTTTGTTCCGCAGAAAAGACATAATCATAGATGTGGAAAACGCCTCCTTTTTCCACATCATTCTTATCAACCATTAATTTAAAGAACTTATCTAGCTGGAGAAATATGCGATCATAGATCCGATTTAGACTTGTATTTGTCACTTTCCCTGCAAGACCCTGACTTTCTTTAAAACCGGAATCACTGAATAAATCCACAATATCAGTATCTTCCTCAAACAGGTTCGTATCACCTAAAATGACTAGGTTTTCATTCCATAATTTGCCCTGATTCTTTTTTTGATTTAAGACACTAATTAATAATTCAACCTCATTTTTTCTAATGTCATGATCGCTTCTCTTCCCATCTTCAGCTCCATCTTCTCCTGGATGCAAATGCACACTTACAATTGAGAATTTTTTCCATCCCGCTTCAAACCCAATAATTGATGGTGTTCTTTTAAGCTGTCTTATTCCGTGTTCTTCAAACAATTCGGGTGGAATAACTATTTCACCTGAAAGTCCCGAATGTTTAACTCTGCGCGTATCAAAAACATATCCAAAACGTTCTTTATTCCCACTAGATCCTTCAGTAATATCAGTAATAACATAGGACCAATCACTACCTAGGATCTTCATAACGATTTCTAAGTCATCCAGTGAGCTTTTAATTTCCTGAACGGCCACAATGTCGAAAGAATTGATGATTTCTGCTATATAAAAATAGGCCTCTGGCAATCGTTTTTTTAGGTGACCGAATTCTTTGATGTTCCAAGACGCCAATAAAATATTATCATCCACCTTTTTTCTAGGGATATCGCTAAGAATACCTTTTTTAAGGTTCAAAAGTCCATTAATTGTTCTTTTTTTGTCTGCATCAGACATTCTTTGCTCCCCTGTTTCAGGATCAATAAAGATTAAAGAATATTTGTTCGGAATGAGACGTTCATTCGGTCTTAAATCATTATACCACATAACATGTTTTTAAATTAGTATTCGAATTACACAAAGCGACTTTCAGGGTTTAGGTTTGGAAAGCAAGCCTATAATTACGTTTGTTATAAACAAAGTCCTACAAGCCAATGCTTTGCTGACGCTATCATTTATTAAGGTTCTTCCTCAAAATTTTGGCTGTAGGAGAAAACTACTGTTAAATAATACCTTCCATCTTACACAACAACCTTTAATTACAGAATGATGTGCGCCACATAGATCTACATCCCAAATGGCGTTCAATTGTAATTGTAGTATGAATATTACTCAATCACTTCGACTCCAGCACTTGAGACCAAAGTATCCCCATCAACATCAACTGTTTTAGCGGTAAAAAGTATTGTACCAGCATAAGAGGTGTCTGTAAATAGGTAGGTAAAACTTACTTCACCAGTTGCATTTGAAAGCTCGCTCTGCGACTTAAATACCCCAACAGAAGGTACCGCATTGATTATTACGTTTTTACCTATAGACGCGATCCCTGTTTCACTTAAAAGTTTAACTTCTAATGAAAACTCATCCATTGAATCGTTCTTGACGTAGAATTTAGATGGAGTCAATAAAATACTCTTCGCGGCTATCTCCCTAAAAAGAACTGTCTCATTTTTAAAATATTCCATGATTTCTGTTCTAATTATGCTTCGCGCAGTATCCCCTGATGCTATAAGCGTTATTTCAGAGAAGCGAAATTCTTTAGATTCATCAAGTTTGGAAAACGAAACATTGATCGAATCATTGTCAGACTCCTTAAACTTCCCATTAGATGTAATTACTAATAATTTTGTCAAATCTGGATCTGAAATTGCAGGAAATTTGTATGTTATTTTTGTACTACTCTCCCCGTCTGCGCTGAGTGAAGAACTGTCTATTTCAACTGTCAAACTTTCAAAGATCTCACTTGAGTTATTATGATAATTTGATTCTTTATAACAGCTATAAAGGGAAAGTAAAATAGCCATAGCTATTAACGAATATGATTTATTTTGTAAATACATTGATAAGTTTATTAAATGATTCTAAGATTTCGAAATCAACTGAAAAACCGATATACGGCATAACAGCAAGTCTTTTAGACGTGATAAAAGGATCTGGATTCAAACGTTGGTAAAATATGGCACCTGCTGATAAATTCATGGCATTGTTTAAACGAAAACCGTATCCTATGAGAAAATTTTGCTTTTTGAATAAATCAAATCGTGTTACTCCATCTGCAAATGAATTTGTTGTTAGAGAAAGATTAACTGATGATCTGTGCATGAATGTTTTCATCATTATTTGTCCATAGCTTAAATTAACATCTAACGGTCGGAAATTAATTCGCACGCCGATAAAAGGTGCCACTTTTGTGAAAGCTCCGGTAGGCTGTTTTAGACCTACTAAACTTGATCCGAAGCCAACTCCAAAATCTGGACGGACAACAAACTTACCTTTGGAAGTCATTGTAATTCCGCCACCTGTATCACCAATTGTGTTTGTGCTCTTAAAGGTTAATAAAGGCTGGGTTCTATCAATTTTATAATTTGATATTTCACTCACAACTTTTGACCAACCTTTCATGAGTTCGTCTAAAACGGCTAAGTAATTATAAAGTTTATCTCTTTCGGCTATCAATGCTAGACATTCGTCATCAATAACAAAACTTGAAACGGCCAGTAGTTTTTCAATATAATTAATGGTAATAGCAATGTTCTCTCGCCTACCTTTATAATCTTGAGTTTCTTTCGGCTTTGAGGCATAAGCATTTACCAAAGGAAGTAAACCGCTATTTATCTGTTTAAAAAGTTCGCTTGATGGAGGTATAATTAGGTTAAAACAACTGTCCTTACACGGCTTGATTTCATTTATGAATCTTTTGCATGTATCGCATTCCAAAACTTTAAGCATTTGAGCGTTATGACAAGCATCCAAGGCAGCCTTTATGTCTACTCCAGTTGTAGTTAAAGTATCTTCTTCTAAAGATATTAGATCACTAATTTGTTTTTCTAATTGTTTACCGCTCTCTCCAAGCTTGCTATCATAATCTAATAATGTTTTAATAGCTTTACTAGGAGCTTTAAATCTATAATCGTTTATAGCGCCAAACAACTCCATTCTCGCATCAACTCTAGTATAATCCAAGCCACTTAACAGCAAGCCTTCACTAGTAGACAATTTCGTTTCATCTTCTAAATATCCGTCTTTAATTAATTTAATATTCTTAGGGTTTGCTTTCTCCTTAGAAATCGAAGATTTTACCACATCAAAAAAGTATGAAGTTACCGGGTTCAAAGGAAAAATCTTAATGCAAGTCTTCTCTTTATAATTTTTATAATGAATCGGAATTAACGTGATTATAACTTCTCCATTTGGACGAAAGCTGCATTGTGTTGACTTAGTGTTATCTTGTGTCGGAGCACCGTCATATATTTTTCTAATCAGAGCTTTCTCTCTATCCGAATATGGTACAACATCACCATTATGCATCTTATAAATTGTTATTGATGCTAATACTTCTCCTTTTTTTGTTGGCTCCTCTAAATAAAAAACCTGATCAAATGGGAGTTCCTGTATAATGGCTCGAGTGCGTTCGCTGCGGTTCACTATAATGATAGAATCTGGTTGTGCATTGCTGGATAGCACACAAAAAAAACTTAAAATTGCAATTAGATATTTCATAATATTCTATTTATTTTTATTCGCCTCTTAATCCTACTGCACGACCTTCAATCCATGCCTTGCAAGCAGGTTTGCTTGCGGGACCGAACCTTGGAGCGTAATAAGGAGGGTAATTAAAGTTTTTATGAAAAATTTCTAGTTTTCCATTTCTGGTATCTTGTAAAACAACAAACATAATTCAGGTTTTAAGTGTTTAGAAAACCAATTCAAGATATACGATACATCCATCATCAATTCGCTTATAATTTTTAAACAAATTTAGATTATCAGACAGCGAAAACCGACAGGATAAACCCTAATATTACAACAGGAAAAACCCCAGAATTAAATAAGTGAGAACTTCTAATCAACCATATCGGAAATAGAAATCACGCGATAATATTGATGAATTTCAAAGGAGTGATTAGGTCACATCTGCTTCTGTAAGTTGAAAATGTAGGATTTTAACTGAACTCAGTTCTATAGCGTAGATTTCAATCAAAATTGTCGAATGACTTGAGTTTTGAAATTAATTTTGCTTTTATAGTTCATGGCCTCCCTCACTTAATCGAAATTTTAAACTACTGCTTTGCCTGTCCTTAGCCAACATCTAGCAAGGATGGAGATATTAATCCTCAGTTAGCAATGTTTTAGACTTGGCTTTGCTCCACAAAGAATCATTTGAAATGTAAAACCTTGCAAAGTAGTCAACTATGAAACACCACAACTGAGCTGCTGACGACCTTTGAAAGAGGGACTGCACAGTAAATTAACAACTTGCTATCAAATCTTGCTTTTTCTGATTCAAATGTGTATTTTCATACTTCAAATTGGAAGGATTGACTAAGCTAAAGATCATGAGAGGAATCAAACAATTAATTACCACTTTCTTATTCGTATTATTCTGTTCAAGTGGCTTTAGTCAGTCTTTTTATGAGCTGAAATTTACTGTGGCTGATGGAGGTGTTTACACTGCGTTTTGGGTTTATGGAAGTGAATCTGAGAACTACATACGCATGGCTTACTATAATGAAAATGGCGAGTATCGTGTTGTCAATATAGATTACTATGCCGAGACGGGTACTACAGAAGATGGTGTTTATTATTTCGCTTTAATGGGAGATAATGCCACTTGGATAAGTGATTATACAGAAGATGATTTCTATAATCCAGACCACTACGTTTGGGTTCGATATGAAAATGAAGAATACGGTTTACCTTTAGTTACAGATGACCCTGAATTCGCGGCCGAGAATTTCTTTGAAGTAACTTCGTACATAGAACTTGATCCATTACAATTCACTAAAGAATATCTAAATCAGTTTTACGGTACCAACGAGCCAGACTATATTGCCCTAATGAATTTGGTCAATCAACACAATGACTATTTGGTTTCTGATCATGACTCAAATACCGATCAGTTTCAATACAATTCAGATGACACCAACACAGACACCGAAATTGACGACACTCCCATTACCATGCATTTAATTGTCGCTGCAAATACAGCTATTGGAGATATTGGCGCAAGTTGCGAAGTTGACAAGCGGAATTTGGTGAATGAATTTGAAGGCATTTGTGAAGTAATGGACATTAATCTGAAGCAATATATTGTGGACGCCAAGAACTTTACAAAAGCCCAACTAATTAAAACGTTGGGAGAAGTTCAACCCGGCACAAATGACATTGTCTTCTTCACCTATACGGGACACGGTTTTAGATGGTCAGATCAAACGGGTAATTACCCTCAATTGGATATGCGCTATAATCCGTACACACAAATTACGGCTGAAACTAGTATCAATTTAGAAGAGGTTTACAATATTATAATAGCTAAAGGCGCACGACTTAATCTTGTATTGGGTGATTGTTGTAATTCAGATGTTGGTGTCAACCAGCGGACTAACAATACTTTCTTGGCTTCTCGGAATGAGGCCAATTTCAATCATAATAACTTGCGTAAATTGTTTGTTAAATCGCAAGGGAATATTATTGCGACTGCAGCAAGCCCTGGACAGGTATCATGGTCTAATTCGGTGAATGGCGGCTTCTTTTTATCTAGTTTTTTTCAGGCATTTCGCGAAGAAATTGGATACCTAGATACGGATCCCCAGTGGGAGGACATGCTTGAAAGTACAATCAAGTATGCGGCCTACAAATCTTCAAAATCTGCGTGCAATAATTGCACAATACAAAATGGACAAAAGGCTATTTCAGTAAGTTATTAAAAACCTGAATTCGATTATTACACATTCCCCTATTTAGTCAGAAGCCCGCAACAATTCAACCGTTCTTTTAACGGCTTCAGCATTTGAAATAGGTGTCTAATTGAAGTGTTTATTAAACTTTGAGCTGTCAAAGAAGTAATCACGATCATATTGGTAGCGCATTTCATACATCTCCCCAACTATAGGAATAAAGAATCCTAGTAGTTTAATTCCCCATGCCGGTAGCACCTGTATTTTGGTATTCTTGGCGTTTAATTCCTTTGCAAAAAGGTTTGTCCATCCTTGCGCGTTAATTTTTTCAGGATCTGTTGGTAAATTCCAAATTTGATTATAGGTTTCGGGTGCATTTCCTAACATTGCTGTTCCACGTGCAAGATCTGGCGTATAACTGCAATTATGAATGACCTCTTTATTACAAAACCATTGTGCTTTTTTACCCTTTACTAAATTATCATAGATCATAGTCATTAACATACTATTGCCTTTATTCTCACTAAAAAAGTCTGCTGATCTTGCAATAATTGCATTGAGTCCTCTTTTTTCAATGGCATCTAAAATAATTCGGTCAACTTCCGCTCTTACCACACCTTTTTTACTCGTAGGACTCACGGTTGATTCTTCTGTAATATGTTTTACATGATCGCCTCCTATGGCATAGACATTGTCAAAAAACACCAATTTTGAGTTATGTTCAAGACAGGCATCTATCACGTTTTTTATGAAAGATGGCCATAAGGTTTGCCAAACTTTCGTTTTATAAGGAAAGCCAACAACTACGTAGGTGATTTCGCTCCCTTCAACAGCTTTAAAAACAGCATCCCGATTGGTTAAATCGGCAGGATACAATTGATCTGTTTCATTCACTTTTTTTGGATTTCGACTAACTAGCCGAATGTCAGTTGTAAATTCGGGTAATACTTTGGCGAGCTCTACTCCTATTGCTCCTCCTGCTCCTAATATCGTTTGCATGTTCAAGTTTTAGTGTTATAGGTCAAGGTACAAAAAGCGTTGCTGAATGATCTTATTTCTGATAAGAAAAATCTGATTTGTGCTAGGTACTGCTTGCTTGAAACATGGTCCAAATTGGTATACATGTGAATTCTAGCCCACCTTACTCAATCACCAACTTAGTTGAGTAAGCTAAATTGCCTTCAAGGGTATAGATTTTAATGACATAAACGCCGGGGCTCCAACGCTCAGAATTGACCAAAACTGGTTCATTCTCAACATTAGATAAACGTGTTATAACTCTACCGCTCATATCGTTGACAAGAACCTCATACTGATTGCTCAAATTTTGAGGGAATTCAATTAGGAAATTATCTTGTGCGGGATTGGGATAGATAGACATGGCATAGCTATTACTTTCTTGAATTGTGAGACAATCTGTGACGAATAAGTGCAATGAATCGCTTGATGCGCAGCCGTTCTCATCCTCATAAGTATAGAATAGTGTATGTAAGCCTTCGCCTGCAGACTCAGGATGAAAATAATCCGTTATAATACCTGGCCCAGTAAATACACCTCCTGAAGGAGTTCCAGACATAAGAGTGGAATCGGCTAAAATGCATAAGGTATCATCTGCCACATCCATATAATTGACCGTAGGCAGTTCGAACGCTATAATTGATTGGATTAATACAGAATCGCAAAATGTTGCAGATACCAAGGTATCATAAAAAAGGCCTGTTTCAAATTTATAGTCGTCAAAGACAAGAACACTATCTCCCGCACAAAACTGCAGTGTGTCTAAAATCAATTGAGATTCAGGCAGCACGGTTACATCAAATGAAGTATCAGTAACACAAAAATCAGTCTCTATATTCAAGGTCAATGTAAACATACCGGTAGTATCCGCAAACCAAGAAAAAGTATCACTCTCTATTGAAACGATAGTCTCAAGTTCCCATAGATACGTTCCATTTGAAGGCGCGACGGCCAACAAACCTTCCATCAAATAATTCTCGCATATTGTGGTTTCAAATTCTAGACTCGATAATATGAGAGAACAATCATAAAGCGTGTTTATCTCGGTATTGGTAATGACCGCAGGGTTTGAATCAAAATAGATGTTTGCTGTATTATAAATACTTGTGCCAAGCGGTATCCCTTCATTCAACTGAACAATGTACTTCACAAATCCTTGACTACCTGCAAAATTAGTTGTGCTATCTGGCAGTTCTATATTCTCAAATTCAAAGACCACTTCACCTGTTGGAAAAATAGTTAAATCCATCTCATGGCTTGACGCGAGCATTTCAAAGGATTCCCAGTCAATATTATCGTCTAAATGGTCGGTAATCTTCACAAAAAAGGCGGTATCTGTCCCTGTATTTTGAAAGCGAATTGTATACTCAATTTGTTCAACTGAAGGCGGAATAAATCCTAAACTATCTACTCCTTCGGGGTTAGCTATTTTATCGTTTGGATCATAGGCACATCTCAAAATTTGCGCTAAAGTGTCAAATGTCTCAAAAAGCGTAACATCCATAGAATCAACCTGGACAGCAAGTACAGAAGTTAAGGTATCTCCCATACTTAAAAAATCGGGCATTTCCACTTGAAGATTAATTCCTCCATTGGAAAAGTAAAACAAGCTGTCGTAATGCCAAAAAACGTTTTGACCAATAATTGAATCCGGTGCAACTTCGGCATCAAAAAACAGAATATCATCATCCAATTCTAGTTTGATAATTCCACCGGGGAAAGTAGTTCCCTCATTGATATAATCAATCCAATAGTTAACTAGTGTATTGCATCTTGGAAACGCTCCTGTAAGTTGACAATTTATACTGTCTACCAACATGTTGGGAGCAAATCCAAAGTCTAAACTATCTACTGAAATATAAGCATCATCCACAAGGACATGATACGACAAGGAATCGGAAGTAATGCCCCATAATGCATGATCTATTGGGGAAACCTCATATTCTACATCAAGTTCACTTCCAAAATTCATAAAATAATGGCCGTCGTCGTATTTAAAGGCAAATTCATTAGCAGGGCTTGAACTAATATTGGCATTGACAAAAAACAATTCACTAGAATCTTTTATGCCATTTTCATTTAAATCGAGAAAAAAATCACCACTGACCTGCCGCGGATGTACAAGATTGTTTTCATACCAAACAAGTTTATCGTCACTGCGGCTTATCGCGAATACATCATTATCTAGGTCATTATCTATGTCGGCAACGTAAATGCTAAATGGATCATCCAATGAGGTACCAATTAGAGCCCGATCCAAAAAGTTACCTTCTCCTAAATTTTCAATCCAATATAAACTCTTTGTAAAACCGCCATATGTTACAAAAATATCTTCGTCGCCATCACCATCTATATCATCAGTCTTTACTGCACTTGCACCAAATAAATTTGGCACAATTAGTTTTTCTGATTCAAAAACTCCAGCACCTAGGTTTTCAAACCAAGCTAGTTTTCCGTCATTCCAAGATGTTGCCAAAACATCATTATCTCCGTCATTATCTAGGTCAGAAGCATAAACCGACAGTGTATTATTAGCCACATCTGAAAGAATAATTCGTGGACCAAAAACGCCATCTCCTAAGTTTTCAAACCATGACACTTTATCGTCTGTCTGAGAAGATACCATTACATCAATATCCCCGTCATTGTCCAAGTCTTTTGCGAAAATTCCAAAAGGATCTATACATTCTAAACTGATTACTACCTGACTGCCAAAACTTCCATCACCTAGGTTTTCATACCAAGCTATTTTATCATCAACACTTGAAGAAGACAAAACATCAATATTCCCATCATTATTCAAATCTGCACAAAAAACAAACCGCGCACCATCTGCAGCTTCTGAAATGATAATTTGAAGACCAAACGAACCATCACCAAGATTTTCATACCAAGCAATTCTGTCGTCACTTTGAGATGCCGTAACTAAATCTATATCACCGTCGTTGTCTATATCAGTTGCATCTACTGACGCCACCTCACTAACATTGGATATGATTATTTGTACGCCAAACTCATTATTCCCTAAGTTTTCGTACCATGATAATTTGGTATCTGCCGGAGATGCTGTTATTGCGTCTACATCCCCATCATTATCTAGATCAGCCGCTGTAACAGAAGTTACACCAGCTGCAGTGGGACTAAAATCTCTCTGAATTCCAAAAATTCCAGCACCCAAATTTTCGTGCCAAAAAGCCTTATTTTCTAGTCTTGCCACTGCCAAAACATCAATGTTTCCATCACCATTTAAATCACTCAATTGAACAAAATCTATGTTATTGACTAAATCAGAAATGACTATTGCTTCTCCAAATGTTCCCCCACCTATATTTTCAAACCAAACTAATTGCGTTAATTTTTGCGTGAGTATATCAATATCTCCGTCTCCATCAATATCTTGAGTGCTTACTGAATTGACATCAGTTAAACCATCTGAAATAAGTATTTCTGACGTAAATAGGCCACCACCAATATTTTCATACCATGCAAGTTTATTGTCATATTTAGAAACAGATATCACATCTAGATCTCCATCACCATCCAAGTCTGCAGATTCAACTTCTGACGCTCCTTCTGCGTCAACAGAAATAACGATTTCATCACTAAAGATTCCTGCCTCATTTTCATACCAGGCAATTTTATCGTCATTGAATGAAGCGGATAAAACGTCTAAATCACCATCCATATCTAAATCAGCAATCGACACATCTTCCGCTGCAATTGCGTCAGTACTGATTATAACTTCGTCTTCGAATTCTCCTCCTCCAATATTTTCATACCAGGCAATTTTTGAATCATATCTTGATGCTGACACTACATCAATATCTCCATCACCGTCAAAATCTGCAGCATTTACGGAGACTGCAATTAGAGCCGAATCTGCAATAATTGATTGCGTACCAAAAAATCCATCTCCTAGATTTTCATACCAGGCAATTTTATGATCACCCCTAGAAGCAGATAATACATCTTCATCTCCATCTCCGTCCAAATCAGCAGTAAACACCGAATTTGGTAGAATGACATCAGATGTAATTAATTTCTTTTTTGAAAATTGATTATCGCCAATATTTTCAAACCATACAATTACATTTAGCGTCCAAGATGAAATTATAACATCCAGGTCTCCATCTCCATCCAAGTCCGAAGAATGAATGCTAATGGAACCATCAAATTTTTCAGTTAAATTATTCTCCACACCAAATTGCCCATTCGCATTAATCAATAAAAAATTGAGGAGCAAAAAAAGTAAATGACTTTTCTTTATTTTTGGCTGTAGCGGCATTTTATATGAACAGAAATTAATCCTGATTGATTTAACAATCGAATTTAATCATTTTTGAGCGAATTGAATTTAAATAAGATGGGATGCAATGATTATAAGCAAAATAACATACGTTATAACTCTATCTTTTCCGTTCTTCGCTCGATACTTCAAACTTCTATGCACATCCCTTTCTACAAAGTTGCTAAACCACAAGGTACGCATGGAACTTATTAAATACAAACATTATTCCTCCTCAAGAAACCCTAGAACTTCAGCTTGAAAATCAACTACCTTATACAATAGTACTTCTAAGGGTTTTGAACCTCGCGTTGCGTATTTAGATATCAGATCTCCAATATTCGAATACACCTTCTCTTTGATTAATCGTTTTTTATTGTCATGAAACGCTTTCAATAATTCTTCATCAAAATCTTTGTTATACTGATCTAATGAATTCAAAAATCCGACTAAAAAAACACGCATTCGTGCAACACGTATATAAACTTTATCGAATTCTTCTTTAGGGATATCTAAAGGTGTTTTAATTGTACCATCATAATCTACGTAAATACCATCCTGCCTCAGATACTCTGCATTTAAAAACCACTTAATTTCTTCAATTAATTGGTTCATTTTTTTCAAAGCATAAACGTTGAGCAAATTCTCCCATTTTTTATCATTTTTATTTTTATTAAACTCTTTGATTACACCAGGTTCCTTTTTAATAGACAATACGAACTCTTCAAGATCGTCTTGAAAAATATTCATTCCAGAAAGCAATAATGCCAATGGATATCTCAGTTTATGGTTAACAAAGAGATTATTAATTCCCTTGACTCGTTTTCGAAATTCGAAGCCATTCCCGTCAAAAAACAAAATTACGGCCTTCATACTTTCCTCCATTGATAATATTAATGTGGAGGTTGCATGACCAAATAAATTAGCTTCCGCCAAGGCTTTTGCGCCTTTAAATAAACTATCTGAGTTTTCAAGTATTTTTATTGCCGCCGGGATGCACTCTGCATTCGGGAGGTTCATAAAGTTGGTTTTTCTTTTTTCCATAAAAAAAAGTATCTGAATTAAATACTAAGAATAATTTGGGTTTCGGCTCGGATTTCGCTTAGTACTTTCCTTACCATCACCGAAATTCCAATGATAGGTCAATTTATTTCCTTCGGAATTATTATTAAAATGGATCTTGATGGATGCAATACGTCCAACTCCCATTTCAAACTTGGCAATTGGCATAAATATTTAACCTATTATTTTGTTAAATATTGTCTGGTTTATTCACAAAAAAAATAATTTATATTGAATGTAGTAAAAGCCTCGTCACATCAACCCTGCCTTAATTGCTGTTTCAACCATTTTTACCAATGCTGCGGTAATTTTAGCAATCTGTGCAATGCGTTCACCAATTTTTTTTAAACTTTTATCCGTTTCTTTTATATCGACCGAAAGCTGCTTGAGTTTTTTGTTGTATTGAGATAATTCTGTAGTCATTCCCTTTAAATCTTGATTGACCATCTTCCATACCAATACTTCCAAGTCTCCAAGTGCTTTTTCTAAGATCGTTCTTTCATCTGAAAATCGCTCATAATTGCTTAGATCCAATTCTATTTCAGAAATAGCTGCTTTAATTTCTTTTATGGCGTTTAATTTTTCTGTATTCATCTTATTTTGCATTTGATCGGGTTTCTACTTTTAATTTCTCATGCAAATCAGCCAATTCGGAGACGTTTGACATGAATGTTGCCAATTCGGAAATCACATCCTCTAACTTTGTTTTCTCTTGAATATTCTCGCTCAATTTGCTATGTGCCTTACTTAGATTGTCGATTGATTTGATAAGGGCATCATTCAGGTTCGTAATCAAAAATATTTGATCATATAAGGCCGCGATTCTTTCGTCTACTTCAATAAATTCTAAAATATTTTTTGATTCTACTTCCTTTAATTCAGATCTTAATCCTTCATGCAAACTTTTAACTTCATCATTCAATGTACCTATCCATTCAACAGCCACTTTTTCTTCGAAAAAAGTTTTAGATGTTTTACAAACATTTTGAATTAACTCTTCTCCTGCGGTAATGTATTTCCTTAAAGCTTCTGCTCGTTTGCTACTGATTCTTTTTTCTCCTAAAAATTTTATTCCCTCTTGCGCGAATTTCCCTATACCAACTGAGATTTTATTTTCACCAAAGGCATTGTATCTTACCACCAATGTATCCAAACTGCTGCCAATAAGATCTGCATTTTCATTCAGCTTTTCGGTATAATCGGTACTTGCCAAAACACCTAAATTTTTTGCATAAGCTTTAATGAGTTTAAAGCTAGCTTCCAATTTTTCTGCATTTTTTTTCGGATTGCCGTTTTTCTTCTATGTTCGAATAAAGAAAGTCGGCTGCAGTTTCAGGATCTGATTTTAGAGCGGATCTTAAAACGACAATTTCATGTTGAATATCAATATACCCTTTAACAACTGCAGACGGATAATCTGAATATTTATCGGTTGCTTCACTGTAATCATTCACTGCTTTGAGTTGACTCTCTGTCAAGTTTGCGCATCCGATTAGGAACGATCCTAATAAGGTTAATAAAAATAATTTTTTAAGCATAATTTAGGTTTTAAGCTATTGAACAAAGGATCGATTTTCAAGTTAAATAATTTATCACCTAGATTAAAATGCTAATGCAAGTTTTAGTTAAAAAAAAATCCCTTGATTGTAAAACCAAGGGAAAAGCTAAAATTTGTATTTATGAGAAACAAACATTTAACTTTTACCCAAAGATATAGTATTGAGGTAATGCTAAAAGCAAAGGTCAAGAAAAAAGACATTTGGTCTGCTTTAAAGATTCCAGAATCCACTTTTTATCGTGAGCTTAAGCGGAACAGTAAAAAACGTGTTTACAATGCTAAATACGCTCAAATTCTTGCCTCAGAAAGAAAACGAGACCAGCATATGAAAACTCAATTAACGGACGCTATGGCTCGCATAATCGTTTCTAGGTTGGTATTGTTTTGGTCTCCAGAACAAATAGTGGGTTGGTGTAAAACCAACTCGATATTGATGGTTTCTCATACTAGAATCTATCAATATATAAAAGAAGATAAAGCTTTTGGAGGGAGCCTTTACAGTTATTTACGACATCAAAAACGGTATAAAAAGAAATATGGAAGTTCTAGTTCAAGAGGACAGATTCCTGATAGAGTTCCCATAGAGCAACGTCCTAATGTGGTTGAAGAGAAGTCAAGAATTGGAGATTTTGAAATTGACTTGATTATAGGTAAAGGACACAAGGGGGCTCAATTAACAATTGTAGATAGAATGACCAGCTATACAATAATACAGACCTTAACATCTAAAAGAGCTCCAGAAGTTCAAAAAGCTATTGTTTCAGCATTAATGCCTTACAAATCAATCGTGAAGACTATAACCAATGACAATGGAAAAGAATTTTCCTTACACAAACTTACTGCTAAACAACTCAATACAGATGTGTTTTTTTGTAATCCATATGCCTCGTATGAAAGAGGTTTAAACGAGTACATCAACAAATTAATCAGACAGTTTTACCCTAAACAAATGGAATTAGATTGTATTAAGCAGAGTCAAAATATCCAGATAATGGATTTGTTAAACAAAAGACCTCGAAAAAAATTGAAATATCAAACCCCGGAAAAGGTCTTTTTTACTATGTTTGAATTAGAAAATGAAAAACTTGCATTAGCTAGTTGAATTTACCTCAGATATTCATGATCAATTGACTACCTATTTCTAAAATAGGTATAATTGTATGGATGCTATAATCTAATAACCTGATTTTCCTGAAGGGAATTCCTGAGATTAATGAATTTTCATGAACCCTAGCCTCAAATAAATAAAATAAAAGCGCCCGTAACCTTAATAAAGGTCACGAGCGCCAATTCAAATTGATTGATATCGACTTATCTTAAGAAGGAGTGATCCCTGAATATAGCGCAGTTAAAGCCGCCAAAGTAGGTCGTGCCGTTATTGTATCTGCTGGATAAGGTTTCTTTTTAGCAACATCCCATGGCCCATCCGCCGCAGTTCTTCCGTTTGGTGCAATACTATTTAAACCCCACCATTCTTCAGTCCATTGATTATTTGTAGGATTAGTATGTACAGCAGGTGTCGCTCCACCGTTGCCTTTCCACCATTCGTCTGTCCATTCAAAATATTGTGCTCCTGCAACGAAACTCACATTTGCTTTCATATCTGCGCCTCTTGGATTCATTGTATTGGTAATGGCAGCAGCAAATTCAGCAGGAGTTAATTCTCCTGAAGTATTCGCAGCAGGAATTCCCCATTCACTTACGATAAGTGGCAAACTATAGCCCGAGTTTACGACATAGGTATTATAATCAGCCAATGAACCACTCATACCACTATAAATATTTACACCCCATACATCAAAAATGTCTGAATATACCTCAGGAACACTTTTACCAGAAAAAGGAGAACCTGGATTACTAGTCCCAACAGTTGCCTCATACATTCCATCTTCATTTTGCATGGCCAACATGACTAGTTTGTCTGGAGCTGTCGCTTTAACTCCTCCGGCAATGTTAGAAAGATCGTCCCAAAAGTCAGATGTGACTATACGGCTTGGATTATTCTGCTCATTTCCAATGCAAAATCCCATTACAGCAGGATTGTCTCCATATAATTCTGCCAATTTTACGGCCGTGCTCTTATAAAAATTAAGATAATCCTGCCCCAAACCGGGAACGGCATTATCAAAGATGTTTCCACCATCTAAAGCGATTCCTATCGTTACACTAATATCGTATTTCGCAGCTGCTGCCAAGAAAGCTGTGTGATCAAAAGTTGGCTTTCCAGCAACTACCGTTCTCCATGTTGTCATATCAGCTGGTGGCGTCCAAGCCCAGAAAAAATAGGTTCTAATATTATCTATTCCTGCTGCTTTCATTAATGGAAAATCTCTCTCCCAAATTTCATCCCATGGAGTAGCAAACCAATCTCCTACACCAGGAGCATACGTTGCTGCCCCGCATGGAGTTGGTGAATAACATACACCGTTTAAAAATACCGCATTTCCATCTTTAAGGATCTGGGTTCCATTTGTTGTCCATTTTGTACTTGAACTTGTTGTCATAATTTGTTTTGTTAGGTTAATGGATTAATTGTTTTTGTATTGAGCCATAAAATAATCTATAGCTCAGTAACACAACTACGTTGAGTAAAATTGAATTCGAATTCGAGACCAAGTTCGTTAGAAAAACTGGTTAGGATAAGTGTATTTATACCTGTTCTATTGAAAGCGGTATATATTTGGGGTTGATGCGCAGCGTGTTGTAAATGCTTGATTGCAAAGGAATATTTGCGTTTTTAATAGCAATCAATTCCCTAGTTACTCTTAGGGTTTTTCATGAATCTTTACGCGATTTTGAATGCCGAATTATTTAAGAAAAAACGAGGTTAACTTGAAGGTTTTAAATGCCTTACTACTTAACAGAAATCTTAAACTGTTGCTTCACATCTCCTTCTCCAACTTCAAGCAAATAAATTCCTGCTGGTACATTAACATCAATATAGTTCAAACCGCTTTTAAGATGAATTGTTTGAATCATACGACCGTCCATTGCGTAAAGCTGAGAATGGTAGGATTCTTCATTGATTACTGTAATGTAAAATGTTCCACGATTGGGGTTGGGAAAAATGTTTAATTCAGCGTCAGGGATTGTATTTGTTGTGGCTGCAGTTGTAGTTACTGGTTCCTTTACCTCTTCAGCATCAACAGTTACTTCAGCAACTTCTACTACAGCTAATAAATCACCCGTATCTGTTGCGTCCGTTTGTGCAATAGCTTGATTGGCAATTGATAAAACAAATAATACGGAAAGGTAAAATGGAAACTTAAATGAAATAGACATTGCTTGTGGTGGTGTTAGTTAATAATGTGGTTGTTGTGTTATTATCTAACGGCTGGAAAAGATTTGGGTTACATTTCCAATATTAATCGGGCAAGATATCCCAATAAAAAAAGCGTCTAAAATAAAAAAGAGCCAGGATAAAATCCCAGCTCTTTTCATGAAAAAATAGAAACACTTTACTGTTTCACAAATCGGGTCTGGCGTGAACCCTGATCCGTTTTAACAGTGATTATATAGATTCCGACTGCAAGGTTTGCAATAGAAAAACTTGTTACGTTCTCGCTTTGTACAATTGCTCCGTACAAATCATAAATAATGATTGAATTAATTTTTTGTTCCGATACAACAGTTAATTCTGTTGTTGCTGGATTGGGATAGAATGAAAATTGAACAGGATCATTTGAACCTACACTTGCATCATCAATATCTTGACTCATTTTGAGCACAAACATATCCCGAAGGTCGGTACCAGTTGATGTTAACTCTGTTGAACCTGCTCCTGGGTCAAATTCAGCTGTACCACTAAAATAACCTGAGGCATAGACATTTGCTGATGCATCTACATGTATAGAATAGATTAGATCACCAAGGTCACCACCAACACTAACTGCCCAAACATATTCACCGTCCGCATTCATTTTATGAATGAAGTTATCATAACCTCCAACTGGATAAAGATTCACGGTTCCTGCTCCTGGATCTGCATCAATGTCTCCATCATAAGATCCCACCGTGTAAACATTTCCAGCTGCGTCCGTTGTTACGTCATAGCTAAACTCCCAATTTGCTCCTCCTAAATTTTTAACCCAAACCAGATCTCCCGAATCGTCTAACTTTTGCACAAAAACATCTGTATTTCCTAATGCCGTTAAATCTGTGATACCAGCTCCTGGATCAAAATCTACCGTCCCATAATAATAACCTGTAATAAGTGTATTACCTGAACCATCTACTGCAATTCCGCTAGCAATATCGTTTTCTATGCCACCAAAGCTTTTCGCCCAAATCAATATCCCATCACCATCCAATTTTTGAACATAAATATCATTCCCTCCATTAGATGTTAACGATAAGTCACCTGCGCCTGGATCAAAATCTACTGTTCCAACGAAATATCCTGTTGAATATACATTTGAAGAAGCGTCAACGAAAATGGCGTTTCCGTAATCATAACTTGAACTCCCCATTGATACGGCCCAAATAAAATCTCCGTCTGTATCTAATTTTTGAATGAATACATCTGTAAAGCCCGTTGGACCTAAATCAAATGATCCTGCTCCAGGATCAAAATCTATGGTACCAGTAAATATTCCTGTTGTATGAACATTCCCTAGACCATCCACAGCAATTGCATTTCCACCATCCAAAGAACCACCTCCCATTTGCTTCACCCATAAAAGGTCTCCATCTGAATTTAGTTTTTGAATATAAATATCAGAACCGCCAATAGCAGTTAAATCTGTAGTTCCAGCGTTCGGATCAAAGTCCACCGTGCCTTCAAAATAACCTGTTGTGTAAACATTTCCTGAATTATCAACAGCAATAGATTTCCCTTCATCTGTTCCAGTACCGCCCATTTGTTTGGCCCAAATTAATTCGCCATCAGCATTTAATTTTTGAATATAAATGTCTTGTTCACCATTTGAGGTGAAGTTCATGGTAGCTGCGGCAGGATCTAAGTCCGCAATATCTTTGAAATATCCAGTAGTATAAGTATTCCCAGAAGCATCTACAGTAAGAGATTTGGCCTCATCAGAAGATGCTCCGCCCATATTACCAGCCCATTCTAAATTTTGTGCGTTTATGCTCAGCGCTAAAGTTGAAATTGCGAATGTCGTGAGTAGTAGTTTTCTCATAATTTGATAGTCAATCTGATTTCTAAAATAATCCTTGAGAATAAACCTAGTGTATATTTTGACTCCGTTTAGATTATGTTTAGCAATGGCAGAATAAAGTTTATTAACGAACAAAGATTATGGAGTGAAGAGCAAAGATTAAAGAGTGAAGATGAATGATTAAACATATCATCTATCTGTGGAGCGGTCTAATGTTCTAACAATTCACTATGATGTTGGATATTGAAAACTAAAGCGGAACACTGAGGTGCGCGCAGTGCAATACTCGAAGTGTGGATGTTGGAATTTAAGCACAAAACAAAAGAACATATCCACGAATTGCACAATTGTTGATACAAATTGAATACCTACCGAATGTTATCACTATCTTTGCGCCTGATTTTGAAAAACAGGTACTATGAAAAGGATTAATACTTACAAAAAAATGTTTGATGTTCAGGGAGACATTGATCTAAAAGAATTGAAAACAACTTATCGTGGTTTAGTTAAAAAATGGCATCCAGACAAGTTTCAAGATAACGATTCGAAAAAAGTAGAAGCTGAGGAAAAAAGTCAAGTTATTATTGATGGATATCACTTCTTGGTGAGCATTGCTCCAGAAAGTAAAGAAGCGGATTTAGAAATGTACAAAACTAGAACTAGTGTTACTGGTATCGCTGATTTTCAATATGAAAAGCAAGTATTAGAAGTGACCTTTTTAGACGGTGCTGTTTATGAATATTTTGGAGTTTCACCAAGAGTTTTTCAAAAAATGGTAAACACAGACAAGTTAATGCGCTTTTCTAAACGAAATATTTTTAATGCATATTTGTACCGTAAGGCTAAGAAAGGTGCTGTAGCGGCGGTTTAGTTTTTGGTACTTAGTAGCCAACTCTGTTTAAAATTTTTCTCAATATTGTTAACGCAAGTAAGGCTTATATTTTAATAAATCATTATTTAGCATTTCAATAGCCGCTTTACTCGTGATTGTTGCGCCAGACATACCATCAATTTTTTGTTGACCCTCAATCAGACTTTTACCCCCTTGGTAAAGAGAAAAATTGTTTGTCGTTAAATCTATTTCGGACCCTATAAATTGTGTTTTAAACTCTGGTTCGTTAATATTCCCGCCTATACCAGGCGTCTCAGATTTATGTCCAAATTCGATATTTGCAACTTTCATTGTTGATTTATCGACAACTACTTTTGCCCATATTCTACCCCAAAGTCCATGACCATATACTGGTAAAATTACCCTTGAAGTATTTTGAATTTCAAATATCGGGAATACTTCGGCCTCTTTTGACGAAATATTTTCAATGTATAGATTGATCGCTATTGCTTCTTCAACAGATTCAATAGCACCATTCATATCGATTGTTTTGAAGTCCAAAATAGTTTTTAAATCTGTAGAATCTGTATAAGTAGAATCAGCTAGGTTACCAAATTCATTTGTAATACGATCTTTTTTGTGTACCCCCAGGTTTTGACCAAGATCGAGTCCTTGATCACAACTAATTAAGACAAAACAAATAGTAAAAAATAGTAGTAGTTTTTTTTTCATTGGTTTATTCATACTGACAATCGAATAACTTTTAGCCCGTTATCCATTAAATTTCTAAATTTTTCACTCGAATATCAAATGTGCAATACTACAATCTCATCCTGATATCCTACTTTTTCTTCGCCAGCATCACTTGGTTCATAATAAGTGATTCGAATTTTAGATTGAGTAAAATCTGAATCGTCAACACAGAAATAGAAAATATCAAAAGGTTTTAGAGTTTCGAAATTTTTAATTTTTGATGTTGTTGGGTTCATATCTATCCACAACATTTTGTCTTCAGGAATATCTGCCGCATTCACATATAGTTCGCCGGTTCCTTCTCCCGTAACGACGCCTTCATCACTCACCATTTCAAATCTCACCAATAAATCTCCTCCCGTGTGTCCTTGTAATTTAGAAACATCTACTCTTACTTTAAGATCAGAATTTGACATGCCACAAGTAACTTGTGTCACCTCTTCACCATTATTGGTCATGTAAAAGCTAAAACCTGCAGAGGAATCGCAAGCTGAGAGGGCAAATAGTAGAACAGTTAAAACGATTGTAATTTTTTTCATGATTTAATTTTTTCCAAAAGATAGTATTATTCTTGTATTTCGGAGTCCAAATTATGGCTGATTATTGTTGGGAACTTTTTAATTGGACATGAGACTAGTCACTCCTAAAAGATTAAAAAATATAGCTTATCGATCACTAAACGATTGAAAATCGCTATGAATGAGACATATAATATAACAAGAAAGCGTAAAATAACTGTTTGCTAAAAAGACCTTACTGCAATTGCACGGCGCTCTAAGATTTTTTGATACTCACCTGAAGGATAAGGTTCTTCTTCTTCATTGGTCCAAAGGTGAACGGCCCATGCTTTTAAGGTATCGGGAGAATGAGTCGAGCTCCAATAGTGACCACTTTCAAGGTCTTGAAGGATATCAAAATTACTATCAATTGCATTTAATTCATCAAAACTTGGTAAAAACCAATCTGTAAAGCCATCTGCTTCGTAATCATTACACAACGCTGCTGCACTACCATCTGGAATTTCGCAAGTCGCCAAAATGCTGGCTGTATTGGCCGCCCCTGTGCCAATTGCAGCTCCTATAGCTCCACTCACGTAAATTGTGTCACAACCCCATAGAATATCTGAGCCAAAAAATTCATTCGCTATAATCAAACCGTGCTCTGTAGTAGCGTCATAACCAGGGTCGCTAGCTTGTAAGATATATGCTACTCGTCCACCTCCAAAACTTTGACCAATTGAATGACCAGTACTAAAGACTACCTCATTTCCATATAGCATTTCATCATTGATAAACGCATAAGCACGGACGTAATAAGCGGGCGTACTAGGATCAACTGAAACAGTAGTCATGATGCTATCATTTATAGGTACTCCCGCAGGAATGTGAATAGCAGTTTCGAGTGTTGGCTCAGGCGTTGTTGCAAAAAGAAATCCGTTGACGCTGGTATTTACACCATGAATTGTCGCTTTAAAAACTGCTTTATCCCCTACTTCAACTGTTACAGGAAGTGTTTCAATATCAGGTATGAAAGGCGCAGGAGGTTTACCACAACTTGCAAAAGCTAGTAGAACAAGTAAGATACTTAGCGCAGAGAAGCTAATAGTAGTGTTTTTAGATTTCATTTAATTCGGTCAATAATAATCTTTGAATGTGAAGATAATTATAGAAAGTTGATTTTTCAAATAAAAGTCAACCAATCCTACTATTCCTATTCGCTAGCGCCTCACAACATTTAAGCCTTAACTTTCGCTTCAAAATTAACAGCAAACTCTTCTGGATTTATATAAAAACGGTGTTTTGTTTTTCGTTCAAGAAAAATGTGACGCTCTTCAAATGCATTTCCTTCTCCCAGTAGTAATAATTGACATTTACCTTTATAAGTATAGCCCTTATTGTTGAACTGAGAAGCTTCTTTCAATTGAAAACCGGCGTTTTCAAATCGTGGGTCTGCCCAATCAATTTGATATTCGTTTTCTTTTTCGTCTAAAAAAAACGTTTTTGCTTTTTCGTCAATTTCCTTTGTTATTTGTCTGACTAATATTTCCATAAGTTATTTTTATATCTTGGTTTTTGTTAAAACGACATTCCCCTTAGCATCTTTTAATGTAATAGATTGAATGTTCGCATGATCAACACGACAAATCTTTTCTTTACGCGCGTCTTCAGTATTTGAATTATCCTTATAAAAGGCCAAATCATTCAAATTAACATAGGGCCAAGCTTGTACTTCATTTTTCTTAAAAGCTCCACCATCAGCTATTTCATGCACCACATCTGCCGATTCAAATGGCAGTAAAAGACATGCAATGCTGTTGACATGAACTCCGTCTATTTCTAGAGACGCGTTCAATTCAATTTCCGCCATCATATCTGGTGAGGTCGCATTCACTTCACGCCAAAACATGCTATCTCTATTGAAAAAATCCTTTTCGTCCATTTTGCAAAGTTAGGGATTTTATTGTGGTGAAGTATAAAGAAATAATCCATATTATCTAAAATCAAAATGATTTGTGCAATTCTGTCTTATTGAAGGTGAAAATGCGTCATCAGATCTAGGCCCCATTATAAAATATAGCGCCTTTAACTCTTGTCAGTCCAACCATCTGGCATCACAATATTACGCGTTTCCATTAATAGCGTTAATTCATCATGCAAACTATTTTGTAGCGCGATCGCTTCACGCGTGGCATCACCTTTAATTGGCAGGAGATTATTCATCTCTTTCCAATCATGTCTTAAATTATACAGTTCATACTGAGCAGAGGGCCAATCTACTTTCTTATCTTCATTGAAACCATAGTAAACAACATATTTCCAATCCTTTTTCACGAGTGCATAAATGGAACTGGGAGCATTTGCAACTGGTGCATTTGGATTTGGCAAATAAGTCGGAGCATAAGGGTCAGCGCTATTTGCAGTATTTTACGCAATTCCATCTAGCTGTCGCCCCATTTGTGTAAAGTTGAAAAGCACCGCCTCTTGCACATCTACATTATCTTTATACAAGGCCTTGCTATAATCTACACCTTGTAATTTTTCATACGTCCTAATATTGGCACCAGCCACAGCACCCATGGTAGGAATTAAATCAATTAGACTTACCATTTGATCACGTTTCCCCGCTTTAAATGCGGGGTTTACCCAAATCATTGGAACGCGAATCGTTTCATTATAAGCGTTGTTGTTCTTTTCTTTTAATCCTCCATGCGACATTCCCATTTCACCATGATCTGCCATACGTATTAAGACAGAATTATCAATTAACTCCTTCCCCATTGAATCTAAAACGGTTCCTAATAAAGTATCGACCAAAGTATGTAAATAGGCATAAAATTTCACATAATTCAGCGGATAATTAATTGAACCTTCAATCGTACTTGCTTCAACTAACTTACCGTTTGTGAAAGAATTTAAATAGGCAGCCTGAGTACCTGGCTTAGTGTCCAAAGTGTCCATATATGATTCAGGAAGTGTGATGCCGTCGAATGCTGGGCCATTAAACAAAGCACTTTGATACCCTGCTTCTTTCCAACCCTTTGGATACAATGAAATGTCATGTGGGTTGACTAAAGAAATGATTAAACAAAATGGACGTTCGGGAGGATTCTCTTGCACATCCTTCAAAAATGAAATAACACTTTCTTGCTCCTGATATAATTTGTATTCACCGGTAATGATTCGGCTATCATTATGGCCTGCGCCACCAGCCAATGTTGCAATTTCGGCTAAACTTGGGTTCTCCTCTGCCAGCAATGTTCCAAAATCTGGAGAAGTCCATTTTTTTAAACCATACAAATGCTCCATTCGGTGGTTTTCTTCCTGCGCTATTGATGGTGCGACATTGGTATCTGCCGTCCAAGATTGTGAAAATTTAGTAGTATGCTCATTCAAGTGCATTTTACCTTTATAGTAAACGTCATAATTTTGATCACTCAAAACATTTGCAAATGTCATTCCTCCTGCCGGAATAGTTCCATCATTATCGACAATTCCATTATTAGCAGGATATTCACCCGTAAAAAATGATGCTCGGCTTGGCCCACAAGGTGAAGAATTACAAATATTATTATCGAATACCACACCGTTATCCAAAAAGTACTGATAATTGGGAAGATTTTCTTTAATCCATTCAGTTGGGAATTCAGGAAAGAGTTGCGTGCTCCTTTGCTGACCTGTCATGAAAAAGATAAAATTCGGTTTTTTCTTTAGTTTCATAGCTTGTCTTGTTAGGTTAGGTTAGGTTAGGTTAGGTTAGGTTAGGTTAGGGTTAGGGTTAGGTTGTAAGATATAAAATTAAGTTAGATTCGTTCGCAATTGTTTTTAACGACAGGTATTGAAGGGTAATAAAACTATGAACAAGTCAAAATTTTAAGCACAAAAAAAAAGGACATTCATTACTGAATGTCCTTTTGATAATATAATATATATATCGTTTGTCTTAAACTACAGATACTTTTACTGCATTTAATCCTTTTTTTCCTTCTGCTAAATCAAATTCAACATTGTCTCCTTCGTTGATCTCATCAATTAATCCTGAGACATGTACAAAATATTCTTTTCCGCTTTCTTCGTCAAGAATGAATCCAAATCCTTTGGCATCATTGAAGAATTTTACTGTTCCTTTATTCATTTATTAAATTGTTATGGCAACTAAATTATTACCTATTATGGGGCAAAGGTACATTATTAATAATATCTGTATGCATAAAATGATAAATTTTAACATTGACCTTACATCAAAACGACACAAAACAACTCATAAAGTACTGCTCCCACTTGCTTTACGCAAGTATATTAGGAGTGAAAATAATACAATAAAAATTTAATTCGTCTGCTTAAAACGTGTATTTATCGGGATAATTGCACAGATTACTATGCCATTGCTTCATTTAATTCACCTCTTCCAAGTCTTTTTAAGGTCCTTAGATGTGATTGCAAAGCAGCAAAGGTTGTAGGATAGGAATTATAGGGTTGATTATAATCCTTAGCAGTTTGTTCAACTATTACAGCCAATTCTGGATAATGAACATGACAAATATGCGGGAATAAATGATGCTCAACTTGAAAATTTAATCCACCAACATACCAACTAAACAAGCCACTTCTTTTTCCAAAGTCACATGTTGTTTCCAATTGATGTACGGCATATTGCGTGTGGATCTCTCCGGCTTCATTTGGCAAAGGTTCTCTTACATTCTCTACTAGATGTGCCAATTGAAAAACTGTGCCCATAATAATAGATGCAGTTATATGCATTACCAAAAACCCAATCAATACTTGCCACCAAAGGAATGGCGTAAAAATAAATGGCAATACAAAGAAAACACCCAAATAGATTATTTTATGCAATGCAATTGCGAAAATTGTTTTTGTGTAATTAACCTTTTGTCCTTCCAATGCCCCCATATCTTTGTACATTTTTAAGTGATTGAAATCTGATACAAATCGTACAATTGTCATTAAACCATATAATAATAGCCCAAAAAGGTGTTGATAACGGAATACTTTTTGAGTTTGCTCAGAATGTGAACAAAGTCTTAATCCTTTCGAGTCAATGTCTTGGTCCCATTCGTGTACGTTTGGATATGTATGATGTAAAACATTGTGCTGAATTTTCCAATTAATAACACTACTACCCAATAAAAACATACTGCTTGTCATGAGTGTATTCAACCATTTGCGCTTTGAAAATGATCCATGCGCAGCATCATGCATTACGCCCATCCCTATTCCGGCTTCACCAACTCCCATGAAAATCATTAAAATTAATGCTACCCAAGCAGGCATTGGTACGGTGAAAATCACTACGAGTGCTGAAACGTATAAACTAATCATTATGATAGCCTTAACTACCATTCTAGAATCTCCGAAAGTAGATATCTTTTTTTCCTTAAAATGAAGACGAACTCTTTTGGTCAGTTCCCTTGCGAAATCGGTTTGATTTTGATCTTTTGCAATAAATTTAATCGCTTTCATAAAGTAGGTCTTTATATCGGAATCAAGATTTGTAGCACTATATCTCAATCGATTGCGCGAATGTACGGCGTTTTTGTTCAGAAACGCTTAATATATTGACTAAGTTAGTAACAACCCCGTCTAGAAACCTCTATTTCAGTCATTTGAGTTTTATGCAGAAATCAATTTTGAAATTATCAATTGACGTGCTGTTTACAATAAAAGAATCGGAACAAAACTGCAATCGAAAATTAACGAATCTCGCATGCGGATTTGAAATCTCCCCGTCTCAAATTAAATCCTTATTTTCACCTCCGCTACTTTATTATGAACTTGTCGATTCTTGTTTCCCTACTCTTACTGAGTCCCCTATTTTCTTTTGCGCAAAGTCCTGTAACAGTTTCTTATGATCAACATATCGAATTGGCCGAGCAATATAACCGCGCCTACCGTTTTGATGAAAGCATTGCTGAGCTTGAAGTTGCCATGGAAATTGCGAAGCAGGATAATAATGAACGTCAATTGTTGGACGTAGAAATTTCTTTAGCGGAAATGATGCGCCGAACTCAAAATTATTTAAAAGGGATTGAGATTCTTGATGCGCCTGGGAATTATAAAAAATATCCAGACTTACATGTTAGGCGCTTAGGTCGATTGGCAGCATTATACGGAGAAGGAGATTATTTTGAAGAGACTTTCTCTGATGATGTGAATGTCGTTGATTCAATCCAACAATTTTTAAGTGAAGCGCTTCAAATTGCTATTGCGAACGACTTTCTGGAACAAGAGGCGGGCTTACAAAATGAATTAGGCTTATTTATAATGAGGCAAAACTCTAGGAAAGCGAGTATTCCTCACTTAGAAAGATCTGCAGAAATATTTTTAGAACTTGGTGACACTGTAAATTACATTAGACCTATGATTTTCCTTATGGAGAATGAATTAGAGTTCGGGAATTTAAATAGATTCGACAAAATTGCAAATGATCTTTTGGCCTTGGTAAACGGGAATAATTGGTACAATGTGGAAGCCGATTTATTTAAGATGATTGGTAATCGATACTTGTCAGTTGGAGATTCATTAAACCATTGCCAATGGCAAATGAAAGCGGATAAAAATCACTTGGAAGTTCAAAAAATAATAAATAATGATCGCATGATTTCGTACGAAGTATTGTACGAGACGGAAAAATTTCAAAGGGAAGCATTTGAGGCTAAAATCTTCGCTTTGGAAAAATCGCAAGACCTAGATAAAGAGCGGTTGAAAAATCAGAATTTATATTTACTCCTCGCATTATTGCTCATTATCATTCTTGCATTTGGATTGATTTACTTTAGAGAACGCTCCTTAAAAAAGGCGCTCGCTAAAACTAACCAAGACCTACATCTTAGCAATGAAAAATACCAACTCTTGATGGTTGAGAGTAACCACCGCATTAAGAACAACTTGCAAATGGTTATTTCAATGTTTGACTATTCTGATGAAAACATGAGTGTTGAGCAGCAGAAAATCAACCAAAAAATATCGGCAAAAATTCACACGATTAGTTCGTTACACAATCACTTAACACTTGAAAAACACAATGAATTGGTTGACCTAGGCGTCTACCTATTCGACATTCTTGCTCTTTATGACAGTTTAGACAATCATTTCAAGCTTGTTACCTCATTTGAATCCATCCAAATAAGGAGTGAAAAGATAGTTTATTTTGGATTGATTTTGAATGAAATGCTTTCAAACACGTTGGAACATCATAATGGTTCCAAAAAAGAAATTCAAATATCGTTATTGCCAAATAATGGTGCATGGGTTTTTCGTTATTGCGACCATTCTAAAATGGATAATAACCATTCAACTGGCACTGGAACCGAGTTGATTCAACAATTAATAACCCGCGTTGGTGGAACAGATTTAGTTTTTAAAAAATCAATTGGCCTTTATCAATTCTCTTTCCATGCTTAGACTCATAATCATTGAAGATGAATTCTTTGCCGCCAATCATTTAAACAATCTAGTTACCTCACTTGATTATAAGGTTCAAGGAATTTATCATAGTGGCGAAGATTTTTTGCAGGAGACTGATTGGGAATTTGATGCTGCCCTGCTAGATATCATTTTAGAAAAAGACTTGTCAGGTTTAGACGTCGCGGCTGTATTGAAAAAGAAAGGAATACCATTTATATTTCTCACAGCAAATGAGGATGATAGTACTTTACAACGTGCTTCTAAATTATCACCATCAGCTTATTTGACTAAGCCGTTTAAGAATATTGACGTCTCTGCTTCATTATCCATTTTGGCCAATCGTATTGAAGATCTTCGTGAACTTTCATACCATTCGCTTCTAAGAGAAAATGATTTAACCACTGAACCATTAACAAGTCGCGAAATTGATGTTTTGAAGGGTTTGGTAGAAGAACAAACTACTAGCGAAATTTGCGCAAGCCTTTTCATTAGTAAGAATACAGTGAAGTATCATATCAAGAATTTGTACAGAAAGTTGGACGTGAACACAAGAGACGAAATTTGCACAAAAATAGCATCTAATATAATTGACTCTTAATTGATTGCCCAATATGGGTAGGAAAAACTACCCGCTCAAGGTTTGGTTCTAACTACTAATAGGTTCATATTTGAACTTTTGAGGGAAACAACTACATCATGGCAACGGATTCAAATAACGATCTCCTCCACCTAATTTGTAGCTCACATTAATTGCTTCCGTATTCTTGTGTATGATTAATGCCCATATCGAGAATTGCCATGATTAGTTGTTTTGAACTTAAGTCACTTTCTTCTCCTTTAAAGATTTTTCAAAGTTTATTTTGACCCAATTTATGGAATCGAAGACGTTTCAATCTCGATTCAATACAGATTTCTAATCTCGCATAAGATTTAAATAAATTGCATAAAAACCTATTCAGCTATAACGGGCGCATCACTTGGATATGCTAAAATTCCTTCTGGCAGTCCTGCATTTAACCCTGGAATATCAACTTGACTAGGTCTATAATCTTTAGCCGCTAATTCGTTCGGCATCCAAAAGCCAATCGTATTACTCAGCAATTCAGTTTTAACACTAAAGGAGTATTTTAGTCGCTCAACAAAATGATCCACATCTGAAGCGTCAGAATAGCCGTAATCTCCTGGCATTGCTGGTCGTTCAGGTCTATTTAATGTTGGGATATCAGAAAAAACTTGAAGTGCAGTATAGGTTTGCGAATACAAGGCTCCAAAAACCTGTCCGGTATAGTAATAATAAACCGAAATGGGTAATTTCCCCTCAGCATCAAGCGCTAAATTTTGTTCGGCTGAATATGCCGCAATCAATAGTCGATTTGGGTCAATAATATTTGCCCCGGTATCATCTTTCCCAGCAAGAATATTTAAGGCTTGTACTGTCCAATTTGTCCACGTTGACAAACCGCCACCATAATTATTACCAACTGGAGAACGGACAATAATTCGAGCATTAGCCCAATCAACATCCACATCCTTTAAACTTCTATAAATGCGGTGAAATTCGCTTAAGCCTTCTAATTGAAAAGTTGCAATCATGATATGGTTAAACGAAATTGTATAATCGTCGCTCATAGGTTCTGTATTGCTTAATAAAGCGTTTCGAACGTCAGCACTAGTTAATTCTCTATCCCCGCTTAATACTTGTTGCAGATAGTTTCCGCTCATTGCGCAGGCATAATCAAACATGTTTTTAATATTTACCTTATTCGGATTCCATGCTGGGTTATTTAGTCTGTCTAACCAATGAGATGTAGTTGAAGGTGTGTTACCCGCATGCATTAAATCTACCGAATTCATTGCGCGCAATTGACGAATATGCTTTAGTAAACTTTCAGCAGAACTTCTCCATTCGCCGCCTTCATTTTTTAAAAAGGCCAAGTAGCCTAATGCTGGTCCAATGTGCGAAAGCGCCGTAACCTCATAAAAACCGGTAAAAGAAGCAGTTCTTGTGTCGATTTTAGCTATTCGCGTTCGATCTTCTTTGAAAATATGAATGGCATCTGCAGTATAAATCACCAAAGGGCCTTTCATCACTTCATCTGCCTGAACTGCAATTGCAGCAACTTTATTTGAAATACTTTGTCCATACAAGGCTGTATCTGCGCCGTGCACACCTGTGAAATCATAATACAAGGCCATTGTTTCGGGCATTGGTGTATAAGAAGTGTCTTGTGAAAAAACGAGGAAAGGGCTGCTCATTAAAGCAATACATCCCAGTATAAATTTTAATTTCATAATAAAGTAGGTTTGGTAATTTTTCGATTAAAATAGTAATATTCAAGGTGAAAATTCAAATTTCATGAATAAGTTCCATTATTCTAGACTGAAAACAGTATTTATGTGTTTAAAATACCATTTGCAAATGATTTACTGGTGAATTAAAAAAATGAGCAACGCATCTCTATTATCATTCGGAGCAATGCAAAAGAGGCTGCAAGCTTTTGTTAATCCTTCTAAGTTTGATTGGAATTGTTTATGAAATGACGCATTTGCTAAAATTCCCAGTCATGACAAAACGTGGCACCAATACCATTTGGCCCGTCGATTGACAAGGATATTTTAAAGGATTCATCCACAACACTTGCTTTATACACTTTGATTTTAAAAATATTCCCCACTAGCGACATTGGAACGTCATATGGTCCTTCACAGTCTCTTTGGAAAATAATAGAATAGGTCAGGTTTGTGTGCGATAGTTGATAATTGCGAATTCTGTAGCGAAAAAAACGGTAAGTATCTGTTGAATATTCAGAGCTTTGTTCGAACCAAATTGGTCCACTATATTCCTTAGAAAAGATATCTTCCTCATTCAAGGTTTCTATTTGCTTTAAGCATCCAATTAAGGTTGTGGCTAGAATCAATACGATTATTCTCATCCTTAAAAGGTTAGTATTAAACCTGTTCCAATAGGCGAAACATTTAATGAGACATCAAATGTTTTATTGGTAAAAGGGCTAGTTAATGAGGGGTTTTCTGGAAATTTATTGCGTTTTTTAAAGCGAAAGTTTTTATAGATAGTGAATGATGTAGAAAGTGCTGTCAATCCTAAAATAGAATAATACACCAACCGAATCCTTTTATAACTATTATGCAATATGTTGTAATTTTCAATGTATTCTAAATGGGGTATATAAGACCCTAAATTATTATCATGCGTATTTTTCAATATCGACAACTCTTTGCCTGCCTTCCAACCTTTAAAATATTGGATTGACAATGCGCTGATTCCTACTAAATCTGCGACAAGAAATGGCGCCATGGAATTACGTTTTTCGCGTTTGAATTTTTTTACCTCTAATTTATACATACCATACTGAGGTGAGACTTTCACAGGATATCTAAAAATATTATCATTTTTGGGTCGAATGAAAATGGAATCTGTAATCAATTCCAATCCTGGATTCCAAATTTCAACGAAATACTCCCCTTCTGCCAGATAAATGACATTTGTATCGTAGAGCTCGGTTGTGTTAATTCTTATCTCATAATCACCACCATTCGGAAAATCAAAAACAGTTTTTATCCCACCTTGCTGCGCAAATGAATTTACTGAAAAGAAGATAATTATAAGAACGGTTTTATACATGGCGTATGGATAGGCACTAAAATAAAAACAATTTCATAATATTCACGTCATTCTTATGGACTTTCATCCTATTGCTACTTAATAGAACGAACAGATGCACCTCTGTTTTTGAAAAACTTGCTACAAATATGCTGTCGGCTATAAGGGGCAGCAAGCGTATTTTTTTTTGACCAATTCAAAATAAAATACTAGCTTCGAATTAAACTTTACCATTCCCAATGAAAATCATTATTTCAATCACATTATTCGTTTTTCTTATTAGCGCGGATACTTGCGTATTTGCGCACGTCAACCCCACTTTGACTTCGAGCGAAGGCTATGTTAGTGTAAACGGCGGAGAAATTTGGTATCGCATTATTGGAGAAGGTAATGAAGACCCGCTATTGATGATGCATGGTGGACCGGGCGGCACAAGTCGTTCTTTTTATTTGTTCCAAAAATTGACCAAGGACAGACCAATTATTTTATTCGATCAATTGGGGACAGGGCGTTCTGGTCATCATGAAGACACAACCTTGATGTTAGTTGACGAATTTGTAGAGCAGGTTGCCGCCTTAACAAACCACTTAAAATTAAATGACTTTTATTTGTACGGACACTCTTGGGGAACAGCCCTAGCCTTGGAATATTACTCAGCCTATCCGGCTGGTGTGAAAGGAATTGTTTTTAACAGCCCTTATTTTAGCACGACCATTTGGGAAGCGGACGCCGATACTTTAATCAAAGCATTACATCCTGTTGTGCAGCAAGCAATTGCTGATGGCGAAGCTTCTGGCGACTTTACCACAGCGGCTTATCAACAAGCAAATACAGTTTATGCCGCCAATTATGGTTTACGCAGAAAGCGACGCTCAAGTGACTTGGATACCGCAAAAGCACCTGGGAATTATTTCATGTACAATTATATGTGGGGTCCTACTGAATTTACAGCTACAGGGACTTTAAAAACCTATGATATTATTGATAAGCTCAAAAAAGTAACCGTCCCTACTCTATTTATTACGGGCGAATTTGATGAAGCAAGACCTACTACGGTTCGTTATTTCCAAACCTTGGTTCCAAACTCAGAAACAGTGGTTGTGAAAAAAGCGGGACATGCTACAATGCACGATAATTTACGACAGAATAAAAAAGCGATACGGAAGTTTTTGAAAAAGCTAGAATAGCTTTTAATGTTATCTGTGCAGTGTTATGTGTTAAGGTTAAAGATCGCCGTACTTTTAGATAGTGGTGTTTCCTAACTGAATAATGATCCTTATTTTTTTACAATTTTATGCATTTGCTCATCATTTTCTCCATTTAAGTTGAGTAAATAAATTCCACTTTTCAAGTGTGATAAATCAACACGATTTTCTCCATTATGAAGGCTTCCAATATCCACTGCTTGTCCTGCTAAGTTAAGAACAGTAAACTCAGTTGAATAGGTACTCCTAATTGTAATGAAATTGGTGAATATTGATGGATAAAAAGTAATCTCATTCGATAATTCTTGTACTGATAAACTTTCACAATCAGCGCTAAAAACAGCTGAATCATCTTTATTCCAAATCAACCAATCTTCCTCGGCAATAGTTACATAATCAGCATCCACCGTGATGCATGTCAAGTTTGGACATCCAGCGGCATAGAATAAAGTCATCAAATCATTGTTTCCATTTGCCACATTCACTTGAGCCAAATCCGGCATGCTCGAAGCTAGCAATTCTTCCAGCTGTGCAATATGACTTACATCCATAACTATGATGTTAGTTTCATAATATGAGATACTTCGTAAAGAATCATTCTCAGATAAATCTAAAACAGTAAGAGGGTTTTTACCACATTGTAGTGATCTCAAGAGTGGATTATTTGACAAATCTATTGATGTAATGGAATTCTCAGCAAAAGCCAAACCTTCCAGTAATCCATTCTCACTTAAATTGAGATCATTTAATAAATTGACGCTACATGATAAGCCCTTAAGATTTAAGTTCTCTGTTACATCTAATACCGAAATCAAATTAGCACTGCAATTTAAATTCTTTAAGTTTTCATTTGCGCTTAAGTCTAATTCGGTAATTAAATTCCGACTACAGCCCAATGTTTCCAAATTAAGGTTCGCTGAAATATCTATTACCTCCAGAAAATTAGTCGTACAAACCAACCTTTTTAATGCTGCATTATTTGACACATCCAAATTTTCAAGATTATTGCGATCAACCTGAATCCTTTCAATCAAGGTATTTGCTGAAAAGTTAACGGTTTCAAGACCATTGTATGTGGTAATTACCTCTAGTAGGTTAATGTTTTCAGAAAAGTCCAATGCTGTGATCGTATTAAAACCACAGTCCAATGTTTCTAACAAAACGTTAGCGCTTAAATCAAGTGTTGTAAGGTTATTATTACTGCAAATCAAATTTTCCAAAAGAATATTCCCGCTTAAGTCTAACGTCTCCATGTCGTTGATTCGACAATTTAAAAAGCGCAGGTTTACAAAATCACTTATTCCCGTCATATCAATAATATCCCGGTTGGAGATATATAATGCTGTGATCGTGTCAATAGCTGCTGTTGGCACATAATCATCTAAAGGCTCTGTATCCAAACCCAAATCAATCAAGACTTGTTCAAAATTATCATCAGGAACAAAGGTGCTCTGTGAAAAGCCAAATAAACTAAAGTAAAATGGAACTAGAAGGAGTAAGAATTTCTTCATAGGGCAATTATTTGTACCAATATCGGAATTGTTTCGTTTATAAACCAATTCAATTTCTTAATTATTATACCAATCTGTTATAAAACAGCGCACATTTCTCGTTATCTTTAATCTAAAAAAAAATCAAGCCCTCACATACCATATCGTTATTCCTTTTATTCTTTGTAAGCTTCATAGCCAGAAGTCAATATCAGACACGCAATTATATGGATTGTAAAGTGAAGTTGAAAATGGATTATGTTTCCTGTTTATACTGGATTGAAAGTGAATATAATGATGCCAAAACAGACACGATTTATGAAGAAGTCCATGCCAACAGAGGTAAACTTCTAGTCAAACGAAACGACAAATATGGCTTATTGAATTGTGACTTAAGTTCCTTCGTGCCAGTAGAATATGACGGGATTTCATCTTTATATTGTCGAGGTGCAGTTTATTGGGTTTTAACTAAAAACGGAAAAGCGAGACTTTATGATGCCAAATTAAATCCAAGAACCGAACCCATTTATGATCAAATTAACCTAGCTTACAGCAAGTATTCATCACGTATTCATGGTGAGTATGAGATAAGCAGTTTTCGCGCACCTTTGCCACATTACTTTGGAATTAGATCCAATAATAAAAGCGGAATTATTGATGGGGCCGGAAGAATAATTTTTCCTGCAGAATATGATCAAATTCGACTCATTGTAAATAAGGACTGGAGATCTTATTCTAGGATAAATCGTTCAGAATGCATTTGGGTATTGAGAAAAGGAAAAACGCAGGAAATTCGATCTTGGGACACGAAACTTCTCTATTCAGATACGACGAGTTTGCATGAGAACTCCCCCACTTTTTTGGATCTAGATGATCAACAGGTTTTGGTCATTCAACAAAAGGAGAACTCTAGACATATTTTATTAAACACGGCAAATTTAAAAGTTTTAGGCTATAATTATGTCCCGAATTTAATTGGGCAAATCATTCGATTCCCGCATCATTCAACCCAAAATAAAATCAGTTATTATGACGCTCATTTAAATCTAATTTACACTACAAAAAATCGTGAAACTATTCGCAGTTTAAACACACCTAAAGAACGTTTTTTAGTAGAACGTTACAAGAACAGGTTTGTAAAGGTAATTAATGATACTGGTGGCACAGTGATGCAAGGAGACTATAAACACCTCCAAATAAGATTTTTTGAAAATGAATTTTACTATTGGGCCTTAAAAAAGGAAAGTTTTGATTCCACTAAGAAAATGCACACATTCCAATTCGATATTTATACGGATGAGGGTGTTTTATTGAGCAATTGCGAATTTAACTTACGTGAAAAGGACTATAAAAGGAACTTCGCACTTCATAACTTTTTCGAAGATTTCAACCAATATCGCGGTAACTATAGGGACAAGGAACCTAAATTACTTTTTGGATTAAAAAAAGATAAATGGGGCGCTTATAATGGCGCTGGAAAAATTGTTATTCCTTTTGCTCATGATGACTATTTAGGTAAAGAGAAGAATGGAACTGAGATACGCGATAATGCTTTTGTCTTATTAAAGGATGGCAAATTTGGGATAGTAGATCAACACTATAAGACACGTCACGATTTCGACTATGATTTTATCTTTTTTAATTTAGGAGGAAAGGGCATCAATTATTTTAACGGGGATGAGCGAAGTTTTATTACATCAGCTAAAGACACAATAATAATTGACCAAATTGACACCGCCTTTGTTGATGTTTGGTATCGTTCAAAAGAATTTTTGACTTACAGTTTTGTCGATCACAATTCAGAAAATTATAGATCAAAAGACATTTTTGTGGTGAAAGCAGATACATTATACACGCAGTATAAAGGTCTATTTGTACGTTGCGACTCTACCCTACTCGATTTTAATTATTCTTTACAAGCGGTATCCAATTATATTGTACAAAAATCGGGAGCTGTAATTAAATTACCGACAACAGATAAAGTGCATGTTTTTCCGGAATATTACCTGAGTGTTGGAAGCAATTTTGCAGAAGTGTACGACCTGAATGGTTTCAAAACAGGTCGTATTTCAAACTTGAAACAAGCACTTTTGGTGAATGGCTGTCTGAAAGTAAAAACTACTGCCGATAGTGTAGGATTGCTTAGTAAGAACGGCTTAGAATGGCTGGTTCCTCCCAATTATTTAGAGATTATCAAAGATAAGGCTATGGAAAATCAGTATTGGGTGAAAAACGCCAATATTGAAGATGCTGAACACTTTTTAGAAGGAGAATGGCAACTAATTAATACGCAAGGGGAAACTCTACTAAATGGTCAAGCGTTTAATTATCCTCCTTTGAAAGAAAATCATGTTCAAAAATCAAGTCAGACTCAAAATGCAAGTATTGTAAAGTCTGGCAATAAATATGGTTTATTAGACAAATCGAATACGCTAATATTACGAACAGCTTATGATGCCATTGTTCCCACCACTTCAGCAAACATTTATTTTATTTACAAAGATGGCGTTTGGCGACTCTACTCAGATACTGGGATAACGTCCAAATTTTATTCAGAGATAGTTGACAATAAAGCCTTTCCAATCTTTAGGGCAAGCACTTTTACTGCAAAGGATACCCTTATCGAGTTTATACATTTCACACCTCAAGACGGTGCCATAGTTTTGACAGAAAGAGCATCTTTGAATCAGGTAAAAAAACAGCAAGACTTGGCCACTATTTTTTCAACGATTGAACCACTTGACAAGAATCAAAAAACGGCTAAAGAATTGCTCTACAAAAGTATCTATCAATCAGAAACCGCAATATTGGAAGCCATTCCACTTAACAATACGTTCATTTTGCAAAGTTTCAACCTAGCTGCAAATCACTACCAAAATTTAAACCGTTACACATTAAAGCTTGCACAATTCTTCCCTGAAAACAGTCATCTTGACAATGTGACTTCTTTCGAGACCTATGCTCCTATTCACAATATTCTGTTTTATAATCCAGAATTCAATCCTAATTTGAATGGGACAGCAAATCACAGAAAATTTCTATTTGCTAACAATGGTTTTTATGCATTCCACGAAACCATTTATGAATGGGAGAACCACAGTCGAGCAGAGATAACTTACAATTATGTTTTGCCAATTTCTAGTGATCCAATTGATTTTTATTCGCTTTTTGAGCGTCAAGCAAATGTTGATGCGGTTTTATATGACTACTTGCAAAACCTTGTAAATGAAAAACAATTGTTTGGTGCCACCTGCTTAAATTTCCCAGAGGTTTATGCCAAATACACTGAAAATTATCAATTTGTTTCTGGTGGAATTGCGTTTTTTCAAAGCAGTGGGGAATTTTTTATTGAGAGTTGGACGCGCAATGCATATGTCCCTTATGAAATATTGAAACCGCTATTAAAACCTGATATTGCAGCATTAGGTGAATGGTAGATGTAACTTAATGAAGTAGTAATTGTTTTAGAATTAAACCCTTATAGAAATAACCGTTTATGATTCGCTTGCTTTCCCTAATACTTTTCGCCGCATCAACAAGTTTTGGTCAAATGGACAGTACAGCAATTTCTTTATATCACCAATACCCAACATTTTCAGATCATTATAAAAAAGACTTAATTAAACAAAGTACTGGAGACACACTTTTACAAGCAGAATACCAGGATATTTACTGGTTTTCGGAAGGCCTTGCGTATGTAAGTAAAAACAATTCAGTTAGTTATATTGATACAACGGGCAAATTCATTGTGCCATTCGGACTGTATGAACCTTATCGTGGAAATGCCCTTCAGTGCACCTTTAACAATGGTTTAGCTGTAGTTCATAAGAATGGAAAGTATGGCGCTATTAATCAAAAAGGTGAACTTGTAATCCCCTTAAAAGAAAGACGTTTACAGGCGTTTGAGAACGGGAAATCAATTATAATTTTGAATGGCAAACATGGCGTAATTGATACGAATAACGCCCAAATATTCCCGATTGAATATGATCGGATTTGGATTCATCCGCAATTAATTGTTTTGCGGAAAAATGGGAAAATGGCAATTTCTAATAATTCGGGAACAATGCTTAGCGACTTTGTTTATGATGTGATTAGAGCGCATAAGTCATATGACGGTGCGGTTGTCACGAAAAAAGGTAAAACTGGTTTTCTTAACTTCAATGGAGATGTTTTTCTTCCCTGCATTTATGACCAATTCCGTTGGCAAAGAAATGGTTTTACTTGGCTTGAAAAGGACGGCTTTTTATTAATGTTGGATAAAAACGGAAAAACGCACGACAGTTTAATTGACGGTGAATTGGTTTTCCCAAGAACTGTCAATGATCCTGTAGGCATGTATAATAGAGATAGTATTCGTTATTATGACAGCAATGGTGCTAACTTAGGTACTACCTATAAAATTCGATTCGATAGGTCTACACAGGGTTTTGCCGAACCATACCCATTTAAAAATGGACTATGTGTCGTTTACAACGGTTCTTATTTTGGAGTAATCAATGCTAAAAACGAAGTTCACATTCCATTTGAATACACATCCCTTCTTCCCCCCTCTCAATTGGGTAATTTCATTGCTAAAAAGGGAGAGTTATTTGGTTTAATTGACATGAATAATCGCATTATTCTTCCTTTTAGAAAACGCCCTTTAGTGGCTTATCATAATGCCGAACATTTAGAAAAGGCAATTGCTGATGAAACGCAATTGGACAGTTTATTACCGCTGACAAAAATCACAGCCGAAGAAGCTCTAGCCATTGCGCGAGAAAAAAAACTCTTTTATAAAAATGATTGGGGCTCTCATTATACTGACAGCTATCCAAAAATACAGCAGGAAAAAGGTGATATATATTGGGAATTCACTTCACAAAAATCAGGCTATACCGATAAAGGAGATTGTGCCAACACCAATGGTTGCAGTATTATTTATACCCGCACCATTAAGATTAATGCCGTAAATGGCAAGGTCATGGGCAAAAAGGAAACCAAATCCATTTTCCCGAATTACGAATAGACTTCAGTGTTAGGTTTTAGTGTTACGTTTTAAGTGTTATGTGTTACGTCTTTTTTATTACGATTTCTCCTTATCTTTAGTCTAAAAAATATCAAACTGTCCCATTACATATCAATCCTTCTTTTATTCTTCAGCATGATGGTTAAAGGCCAAGAGGATGATTATTTACCTTTCGAAAAATGTAGGGTATCTTTTAAGATGAACTATAAAAAATGTTTGTATTGGGCTGAAAGTTTTGATGGACTCTACCACACTAAAGCGATTTATGAAGGGGTTATTTTTGAACGTGATAAGATTATGGTCATGATCAACGAAAAACACGGTTTATTGAATTGTGATTTGACCGAATTTGCTCCTGTGATATATGATGATATTCACTCCATATTTTTTGGGGATCGCTTGTTTTGGGTATTTATAAAGGATGGCAAAGCAGCACTATTTAATGCCCAAGGAGACGCTATTACTAAGCATCTTTATGACGAAATCAGTACTGACTACATTGAAGGAGGATTAGAATACAGCAGTCAATATAATACGACTTATAATAATTATTATGCTCCGATAAATCATTATTTTGAGGTTAGGCTAAATAAAAAATCGGGAATTATTGATACAGCAGGCACGTTTATTCATCCTTTGGAAAATGATGAGGTGAAATTAATAGAGCACACCTCAGTTTATCCTAAAAGTAAAACATTGCTATGGGTTTTACAAAATGATAATGGCTTAGAAATTAAATCAATAGATAATCAACTCTTATATCAAGATTCTTCAAGCAGATATATCGAACTTCCTCAATTACTTCGTTCCGGAGTAGATCCCATTTTGATAATTAAAAACGGAATATTGGGCAAATCCATCCTCTTAAATACCAAAACAAAGAAAATAACAAAGTCTTATTTTGAAGTAGAAGCTTATTTCGACCAATATATTATTCGCGCAAAACAGTTCCAAGAGTTAGGATTAATTGACTATTATGATCCCGAATTAAACCTGATTTATTCAAGCAATTCAAATGAACAACTGGATAGACTTTCGCCATTAACATTGTATCATTTAAGTGGTTCAAAACCCAAAACGAATAAAATAATTGACTCAAAAGGGGAAACTATAATAGCTGGTGATTACAGTAAATTTCAATTTAAATGGCAAGATAGCGCAAGCTATATTTGGGCCTCAAATGGGCTCTCCTTAGAAGGTTCGGGTGATTTATATTATTACGCTTATGATGTATACAATCTAGAAGGTGAATTGTTAAATAAATGTGGACTTGGATTGGGTCCTAATGACATTAAAAAACTAAATTTTAAAACCTTTTTTGAGCGAGAAAATATGCACTACAGCGGCACAGGATATAGCATATACAGGCCCTTGTTATTTGGCATAGTGGACGGTAAATGGGGTGGATTTAATGGCAAAGGTGAAATCATTGTTCCTTTTAAATATGACAATTTTTATGGAGAAATTTTAGATCGGAAAACAAGTCAATCTATCGGTTATCATTGTGATTTAAATGGAAAAGAGGGTTTAGTAAATGCTGAAAATGAAATTATATTTCCTTTTGAATATGACTCGATTCACTTTAACTGGAATTATACGGGGTTCAATTATTTTGAAAAAGACGGGAAAGGCGCCTTAATTGCTTATGATAAAAGTGTTATAATGGATGACATTACTGCTGTTTTTAACGGAGGATTCAAATATGAACGTAAAGATTACAGACAGAAAAGTCGAATTGGAATTTACTTAAAAGGTCAGATCTATGGCGCTCCAACAAAAGAACTTTTTATCGTTCAATCAGATTCCTTGTATTGGTTTGATCAAACTGATTTTAAATTATGTGACACTTCAATTCTTAAATTCGAGAGTTCGTCCATAAACATTGGAAATTACATTGTAAAAACCGCAGGAAACGTGATTTCAATTTCAAATGATCGGGCCATCTTTGCATTTCCAAATTACTATCTAGATATAAAAGATTCAGTTGGATATGCATACTCCTTAGAAGGAGAAAAAATTGCTGAGATTAAGAATTTCAAGCAAGCTGGTATGAGTGCCGAATTTTTACTAATAAAAACAACTAAACAGAAAATTGGCTTGCGAAGTAAAGACGGAACCAAATGGATTTTAAAGCCTAAATACTTGAGAATTATTCCAACAAAAATAGTCAATGAGTTTTGGGTAAAAACGAAGGATTCAATTGATAGCAAAACCCTACATGGCGAATGGATACTTGTCAATAATCGAGATAAAAACATGTTTGGAGACACAACATTTTCTTATCCACCAGTTAAACCTGGCAGTGCTTGGGGATCATCAATTTCTTTTGCAAATGGTAAGTATGGGATAATTGGAGCTTCAAATGAAATAACCCTCCCTCCTATTTATGAATTTATTATTCCATCAAGCACCCCTGGAATTTATTTTATTAAAAAAGAAACCAAGTGGGCCATGTTTAGTGAATTGGGATTTATTTCGTCTTTGTATGACGCAGTTGCTGATGCTAAATCCTTACCTATTTTTAAAGGAGTTACTTACGTTGACAATGACACATTGCTTGAAATCATTCAGTTTGAAAATGGAAATTGGAAAAAAATTGTTAAAAGTTCTCATGTCGATAGTATTATGGAATTCGTTGATCTTGTAACCCCCTTAGACAACATTTTACCAGCCACAGCTGAACAACGCAAGAATAACGTCAAATTATGGAAATCAATTCAATATTCAACTACTTATCAATCTGGACTATTTCGCATAAATAATTATTATTTTTTGAGAGACTTCAATCCATTAATAAACAACAGAAAACAATTCACTAAAATTTTATACCATTACAATCAATTCCCTACTTATTATGATGACAAGACGAGAATAGTTAAAGCGGATAAATTTGAAAAAATGGACCAATGGTGGATCATGAATCCTGATTTCATCTCCAACTCCTCTCCAAAACCTAACATATCCTCACCAAAACAAATAGTGAAAAAATTTCTATATTCAGACGATAAATTTTATTCAGAATTTGTTGAAACATTGAACACTAAAGAATCAAATCGTCATTATAACAATTTCCTTATATCCAATCCAACCGTAAATATCCAATTTTACGATCTATTTGAAAACCGTCGATTAATTGACTCTGTGTTATATGACTATATTGAGAATCACGTAAATATTCATCAGCTATACGGGAGTGTTTGTATTAATTTTCCGAATATTTATAGCGTTTACATGCAACATTTTAGTTTTACAGAAGCAGGAGTTAAATTGCATCAATACACAACTAGAAAAGAGAAAGATGTTTTTATATCTTATGAGCTAATGAAGCCCTATTTAAAACCTGAAATTTTGGCATTGGGAGAATGGTGATTTAAGATGTTAGTGTGAAGTGTTAAGTGTAATGTCTTATGTATTACAATTCTCCTTATCTTTCAACATCAGGACGTCCCAATACATATTCTTACTCCTACTACTCCTAAGTTCTTTTGCATTTGGAAAAAAATCGCACACTTCATATTATAATACATGTGATGTGGCGATTAAAATGAACTATAAAAAATGTTTGTATTGGATAGAGACTGATGATGGCAAAGTAAAGTCTAAGCCAATTTATAAGGATGCATATCTTGAATCGCAACATATAGTTGTAAAAAAAAATGGCAAATGGGGTTTATTCGCTTTCAGGTTTAATACCTCGAGGCTTGCCTCGTCAAATTTTACTATTTTGTGACTAGATGTCACAGAATAGTAGATATATCCATAAAAGTCATAATGTTTCGGTTCTTCTTTATCATGTGGTAAGTAGTGCAAAATATCGAAAAGTAGTTTTCACTGATTCAGTGGACTCTGTTTTGGTAAAAGTATGTGATGAAATAGA
>WTCE01000161.1 GCA_013138735.1 Crocinitomix sp. | reverse complement strand
CAGAAAAGAAAAAGAAAAGTTCTTGAACTCCAAAAACAAATCGCTAATTTAGATGCTAGAATGAGTAAAATACAACCTACTTGATAGTTAGTGAAAACAAGGCTTGTAGAAAACGTTACTCAGAATTTTAATATCCTTGGCTGATGGATCGATATAAAGTTTAATGCTTCCACCATTCCCACCGTTTCCACCGCTTCCACCGTTATTTGGGCGCTCATAGCCATCATTTGCACTTCGATCTCTTCCTGGGCCACCAGATCCTCCAGCACCTCCAGGTGCAGCAACATGAAATGAGCCACCAATTGCCATCTTGTATAAAGTTCCTGCTGAGCTCCCCGCGCTATTTACTCGACAGATGTATATCGTTTCACCTGTTTCACTATGTGTGGTTGTTTTAATTTGCGCAATAAGATCTGGGCCATCTCCACCATTTCCACCATAGCTATTGGTACTACTGCCATAAGAACCATAAAAGCTTGCGTTTACTTCTAAAGGATATTGAATTGGCAATTTAATTGTGCACGACGCTGTTCCTTTGTGTTTTGGTTTTATTGTCACTGTAATAAAATCTTTATTTACATCTGAAATATCAGTTCTAAGATAAGCGTTCGTTTTAGGGTTTGCTCCATGACTCCCAGCTAAATAAGAACCTCCTAAGCCAGATATACCTCCATTCATTCCAACTTCTACTAAATCTTCAACGTATGCATTTCCGCCTACATTTGAGGTTTTCATTACAGTTCCATCCGCTAATTTAATTTCAAATCCAATATCAATTTTTTCCTTAATTCCAATTGCTTTCGGTTCTCCATTAGGATAAATAGGCGTGATTGAAACAACATCTTTACCTTCTAAAGTAAACTCTTTTCTATTCGCTATTTCTTCTTCTTTAACGCGTTCTCTATCTTCCTTAATGTGATTTTCGCCATACTTTCGATAAGCCTGTATTTCAGTCATTAATACATTGTACTTTTTCTTCTTGTTTAGCGACCACATAACTGTCCAAACATTGTAGTCATTGTCACACGAGTAATGCACAATCATCTCATCAGTAAAATAGATGCAATTAGAATTATTCATGACAAATGCACAAACAAACTCAGAGCCACCAAAGCTATAAGGGTTGTATGCGTTAGATTCTCTATCAAATTGACTTTCTTCTCCTAAACGAACCGTTTTAATAGTTCCATCCCCATTCTTTATTATTCGAATATTCATGGCTCCGTCTCTAACAAAAGAGTTACCATTTCCATCTCGTTTAAAGTAATCATACTCTCCTGTCTCCCACTTCGTAGCTATTTCTAATTGTCCTTCTGTCGGCATTTCGCTAACTGATTTAGAAGCACTTCCTCCACTAATTAATTCATCTTTCTTTTTTTGTAGTTGCTCCAGGAATGTTTGCGAATATCCGGTTGGAATTATTAAAATAGATATTAACAGGATGATAATATTTGATTTTTTTCTCATGTTTAAAAATTTGATTTTGTCTTTTATCTCGTGGTTTTATAACACAAAAATAAAGGGGATTAGCGCACACTTTTTTATGAGTTCTTGAAACGTACCTTTGAGTTCCTGTAATTCTAAAATTTCAATTTATGATTGGGTTATTTATTTAAGAAGGCTTCGAATGCGTCAATTTTATTGGACGAAATCTTAGCGGAGATTCCATTAGTCATTTCTAAAGCTCCACTATTTCTATTGTATTTGATTAGGTGTGAAAAATTTATAATCCATGATTTTTGAGAGCGGAAAAAATGCCTGTTATTAGCGAGTACTTTTTCAAAATACTTTAAGTTTTTGCTCACCATAATCTCCTTGCCATGTGAAAGGGAAATAATTGAATAGTTACCTTGGCCTTGCACGCAAACAATCTCGTTTAACTTTAAAACAAGATTTCCGCCTAGTTCTGGAATAACGATATTTTCAAAATTTTGGTTGACTATGGAGTCTCGTAATAGTTTAAATTCTTTAATAGAAATGTTCGTTTTTACACGTTCTGCAATTTTATCTAGCGTTGTATCGAGTCTTGCTCTATTTATGGGTTTTACTAAATAATCTATTGCACTTAATTCAAAGGCCTTTAACGCGTATTTTTCAAATGCTGTAACAAAGACTATTTCAAAATCAATTTCATCAAAAAAATTGATAATCTCATAACCTGCATATTTAGGCATTTGAATATCGAGAAAAACAACCGCTAGTTTGAGCCTTTTAATTTCAATAACGGCCGTTTCTAAGCTATTACATGATGCAACGATTTGGACAGGATAGTCCGAAAAATTTATTAACGCAGTCAGTACTTTTCTTGCATCTTGTTCATCATCAACAATTATTGCTTTTATTAATTCCATCTATGCATTAAAATTAAGAACAACGCAAACTTTTCTTTCATGCAATGGCTGAAATTATAGTTTGAATGTACCAAATGTTAATAGTCTATTTGAAAAGGGAAGATTACAGTCACTTTTGTACCTGCTGCCTTTTCGTCTGCGCTATATAAATCTTCTATTTCATATTTAAATTCACAGTTGCTGTGTTCGCTAAGTAAACGCAATCGATCTTCAATAGCATTCAATGAAAACGAATCAGGCCTGTTTTGTCTCTTGTTAACTTCTCTCGAACGTTTTCTGCCAATTCCATTATCCAAAATAACGCACTGAATACTGTCTTTGATGAGTTGAAATTCAATAGATAATTTTTTTTGCCCCTCTTTATTGAGTAAGCCGTGGTGCATTGCGTTTTCAATAAAAGGTTGAATCAGCAATGTTGGAATACGAACCTCTTCATCAATATTATTCGTGATTGAAAATTCAAAATCTTCTTTCATTCTTAAGCTTTCAAGCTCTAAATAAACGGTTAAAAAATCAACCTCGTCATTAATGTTTATGTTGTTTTGTTCAGAAAAGCGAAGCACATTTCTAACCAAGCGGCCAAACATTTCTATATAATCATAAGATCTTTTTACGTCTTGATCCAAGACTAATGCTTGAATTGAATTCAAAGAATTAAAGATAAAATGCGGATTCATTTGTGAGCGAATTGTTTTTAATTTCGATTCTAGCATTTCCATTTTCATTTTCTGCTGTTGAACCTCGACTCTACGTTTCTTTTTATTAATACTGATTCGCCTCATAAAGAAAAGTGATGTCAATAGAACAATTACAAACACGCAAATTGCCAAAAACCAAATTTTTAACCATATTGGTTTTGAAATTTCAAATTGAAAGTTGAATGTTTCTGATTCTCTTTCACGGTATGACGCCTTCATTAAAAAACCATATTCACCCGGAGGTAAGAAGGGGAATTCTATTCTATTCTCACTTGTAGAAACTGTTTGCCAAGTATTTTCATATCCTTCAAGTTTAAAATTCAGTATTGCTTCTTTTTTAGTCTCTATATCGCGATAGTCAAAATAAATCTCGATTCTATTTTGATTGTATTCCAGGTGTTGTTTTGATTTTAAAGGAACTCGAATCCCATTCACTAAAATGGAATCTATAAGCACCTCTTCAACATTTGAATTCTCATTTTGTCTTTCTCGTTGATTTAAAGGAATAGAATAATAGCCATATCTTTCAAGTAACCATATCCGGTCTTGACTAATCGCGAAGTTGATTACTTTGTTTCTAATTACGCCTTCCGCTTCGCCAATAAAAAGAAAGTGTTGTCCCACTAAGTCGTAAATCTGAAGTCCTTTAGTCGTTATAATTACTAAGAACTCATCTTTAACCTTAATCTTTAAGACTTTGTTAGAGCTTAAGCCATTTTTTTGTGATACCTGTTTTTGAAATTTATCTTCATGATAGAAAAGTAATCCATGATTACCGGAACCAATTATTAATTGATCGTTATAATAAGTCAAATCATTTCCAAGAATACTTTCTCCTTCGAAAGACAAAAGATCTACATTCGGTTCATTCCATACCCTAGAATAAACATCTATGCTTGTAGAATAATAGAGTCGATTAGTTGCGTTCAAATAAGTGACAGATTTTCCACGATTTTTCAAATCAATTTTATAAACATTATCATTGATTTGCCGGGCAAAATCAGGCTTCAAGATTTTATCCGAATCTTTCATTATTATATTGATGTTTTCTGGTGTTATAAAAAGCACCTTTTCATCTGAGATTTCTTCTAGATCTTTGATGTTGGAAAACAAAGGATAATGCTCGTTTTCTTCTTCGTTAGCTAGGACAATTCCAGAAATAAACCCATTAAAAAAGGGGTATTCATTATTCAAATAAAAAATATTATCAAGATTTTGACCTGGGTTTTGTACTTTAGTTTTAAGGGTGTCATGTTTAAATATTCCTTTTCTGAGGTTAGAAATATAGACTTCATTATTGTCAGATGAAGCAATACCAACTAAAGGGTTGTCTGCGCTAAATTTTGTAATTTCCTCATTAGGCACAACAATAACACCTTCGTTAAAAGTTCCTACGAATAGGGTGTTATTATGATTCATAGTTATACATGAGGCAAAATAATCATTAATGACATTCTTCTTTTCAAATTTCTCTCCGTCATATTCGATTGTATAAAGAAATCCGTGTTCGGTATTTCTTACTGCAATTTTATTTTTAGTTAATTGATATATGTCTGATTGCTGTTCAATGTCAAGATTTGCTTCGAGTAAGCCACCGTCAATTGCTTTTATTCTTCCCTTCGACAGATAACAAACATAGTTGCCAAATTGAAAAAAGTCAATATCGTATGAACTGTCTTCATCTAGCAAACTGTGTTTTTGTAATTTGCCATTCTTATAAGTGAGATACAATTTTTTATTGCTCAGCCTAAAATAAATTGTACCATTAATTATTGAGCTCGCCACAATCTTCCCAATTTCATTTCCCGTGGCATTGTATTTCGCCAGCATCTCGTTGTTAAGTAAAACTGTTTCTTCTCCTTGAGTATTGACACGAATAATTAATGTAAAAGTATGTACAATAAGGTTGTTTTCTTCGTCAAAGTGATACCTGAAATCAACTTTAGAATCTCCCTTTGGAATTTGATAAAATAGTTTAAGTTGATTATCTTCTATCTGAAATATTTGGCCAATTAGATTGCAACAAAAAATCCTTCCTTCCTTATCCTTTTTTAGTTGAAAAAGTGAATTCCCAACTTGTTCTTCACATGAAGAGACGGGAATGAAAGTGTTTTGTTTATAGGAAAATATTCCTCTATTCGTTCCGGCATGTAGAATATCTGTTACATCATCATAAAGCAAACTATAGATGTTTACATTGGAGAACTCCTCCGTTCCAATTGTAAAAAATTGTGTACCTTGAGAAAGACTCGTAAGGCTTATGAACAATCCAAATAAAAGTTGAAACATGCGATTCATAGGACAAAGATATGTTTATTTGAAAAGGGTAGGATAGTTCCAAATTAATGTTTGCATCTATAAATTTACTCAATATGAATAATGAAAATTTGCTCGCGTGTTAAAGCCACATGTATAAATCAAGACCTCATAGATTTGTAGATTTTGATGGCAATCATTAAAATGATTCCGAATGCAACAAATCCTAGTGTTCCATAAATCCAATTGACTTGACTTTTCATGACAACTAGAAAAACAATGGCGACTAAAAAGAGTGTAGCTAATTCATTCCAAATTCTAAAAAAATTGCCTGACTTTGTAGCCTCTCCACGTTGTAATTTTATGAAAAATGAGTGGCAAATAAAGTGGTAGATAAAAAGCCCTAGAACAAACGAAAGTTTAATGTGCATATAGGATAGTTCCAATAAACCAGGGCGAAGATATAATAGCGAAGGGCCAAGTATCGCTGTAAGAATAAAAGAGGGCCAAGTAATCCCATACCATAGTCTTTTAGACATGAGTTGATATTGCGGAATGAGGATCTTTTGTTCTTCTTCTGTTTTTAATGCTGCTTCACGCTGATAAACAAAAAGCCGCACAATATAAAACAAGCCGGCAAACCAAGTTACCATAAAAATTATGTGGAGTGATAATATGACTTGATACATTATTTATAGAAATTCATTTCATCCAAATAATTGAAAACTGGTTCCGAAAGTAAATAACGGACGTCTTTTCCCTCTTTAATCATGTTTCGAATAAAACTAGACGATATTTTCATGATTGGCGCATCTGACAAGTGTACATTTGGCAAGGTCATTATTCCGTTTGGTATTTCCTTTTCGATTTTAACCTGTTCTTGGATGGTTTCAACACGCGGGTAAACAATAATCGGATAATTTTCAATTATATACTCGTAATTTTTCCATTTATGCAAGTTGCGTATATTATCCTCACCCATAATTAAAGTGAACTGGTTGTTTGGATATTTTTCTTTTAAAGCTTGTAAAGTATAAGTCGTATAAGACGGTTTTGGCAAATGGAATTCAATGTCGCTAGCATTTAGTTTTGAATTTTGCTCAACCGCAATTCTTACCATTGCTAAACGGTGAAAGTCTTCCAATAAATTTTTCTTTTTTTTATGTGGATTTTGTGGCGTCACCACAAACCAAACCTCATCTATTTCAGCTGACTGCGCCATATAATTCGCGATAATCAAATGGCCAATATGTATAGGGTTAAACGAGCCAAAATATAATCCAACCCGTTTATCAATTTGCGGTGCTTTTCCCGCAAATCCATCAATGATATCTGTTACAATATCATCCATTTGTTTGAATAAAATTTTCGACTACCTTTTTTATTTCATAACAAGCTTTTTCTAAGTTGTCGTTCATTAAAACGTAATCAAATTTATCGGTATGACTTAATTCTTCATTGGCCTTGTCCAAACGCATTTTAATTTGTTCATCAGTTTCTGTTCGTCTATTTTTTAAACGTTGTTCCAAAACAAATAATGAAGGGGGCTGAATAAAAATAGCCAAGGCTTTTTCGTCAAAAATGCGTTTTAAATTAAGGCCACCAATTGCATCAACATCAAAAAGTACTGTTTTTCCTTCTTGCCAATGTTTCAGTACTTGAGATTTTAATGTGCCGTAAAAATTGTCATTATAAACCTCTTCCCATTCTACAAATTCATCACCTTCAATTTTCTTTTTAAAATCAACCACAGATAAAAAATGATAATCAACACCATTTTCTTCTCTTCCTCTTGGATTTCTGCTTGCGGCGGAAATTGAAAAAGCTAGGTTTTCTACATTCCGCAGTAAATAGCGTACAATTGTTGTTTTTCCAGCGCCAGATGGTGCCGAAAAAATGATGCATTTTCCATTTTCAAACTGATCAAACTTCAAATTTTCCGATTGGTCCATGTGCTCACTTTATCGCTATTAAAGCGTATTTAAAATTTGTTCTTTGATCTTCTCCAATTCATCCTTCATTCCTACCACTAATTTTTGCATTTCTGCATGATAAGATTTTGAACCTAATGTATTGATCTCTCGGCCAATTTCCTGACTAATAAAACCTAACTTCTTACCTTGAGAAACCGGATTATTCAACGTTTCAATAAAGTACGTTAAATGGTTTCCAAGTCTATGTTTTTCTTCAGAAATATCGAATTTCTCCAAATAATAAATCAGCTCTTGCTCAAATCGATTTTTGTCAATTTTTGAAATGCCAACAAACTCCTCTAAATTATTCTCTATTCTTGTTTTAATACTATCAACACGCACTTTTTCATATTGCGGTACTTCGTCAAAAGCTTGCTGAATATTTGCAATTCGCATAGAAAACTCCTCGGCTAATAATGAGCCCTCAGCTGTTCTAAAAGAAATATGCTCAGTAATTGCTTCATCTAAAATCGAAACAATAAAGTTCCACTCTTCTTCATCCAATTCTTCCGATTCCGTTGCGAAAACGTCTGGCATTCGAACTAACGTAGCCAATAGATTTTCTTTAGGTAAGTTTAAATCATCAGAAATAGCTAAAAGCTGCTGATAGTAACTGCCAATTAGCTTTTGATTCAATTTTTGAGAAGTAGCATCTCCAATTAATTCTACATTAATGTTGCACTCAACTTTACCGCGATCTAGCCGTTTTCCTAAAAGCTTGCGCAATTCAATTTCATTTTGCCTATAAATAGTCGGCATGCGTACAAATAAATCAAGATTCTTACTATTCAGTGATTTTATTTCTACTGTTATTTTTTTGTTGGAAAATGTTCCTGATGCTTTTCCAAAGCCCGTCATTGACTGCAACATAGTTCGTTTTAGTTTTTGCAAAAATACAAATAATTGATCAGACTATTTGTGGGGTCTAAATTGGAGCAAATCGGAGAGTTTTCAATAGGAAAAGTAAGCAGAATTTTGTATTTTTATTATGAAGAGTATGCTTTTTAAAAATAGAATTTTTTATTAATTAAATTATATAAATATGAAACATTTTGATGCTTTAAAAATTGTCTTGGTTGGGTTGATTGTAGGATTAACTTCTGCATCTTTGGGTCAAGTAACAACGTTTGATTACACAGGGTCTATGGATACTTATACTGTGCCCGAATATATTACCGTGATCCAAATTGAAACACGCGGTGCTCAAGGCGGAAATGATGGGGGACAGGGTGCCATTATAATTGGTGACTTTGCCGTTATGCCAGGCGAAGTTTTAACGATTTTGGTTGGAGAAGAAGGAGGCATTGGTGCCATAGGGACCATAGCTGGTGGCGGCGGCGGGAGTTATGTTGCAAATGCGGCAGATGAACCAATGATAATTGCTGGTGGAGGAGGTGCAAGAGCATATTATGACGGGTTTGAGCCTGCTTTCCCTGGGATAGACGCTAATACAACAACAAATGGAAATAATGGAATTAGTGACTCCGGAGGTTCACCATTGAGCTATGGTGTAGGAGGAATTGATGGAAATGGATCAACTATTAGTGGTCCTGGAGGAATGGGACATGGAGGCAATGGCGCTGGATTTTATACGGATGGAGCACCAGGTATTTGTGGTCTTGGGGGATTTTCGTTTTTATCTGGTGGAGCTGGCGGACTTGGCTGTTCTGGAGGTGCTGGAGGATTTGGAGGCGGTGGCAACGGTGGAAATGCTGGCGGTGGCGGCGGTGGCGGTTACTCTGGCGGTGGCGGATCATATCATCACCCAACCAATGGCGGTGGTGGTGGATCATTTAATGATGGTGCCAATCAGAATAACTCAGTTGGAAACACAGCAAATGGTCAAATTATCATTACGGTTTTATGTACACCATTAACAGTAACAGCAACTGATGAAGCAATTTGCTTAGGAGATTCATTTACGTTAGACGCAGAAGGTATAGGAGAAATAACTTGGGATGGTGGTGTAATTGATGGAGCAGAATATACACCAGATGCCACTGGAATCTTTACCTACACTGCAACAAGTGATTCTGATGAAGATTGTGGATTTTCGATTGATATCACAGTTTACGATTCCATAGAAATTACCTACTCAATAGTGGCTGAAGACATAGGAAGTGATGGGGAAATTGACATTACGGTAACAGGAGGCAGTCCTGGTTATACTTATGATTGGGATAATGATGGTACCGGAGACTTTGATGATACAGAAGATTTAACTGGATTAATAGCAGGTACTTTTGTTGTTGATGTAATGTGTGAAGCTGGATGCGCTGCAACTGAAACTGTTGTCCTTGGGAACTTAGCGGGTATTGATAAGGTGAGTAAAGTCGCAGTAGCGATTTACCCGAATCCTGCTGCTGATTTAGTGACGATTTCTTTAGAGGGAAACTTTACGTATTCAATTTATTCGGTTGACGGTCAATTAATGCAAAATGGAACTGCTTTCGATAACGTAAACCTTTCTTTAGCAAATTACACTTCTGGAGTTTATTTAGTCAAAGTAAGTAATAATGCATTTACAAAATCTGTTCAGTTGATTAAGCACTAGTGAATTGTAATTTACTATTTTTAAGAATGCGCTCTGGAATTAACTATTAGGGCGCATTTTTTATTGAACCTAGTACTTAAGAACATTATTGTTTGGTTTTCAACCACTTTTAATGCCATTTTACAGCTGTTATTAACAAGTTGATAAACAGGAGTATACGGACGGTGTTTTTGAACTGCTGCAATAATATACTATTTTGGTAGAACTTAAGGCAGCCTATTTACCCAACTAAACGTCTATTGATCCAGATCGATATTTATTAACACAATGTATCGATATTTGACCATTCTAATAAAACCAAAAGAGGCGCGAGGTATCACAAAGAAAACCAGAGAGTTGGAATCTTGGATTAAATAGAATATATTTGTTTACTAGACCACCCCCTATGAATCCCCAAAAGTGGAGTAATAAGTAATTGTTATTCCTGACGTTTTTTCATGCGGTGTTGGTTGAAAACTCGCATTATGAAATTAAATTACAAAACACTTGGTAAGGAATTACCGAACATAAACACAACCAACAGAGCGAAGAATTCTTTAGCGAATATTCTTAGAAAAAATGGACTTGTCTTACTTGCCCTAATGTTGGTCACAGGTTTGAATAGTTCATATTCACAAACCATTCTACCAACAAATACTTCACCAACTGGCAACGGCGTTGCTCCAGTTGGTTGGACTGTGCTTGTGGGCTCAACAGATATTTCTAACAAAGATTTTTGGGCCGGCTGGGTAGGTTATCCTTGGTATGCCCCTACCGTGGTTGATCCACCAAATTTACATACCGTATGGGTAACAGGTTTTTATTCAGAAAGCGTTGGAACTACAATCACTGGATTGACAAGTGGGGTTGAGTATAATATGAGTTTTTATATGGCTGAAATGCGATCCAATGCTGGTGGAGGTCCAACTATATATGATGGAACTTTACAAGCAACAATTGGTGGAGTTGATCATCTTTTTCCTTTTAGCGGAGGAATTGATAATTCATGGTCTTTACAAACTTTAACGTTTACGGCGACAGCAGCAAGTATGGCAATTAGTTTCAAATATGCGGGAGCTGCACCAGTCAACGGTAATTTTTGGAATATATCTTTTGGAGGTGATGTTGTTGAGATAGGATGTGATGAGCTAACGACGACAGTTTCTGGAACTGAATTTTGTTTTGGAGAAGAATTAACATTAGAAGCAACCTCAATAAATGGTGGAACTGTTACTTGGGATGGTGGCGTGGTTGATGGAGATCCATTTACTCCACCAGTTGGAGTAACAACTTATACGGCAACAAGTGATAATGATTTAGATTGTATTTTTGAGGTTGAAATTACAGTACATGATTTACCTGAAACAGCTGCAAGTGCAGACGATTCAACGGTATGTTTAGGTGATATGGTCACTTTAACTGGACTTGGAGCAGATTCTTATACTTGGGATCTTGGAGTTACGGATGGAGTTGCTTTTTCACCTCCTTTAGGTGTCACCACTTATACAGTTACTGGAACTAGTGTCGAAGGATGTGAGTCAACTGCAACCATTGATATTACCGTTAATGATTTGCCTACAGTAGTAGCAACAGCAAGTGATATTGAATTGTGTATAGGCGAGGAGTTGACGTTAACGGGCTCAGGAGCTGATAGTTATGTTTGGGATCTTGGAGTTACTGATGGTGTAGTATTTACACCTGTTGATATTGGTGCTACAACCTATACAGTAACAGGTACTGATGGTGAAGGCTGTGTTAATACAGCTTCAATTGACGTGACTATTTATGATTTACCAACGGTTACCGCTAGTGTTGATGAATCAGATATTTGTTTAGGCGAGTCTATTATTTTAACTGGTGGTGGAGCAGATTCTTACACATGGGATATGGGGGCAACAGATGGCGTAGCCTTTACACCAGTAACATTAGGTACAATTGATTTTACAGTTACGGGTACAAGTGCTGAAGGATGTGAAAATACTGCTGTTGTTTCAGTTAATGTGAATGCTTTGCCAGAAACGGCTGCAAGCGCAGACGATTCAACAGTTTGTATCGGAGATATGGTCACTTTAACTGGACTAGGGGCGGATTCGTATACTTGGGATTTAGGTGTGACAGATGGAGTTGCTTTTGCGCCGCCACTTGGTGTAACAACTTATACCGTTACAGGTACAAGTGCTGAAGGCTGTCAGTCGACCGCAACAATTGATATAACAGTAAATGATTTACCAACCGTTATTGCTGCAGCCAGCGATATTGAATTGTGTATTGGAGAAGAGCTAACATTAACAGGTTCTGGAGCCGATATGTATGATTGGGATCTTGGTGTAACAGATGGTGTAACATTTACGCCTGTAGATTTAGGCATTACAACCTATACAGTAACTGGAACTGACGTTGAAGGATGTATCAATACAGCTTCAATTGATGTGAACGTTTTAGATTTACCAACTGTAACCGCTAGTGTTGATGACACAGATATTTGTATTGGTGAAGCCGTAGTTTTAACTGGTGGTGGAGCTGATTTATATGATTGGGATATGGGAGCAACAGACGGAGTAGCATTTACGCCTGCTGCTTCAGGTACAATTGATTTTACTGTAATTGGAACTGACGCTAGTGGATGCGAAAACACAGCAGTAGTGACTGTTAATGTACACGACTTGCCAGTTGTAGGTGGAGTTGCAACGCCAGATGAGGTTTGTTTAGGAGAGTCTTTAACGCTGAATGGTACAGGAGCTGATACGTATGTATGGGATTTAGGAGTAATTAATGGCGTTCCGTTTACACCAGGAGTATTAGGTACAACAACCTATACAGTAACTGGAACATCCGAATTTGGATGTGTGGGCACAGGCACAATTACCGTTTCGGTAATTGATTGTGAACCGGTTCTTCCAGCATTTACATATGAAAACGTTTGTGTTGGAAGTTGTATTCAATTAACAGATCAAAGTAGCGGTGGTACACCAGTTGCATGGGAATGGGATTTTGGTGGGGCTGTCGATCCTGGCACTTCAAGTGAACAAAATCCAGAAATATGTTTCAATATTGTTGGATCGTTTAATGTACAATTGACTGTTACAAGTGCAGGTGGTGCTATTTCTTCAACTGTAAATACAATTGAGGTATATGAGAACCCAACAATTAATGCGACTTTAGATACAATAATTGATGCAGGAGGTTCTGCGATTTTAGTTGCCAGTACAGTATCTTCTGGAATTTTTTCATGGGAACCAGAAAACACACTCGATTGTCCTGATTGTCAAATTACAAATGCTGATCCATTAGATAGTACAATGTACACAGTAACCTTAATAGATGAAAACGGATGCAGTGGATCAGATAATGTAATGGTATTGGTTAATTTTATAAAAGGTGTTGGTGTTCCAACTGCTTTTACGCCGAATGGAGATGGTAATAATGATGTCCTCTTTGTAAAAGGTTATGGATTGGCAGGAATTCAATTTGTAGTCTATAACCGTTATGGTGAAGTAGTATTTAAAAGCACAGAACAAAGCATTGGATGGGATGGGACTTTCAAAAATCGTGAAGAAAATCCAGGGGTATTTACTTGGGTATTACATTATGATTTTATAGACGGTAGTTCAGGTTTCCAAAAAGGAAATACAACCTTAATTAGATAGAATTAAATAATTAATTGCCAGTTATATAAGGCCGCATATTATTGATTTAAAATTAACAAATTTGGCAATTATCGTTCAGATTTCCTGAAAGTAGGAATCTTGGATTGAATAGAATATATTTGTAGAAGATTTTTTCGCTATGACAACCAACAAAAAACTAAAACTAAAACTAACCCTCGCTTTATTAGTATCATTTATTATAACAAATGTAGGTGCTCAAATCACAACATATGATTATACTGGAGCTATGCAAACATTTACCGTTCCCGGTGGTGTAACCTCGGTTCAGGTTGAGGTATGTGGGGCACAAGGTCAAGCAATTACACTTGAACAATATGATGAGTCTACTGGGGGCGCTGGTGGTTATGCAATTGGTACACTAGAAGTGACTCCGGGTGAAGTATTAAATGTTTACGTTGGTGGAACAGGAACTGAAGCTGTACCAGGTTGGAATGGTGGTGCTGCTGGCGGATTTGGAACACCTAGTGATGGTGATGCAGGTCCAGGAGGAAGTGGAGGCGGAGCATCAGATGTACGTCAAGGAGGAACAGCATATGCCAATAGAGTAATCGTTGGTGGCGGCGGCGGCGGCGGAGGTCGTGATTATGTAAATGGATTTTGTCAACCGTGTGGTACTGGAGGAAATGGTGGTGTAGGCGGAAGTTTAATTGGTGGTGATGGAGATGATCCGGATTGTGATTTATGTGGATTTGGTTATAACCCTGGTGCTGGCGGAAACGGTGGTACACAAGTAGGCGGCGGCCTTGGTGGTAATGGTCCGGAAGGTCCTGATGGAGCTAACGGAGCAATTGGTGTTGGCGCAGTAGGCGTTCCTGGGAATTTTAGTGTAGGAAGCGGCGGCGGTGGCGGCGGTTATTATGGAGGTGGTTCAGGTGCAGGTGCAAACTGGGGTAGCGGAGTCGCTGCTGGTGGTGGTGCTGGCGGATCATCTTATATTGGTGGAGTTACAGATGCCACCATGACAGCTGGAACATGCTTTGGTAACGGTCAAGTTATCATTACTATTTTATGCACAGGTTTAACCTATACAGCAACATCTGAAGAGATTTGTGAAGGTGAAGAAATTACATTAGATGCTACCTCTGTAGGCGGTGGTGCTATTACTTGGGATTTAGGAGTTGTTGACGGCGTTCCATTCACACCAGTAGGTGTTGGAGTGATTACGTATACAGCAACAAGTGATGATCCTGAGGATTGTGAATTAGAAGTTGATATTTTAGTAAATCCTAATCCGGAAGTTACTCTAGATGTGGATGAAATTACAATTTGTGATGGCGAAACGGTAACATTTACGCTTGGCGGAGATGCAGATACTTATGTTTGGGACCCGGCAGACGTTGTTGACGGCGTACCTTATACACCTGCCGCTTTTGGAACAATCTTGTATACTTTAACGGGAACTTATGATGCTACAGGTTGCGAGACTGTGGCGACAGTGGATGTGACTATGTACGAATTACCAGCAGTAACTGCTGATGTTGATTTTAGCGAGATATGTATCGGTGAAGAAGTTATTTTTACTGGTGGTGGCGCAACAACTTACGTTTGGGATTTAGGAGTAACGGATGGTGTTCCTTTTGAGCCCGCCGGTCTAGGAACAGTAACATATACGGTTACTGGAACAGATGATGCAACTGGATGCATAAATACAGCAACCGTTGATGTCACTGTAAATGATGTTCCTATTGTTACGGCTTCTGCAGATGCTGTTGAGGTTTGTGACGGTGAAATGGTCACATTAAACGGAGGTGGAGCAGCAACTTACACATGGGATTTGGGGGTTGATGACGGAGTGGCTTTTACACCACCTCTTGGAACAACAACATATACCGTAATTGGCGAAACGTTTTCGGGCTGCGCAGATATAGCAACAATTGATATTACAGTTAATCCATTGCCAGTTGTTTTGGCAACAGCAACTGAAGTTATTATTTGCCAAGGAGAAGAAATTACCTTAACAGGATCAGGAGCTGACACTTATGTATGGGATCTTGGTGTAACGGATGGCGTGGCTTTTGCTCCAGCTGGACTTGGAATTATTACCTATACGGTTATTGGATATGATGATATTACAGGATGTGAAAATACAGCTTCAATTGATATTGAAATAGAGGCTGTGCCAATAGTTACGGCTACAGCAAGTGCTACGGATATTTGTGAAGGTGAATCTGTTACTTTAACAGGAGGTGGAACAGACAGCTATGTTTGGGATGGTGGTGCAACAGATGGCGTTGCGTTTACACCAGGTACAACAGGAACAATTGATTTTACAGTTACGGGTACGGATGCAACTTCGGGTTGTGAAAATACAGCAACGGTTTCTGTAACTGTGCATGAAACTCCATTGGTAGAAGCTAATGCAACAACTACTGAAGTGTGCATTGGCGAATCAGTTACATTAACAGGATCAGGTGCTGATTCTTATACATGGTCGGGTGGAATATTTGATGGTGTAAGCTTTACACCTGGAGCGCTTGGTTCTACTACCTATACTGTAACAGGTACTTCTGCATTTGGATGTACGGCTACAGCAACAATAGATATTTCTGTAATTGATTGCGAACCAGTTTCGCCAGATTTTATTATGAAAAGCCCATTATGTATTGGTGATTGTATCACAATTATGGATGCAAGTACCGGTGGTACAATTGTATCATGGGATTGGGATTTTGGTGGAGCAGTTGACCCATCAACTTCGACTGATCAAAACCCTACAATTTGTGTGACTACAGCAGGTGCTTATACGGTTCAATTGACTACTACGAGTTCAACAGGTGCAACTGAAACTGCTGTGAAAGAATTAATCGTAAATGAAAATCCAATTATGAATGCTGCACAAGACACAATCATTGATTTAAGCGGTGCTGCCGTATTAGTGGCAAGTACTATTTCTTCTGGTTCATTTACATGGACACCTGATCAATATGTGGATTGTCCAACTTGTCAATTTACTTCAGCTGACCCAAGAGAGAGCACAACTTACACGGTCACATTAATTGACGAGAATGGTTGTAGAGCTGTAGATACAGTTATGGTTTTGGTCAACTTTGTTGAAGGTGTTGGGGTTCCTACAGGATTCTCGCCTAATGGAGATGGATATAATGATATCCTTTTTGTAAAAGGCTTAACGCTTGAGGCTATGCATTTTGTAGTCTATAATCGATATGGCGAAGTTGTTTTTGAAACAACACAACAAGGCATTGGTTGGGATGGAACTTTCAAGAATAAAGATGAGAATCCAGGTGTATTTACGTGGGTGCTACATTACGAATACTTGAATGGTAACACAGGTATGCAAAAAGGGAATACTACGCTTGTTAGATAATTGCTATTTAAACGAACGTTTTGATGGTGCAGACTTGCACTTTTCCGCGATCGCTAATTCTACCCCTTAAAGTGATTGTATATTAGCGTGCCTTTTGAATGACCAATTGCGGTTATTAATTCCTTTAATTCAGCCTCTTTAATACGCTTTACAGACTTAAAATGTTTGATTAAATCGGTTGCGGTTTTTTCACCAACACCGGTGATGTTTGTCAGCTCTGTTCCTAAAGCATTTTTGCTTCTTTTATTCCGGTGATGCGTAATTCCAAATCTGTGCGCCTCATTTCTAAGGTGCTGTATTATTTTTAACGATTCCGAACGCTTATCAATATAAACGGGTACCGAATCTCCTGGGAAATAGATTTCCTCCAATTTTTTAGCGATTCCAATTACGGTAATTTTACCGCGTAAGCCCAATTTATCTATACTTGTCATAGCAGAGCTTAATTGCCCTTTTCCACCATCAATTATAATAACTTGCGGTAATGATTCTTCTTCCTCCAATAAGCGTCTATAGCGTCTGTAAACAACCTCTTCCATTGAGGCAAAATCATCTGCACCAACAACAGTTTTAATATTGAAATTGCGATAATCTTTTTTACTCGGCTTTCCGTTTCTAAATACAACGCAAGCGCCCACAGCATTTGTTCCATGAAAATTTGAGTTATCAAAACATTCAATATGCACAGGCCATTCTTTCAAACGCAAATCCTTTTTCATGGTTTCCATAATGCGTTCCGTATGTCGTTCCGGATTCACCATCTTTTCTTGCTTGTGCTTTTCAATCATGAAAAAGGTCGCATTTCGCAAGGATAAATCTAAAAGCGCCTTTTTTTCTCCACGCTGCGGATAGGTAAATTTGAGATCTGGGAATGACTTGCCAAATTTAACATCTGTAATTATTTCAGCCGATTCATCTCCATATCGTTCCCGCATGTCTATTAAAACGAAAGGCATAATTTGTTCAGGCTGCTCATCTAATTTCTTCTTAACTTCAATGGTATGACCATGAATTATTGCGCCATTATTGATTTTAAGATAATTCACAAAGGCAGATTTGTCATCTTCTTTTAACGTAATAACATCTACATTATGAATGGTGGGACTAACCACAGCCGATTTGGAATAGTAATTTTGTAGGTTATGAATTTTATTTTTAATCTCTAATGCCGCCTCAAAATTTAGATCAATAGAGAATTGTTCCATTAAAACCTTCATTTCCTTAATTACGGAATTAACATTCCCCTTTAGAATATTAGAAATTTCATCTATGTATTTTTGATACTCGACTTCGTTTTGTTTTTTTTCACAGGGTCCTTTACAATTACCAATATGATACTCTAAACAAACCTTATATTTGCCTTTGTCAATTGCTTTTTCCTCAAGGTTTAACCGACAAGTTCGCAGGGGATAAACGTCTTTTATTAAATCCAATAAAGTATGCATCATTTTAACCGAAGCATAGGGGCCAAAATATTTTGAGCCATTTTTTATGACACGCCGCGTTGAAAAAATCCGTGGATATGCCTCTTTCGTTACGCAAATCCATGGATAAGTTTTATCATCCTTGAGTTGGATATTGTATTTGGGCATGTACTTCTTTATCAAGTTGTTTTCTAAAAGAAGTGCATCCATTTCAGTGTCAACAACCAAGTACTTTATTTCGACTATTTTTCGAACAAGAATGTATGTTTTGCCGTTGTTTTGCTGCGATTTATTGAAGTAAGACGAAACCCTTTTTTTAAGGTCCTTTGCTTTTCCAATATAAATGATGACACCATTTTTATCATAATATTGATAAATTCCTGGACTATGGGGGATATGTTTTATTTTATCGCGGAGGTGCTCAAACATTCCTACAAATTTAACTGAATTCTAGCGTTTTTTGCTTTGCTGAATGCAAAAAGATCAGATTTGAATAATCGAACTCAGGTTTAGGGGTAAATTGAATTTAATTTGTTATGTCTGCACAGTTCAGTATATTTGTTCTCAACGAATCAAGAAATTATGAAACACGCATTTGCAGTTCTTATAGGCCTAATCTCATTTTCAAGTTTCGGGCAAGATTATCACCGTTGCTATACACACGAGGCAATGTTGGAGCAAGAAGAAAAAACTCCAGGGTATATTGGTAGAGTAAACGACATTTTTGAACGTGCTAAGCATTTTGAAAGTCAAGACCGTGAGGATGTTTATACAATTCCTGTTGTGGTACACATAGTTTATAACACAGATGCTGAAAACTTGGCAGATAGTGTTGTATTCAATCAAATTGCAAGTTTAAATGCCGATTATAGAAGGCTGAATGAAGATGCCGAAAATGTTAGAGACACATTTAACACAATAGTAGGCGATACTTTTATTGGATTCCAATTGGCGTCAGTTGATCCTGATGGAAATCCAACCAATGGAATTACAAGAACAAGTACAGATGTTGAATCATTCTTTAGTTTAGATCTTAATCCCGCTGAAGGTGTTAAATCAACGGCTGAAGGTGGGATCGATCCATGGGATCAAGACAGATACTTAAATATTTGGGTCTGTGATATGTCAGTTTTTGGTACTGTATTTTTATTAGGTTATGCAACGCCACCAGATGGATTACCGCATTGGCCAGAAGGAGCAACAGATGGTTTAGGAGACGGTGTTGTAGTTCAATTTGAGGCATTTGGAAGCAATAATCCAAACCCTTTAATTGCAGGTGGTGCTGAAATTGATGTACGCGGAAGAACAACAACACATGAGGTTGGACATTATTTAGGATTAAGACATATTTGGGGAGATGGTGATTGTCTTGAACAAGATGGCGTAGATGATACTCCAAATGCTGAGGATCAATCCGGGACGTGTGATCTTGTAAAAAACACGTGTGTTGATGATATTGCGGAATTGGGTGATTTACCGGATATGGTTGAAAACTTCATGGATTACTCGCCTGAAACATGTCAAAACTCATATACCTTAGGCCAAGTTGGAATTATGCGCGGCGTTTTAGAAATTGAACGATATGATTTGGTGAATGACAACCCAGCTTTAGGTTTAAATTCGAATATTGCGAATGAAACTAGCTTTAAATTGTATCCAAACCCATCAACTGGAACGGTACAGTTTACAATTGAAAACGTCGTAAAAAATCAACCAGCACAACTTGATGTGATTAGCGAAACAGGGCAAACAATTCAAATTGTGTCATTGCCTATTGGAACGCAATCAACTATTATTGATGGATTATCGAAAGGAATCTACTTTGTTCGATTCTCTAACGAAGAGGGCATTAAAACTGAGAAGTTGGTGATTTTATAATATTTTGATTCAACCGCATGACTGAGCAAATTGACACGATCTACATTGAACTCGTTGTATTAGCTGCACGTTCAGGTCAACAAAGCATTCAAATGGAAGGTGGTTTGGAGATACGAATCAACGGTGTAAAACCATACGAAGATGGGGATGTCATAGATTGTTCGCAATTGTCGGATAGTTTAAATTCTCCTGGTAGCTACTTTATTTTCTCTTGCTCTTGCGGCTTCCCAGGATGTGCTGGTTACGAACACGGAATTCAGGTGTTGTATGAAGAAGACAAGGTTATTTGGAAAGATTGTGATAGTGATAAAACATGGTGTTTTGATCGACAAAAAATGATGAAGAGGATGCATGATTTAAGAAAAGAAGCCAAAGATTATCGTCTCTTTTTTATTAAGAGGGAAATTAACTATGTAGGCTTTGGTTATGAAGCTTATCAGAAGCCGTAACTTACATAGGGTCAGACCCAAATAGGGGAGGTATTAGTATATTCATAATATACCCAAAAGTCTAAATCCACGGCTTTGATTATTGCAAAACTTCGATAAAGAGTTAAAATATCTATAGGCGTTCGTCGGAGAATTGATTTTATCGAACCGCATTATTAGAAAGATCGGGAAGCTCCCGTCGTGAAGCAGGGAGATCACCCGACCGCACTTATAATGTGGGAAGTGAAAATTGATTTGAGAATGTGCCCTCCGAATTCAAGCCCTGCTAGGAGACTTTTTTGGTACTTTTTGGTCGAGCAAAAGTACGATAGTTTCATTAATGTAATAAATATAAATTCATCATTAAATTTTGTTGGAAATCATTTTGGAAATTCAGAATTATTCCTTTTAGGCTCCAATAATTAGTCTTAACTTACATTCTTACTACAAAATCTTCGTTTGAACGACGGACTTTTTTATGCTTAGCATTGGCATCATTTTCTGATCGATAACCAATTGGTAAGACTAAAACAGCACTTAAATTCAAATCGTCTAAGCCTAATTCTTTATTATATGCTTCAACTTGAAACCCTTCCATAGGGCAAGAGTCAATTTGCATAAATGCACAAATGTTTAATAAATTACCGAGTGTGATATAAACCTGTTTATCCATCCAAATTTCAATCGCTTCTTCAGACATGTCTGCAATTGAGCCAAGCATCATTTTTTTAAAGCCTTCCAAATTTTCTTCAGGAATCTCGCGGGTAGTAGAAATATTGGTAATGTAAGCTTCAATATGCGCAGGTTCAGCAATTTTTTCTCTACATAAAACTAACAAATGCGAGGCATCAACAACTTGCTTTTGTGCGAACGAATAGGGCAAAAGGGCTTTTCTTTTTTCAGCAGCCTCAACCACAACAACTTTCATTAATTGAAGACCATAAGAAGTCGGAGTCAAACGCGCAGCATCTAGAACGGTCGATAATTGACTTTCGGATAGTTTTTTTTCCGGATCAAACCGTTTCGTGGCGTATCGTGCATTTAATGCGTTTAAAATTTGCTTTTCCATTCTTGCTTTTGTAAAGTGTCAAGGTGCAAATATATGACGTATTAAAGCCAATTCACCAATTTGTGAGACTTGTCTCCCTGAAAAATAAAAATAATTAAAATTTTTAGGTGCAACATAGCAATTACCTAATGAGATTTAACTTATATTTGTTTGTTATCAAAATTAAAAGAAAAGAATGGCGGATTTGGTTAGATTTTCAGACGCAGACCTTAAAGAGTTCAAAGAATTAATTGAAGCGAAATTGGTTGAGGCGCAAATGGATTTAGATTTATTACGTGGTCAGTTAGACCATAGTGATGATCATGGAACAGATGATACAGGGAGGTCGTTCAATATGATGGAAGATGGTTCTGAAACTATGTCGAGAGAAGAAATGGCGCAGTTGGCGGTAAGACAAGAGAAGTTCATCCAAAACTTAAAAAACGCATTGATTCGCATTCGGAATAAAACGTATGGTATTTGCCGCGTAAGTGGTAAACTAATTCAAAAACGACGTCTAATGTTAGTGCCACATGCTACATTGAGCATTGAAGCTAAAAGAGCTCAAGACTAAGCAGACGGTTTGGGTAAAAAAGTTATCATTCTTATTGGAGCCATTTTGCTCCTAGATCAAATCATTAAAATTTGGGTTAAAAACTCAATGGAGCCAAATGGCACTATTGGTGTTATCGACGGATTTTTTCAATTGTATTATGTTGAAAATAAAGGAATGGCTTTTGGTGCCACACTTGGCGCTGGCGCTTGGCCAAAATATGCCTTATCATTATTCCGTTTAGCGGCCATTGTCGGCATAGGCTGGTATATCCGCAAATTAATTCTTGAAAACACATCTCCTAAAGGTTTGGTTATAGCAGTAGGTTTAGTATTTGCTGGTGCAACTGGAAATTTAATAGATGGGTTATGTTACGATCTTTTTTGGGAGGTTGAATCCATTCCGTGGAATTATGCCGTTGATTCTGCTGGAGAAGTCATATACGACCCCCATAATGGCGGTTTTGAGCTAAGGCCTAATGGATTTCTATTAGGCAGTGTGGTAGATATGTTTCAATTTACATCAGTTTGGCCTACATGGATCCCGGTTATTAACTTAACATTACCCGATTGGTTAGGCGGAGTGAATATTTTGGATGTTCGACCAGGAAAAGAAATATTTGGTGCAATTTGGAACTTAGCAGATCTTTCAATTTCAATTGGAGTAGGATTAATTATTTTCCGTTATCGTAAGTTTTTCCGTAAACCAATTACTAAAAAGAACCCTGACGATCCATCAACTGACGGACCAACGCCGCAACAAGAGGAGGAACCTATTCCTACCACTTCGGCCGAGTAAACTATTTCAATTTTTCTAAAAATGCAATGAGCGCCGATTCGGTGGGTGATGCAAGCACGCTTACATCTAGCGTTGAATCGAAATCACGAATTGCCTTTTCAGTTGTTTTTCCCATAGCGATAATGCAGGTATTGGAATCAATCACATTCGATTGTATAAAGCTGTGGAAGTTCGAAGGGCTAGTAAATAAAATGGTATCAAATTTTTCACTCAGCACTTGCTGTTGATCGCTTGTTTTATAGGTGATCTGTTCTATTACTTGATCAGAATGAATTTGGTCAATAACACTCCGTTTAGAGCGGTTGCCGAGCGGGAAAAATACTGTTGAATTACTATTAATTAGAGCGTTGAACTTTTGCCCTATAATTACTGGATCATCCGTAGGTTCGCCAATAAATGCGACTTGTAGTCTTGTTTTTTTTAAAACAGCTGCAGTTCCTTGACCAAGCGCCGCAATGTTTTTGGCTTTGATCACATAATGTTTTAAATAATGCTGTGCTCCTTGAGGTGAGCTCAAGAAGATCCAATCAGAAACGGGAATGGCAACGTTTAACACGGCTTCCACCTTAATAAATGGTACTTGATTTAATCGAATATGTTGGCTAACACACCATTGCTCGAGTTTTTCAAACGAACCGGGTTTACGGGTAATGAGTATGGAATTAATTGCTGACACCGTTTAAATCTGCAACAATTCGTTCTGCCAATCCAGTTAAATTGTTGGTGTCATAAACCGTTATTACTGCCGCCGAATTTGAATCCGTAGCATAACTCACATGTACATTCCAATCCTCATTCGTCTGCTTTGCAAAAACACCCAAAGGCAATTGACAACCACCTGCTAATAAGCGCAACACTTGACGTTCTACTCCGATAGCACTTGCAACATCTGGGTGATTTAAATCTGCCATAACACTTTTGAGCGCCACGTCGTTTTCTCTTATTTGTAAGCCCAAAACCCCTTGGGCTGGTGCTGGTACAAAGCTTTGTGGATTCAATTCAATGCAATGTAAATCTGTTAAATCCAATTCCAATCGTTTTATTCCTGCTGTTGCCAATATAATTGCGTCATAATCTCCTGTACGCAATTTATTGATTCTGGTAGGGACATTGCCGCGCAAATCTTTTAAAGTAACATCTGGTCGAACACGCTTCATTTGTGATTTGCGTCTGGCTGAAGAAGTTCCCACAATTGGATTTTCCTTCAATTCTAAAATTGCACCTTCCTTTACCGCCGATTTTAAAACCAACAATTGATCCGTTGGGTTTTCGCGATAAGATACAGCCCCAATCATCAATCCTTCAGGTTGACTCGTTTCCAAATCTTTGTGCGAGTGCACAGCTAAATCTATTTCTTTCGTGAGCAATGCATCCTCAATCTCCTTCGTAAAAAAACCTTTCCCCTCAATTTTATCAAAACTTAAATCTTGAATTCTATCTCCCTTCGTCACAATGATTTTGATCAAGACCTCATGCCCTAATTTTTCAAGTGCATCCTTAACAAAGTTTGCTTGCCAAAGTGCTAAATCACTACCTCTTGATCCTATCGTTATTTCCATTCAAATTTATTTTTTAACCAACATGTTTTTTGCCATAATCATAGGAACACTCACATATTTTTTTTCCATATAGTTCAAGACTTTGTCAAGTACTTCTTTAGATTTTTCATCCATCTCCATGATTTCTTTAGAAAATACCTCAGTAATAGCTGTATGACGGATTTTTTTCACGTGATCTGGAATGGCGCGCATTTTTATTTCAATTTGGCGCATTTCAAAAATGACCTTAAACTCCTCTAAGGCTTCAAATATAATCTGTCGTGCTTTTAGCAATTCTTTACGTCGCGCAAGCAAGTTTTTATCAGTTGTTTTTTTCAATGTTTCTACAGAAATATAATTCACTGAAAAAGCGTTACAAATACTTGGTTCTACATCATTCGGAATGGCTAAGTCAATGATGTGTTTTGGCCTAGCGTCTGGCAAAATAGTTGTATAAATGGTTTTGGTTAATACAGCATTAGCTGCACCGGTGCATGTTACAATTACATCAAAACCATTTTTGTAGGCCGGTAATTCTTTCAAGGCTTTCCCCTCACAACCATATGTTGAAGCTAATTTCTCAGCATTTTCCAATGTTCGATTAAACACCATGAAGTTACGGTAACCGTCCGCGTCAAAAAACTTACACATATTTTGGTTGGTAATCCCTGAGCCAATAATCAAAATACGCGCATTTAACGGAATTGATTTTTTCATCAATTCACGATAGGCCAATGCAACAACAGATACAGATTTTTCTGCGATAGAAGTATCTGTATAAACTTTCTTGGCAGTTTCAATCGTATGACGTATAATCACCCTTAATGTGTCTCCTGACAAGGCGTTTTTATGCGCAAAATCGTAGGCGTTTCTTACCTGTGCTATAATTTCTCGTTCACCCAATACCATTGAATCTAATGAGGATGCTACTTCGATTAAATGATTCACGGCGTTAATTCCATTCCATGTCCTCGCTTTTTTTGCAATTGAATCAACAGTAGTTTGATCCCACTCCATATTAAATTGATGCACAAAGGCATTCACAAAGTTTTGAGGAAGTTCTACTGGGCTCACAAAAATAAATTCAACTCGGTTACAAGTTGATAAGTACATGATTTCAGAAAGATCCAAGCCCTTTTTTAACGCATTCATCTTGGCACTAATTGCCTCTTTTTCAAGGTGAAATTGTCCTAGTTTTTTTAAACCAATGCCGGCATGTGTAAATGCTATAATATTGAATCTTTTCAATTGCTTTTTTTAGAGAAACAAAAATCTACATTTTGACGGCCTGCTTTGTCATATAAATGTCATGATTCTCCATTCATGATAAATGTCATGCTTTTGATTCGATAAAAGCACTGGTATTCTTTTCATTTCTAAGATCTCAAAATCCGTTTAATAAATAAACATGTTTATTGAGTACACAATACGACCATTAAACGTGTTTTTTGCCGTTTATCCGCCTTATTTAACTTAGATTGATAAAGAATTTAGTAGTTAACAACCCTTTTTTATATATGTCTAACAAGGTATCAAGCCACTTATTTGAGCTAATTAAAAGTTTAAATAAATCTGAAAAACGTTATTTTAAACTGTTTTCTTCTCGCCACACAATTGGTGAAGAAAATGGATATTTAAAACTTTTTGACTTTATTGATCGAATGGATACCTATCAAGAGGATCTTATTTTCATGCATTTTAAAGGACAAGCTTTGTTGAATAAATTTTCAATAACAAAAGCACGCCTTTATAATAATATCTTAAGAAGTTTGGATTCATTCAATGCCAACACTTCACACGACGCGCAATTATATCGATCCATTCATTGTGCAGATATCTTATACGACAAAGGATTGTATAAACAATGTGAAAAATTGTTGAAGAGTGCTGAAAAACAAGCAAAAAAATACGAACGCTTCAATACACTTTTAGAGATTAAACAAAAGCAAAAAAAGTTAATTGAAAATGAATTGTACACGGAAATAAAAGCCGTGCAAATAACAAAGATGTTTGAAGAAGAAAAAGCCATAATTGATGAAATTCAAACCTATCATCAATTGTGGAATGTAAAAAGTTTACTTTTTCAAGAAATAAACCTAAAGGGAAATGTGCGCAATGAGCAGGATACCTTAAAATTGAAGGAATTGGTAGATAGAATTGCCAATATCAATGTAAAGAACTATTCAACTAAAATAAACTACCTCTATAATCATATTCATGGGGCTTATTATTTTTCAGTGAATGATTTAGAATGCTCTTATCATCACCTGCAAACAAACCTGCATTTACTCGAAGATGATTCAACAACTTTTAAAAACCGACCGAATCTTTATTTTTCTGTTTTAACCAATATCATTTATATTTCTACGCGCCTAAAAAAATATGAAGAAGCAGAAGAGTATTTATTAAAATTAAAGGAATTATCTACCGCCGGAAAAAGTCAAAAAACGTTGGATTTAGACATTAAGTACTTTTCAAGCTCTTGTAGTTTAGAGCTCTTTTTATTGATTGAAAAAGGAGATTATCATAAAGCCGAGGAACTTGTTCCACAAATCGAAGAAGCTTATCGCTTATATGGAGACCATATTAATAGCTTGCGCAAAGCCTATATTGATTTTAAAGTAGGCATCATTTATTTATCGATTGGTGAATATTCAAAAGCATTAAACTGGATCAATAAAGTTTTAAACGAAAGTAAAATTGATCAAAAACAAGATATTTTTTGCTTTGCTCAACTCATTAATTTGATCCTACATTTTGAAATGGATAATAGTCGTTTTTTGCCTTACGCTATTAATTCAACCAAACGTTATTTGAAAAACAAAAAGCGCATTTATGCTTTTGAAGAACTATTTTTGAAGCTGATTACGCGCATGTCTAAGTCGGATGGGTTTTTTGAACTCGAAGAAAAATTAATGCCAATAGAGAAAGAACTTATCATTTTAAAAGCCGATCCAAAAGAACAAGTTGTATTTGAATATTTTGACTTTTTAACTTGGGTTCAAAGTAAGTTAAAACGCAAAACGTTTTTAGAGTTGAAGAAAGAGGCCTTGCAATTGGCGGGATAGTGAGTTAACGCTTTGATATTCTATAAATCTTCAAATACCCTTGGCAACTTGCATAGCTTAGAATGTATAATTCTTTGCTTTTGTCATTATCAACATCATATTCGAAAAATTGAAGGTTGCCAATGTGATTAATTGCTAGTTTTTTTCCCTTGTGTTCTAATGTAATCGGATTTGAGCCGGTATCATCACATGAAAGTTGTTGCACATCAACAGTTAGCATCCCCGGACTGGTTTTGTGGTTTACTTTTTTAGTGACATATTCTATATCCTGCTCTCCGTTAGGTAGCTCTATCATTTCCCTGTTGGTTCCATACTTCGTAGATGAAACTTCGCTATCAATATCAATTTCATTTGTGAATTGTAGATATATGCCATTCTCTTGGATCGTGAATATTATGGATCAAGTACAATTGTTGTTGTTATCTGAGTGTTAAGCAAAAATTTTCTCTAATCTAAAAAGGAAATAATTGACATCTCTAACGCCTCTAAATTGAGATCTAAAAGCTTTGATTTTTGAATTAAA
>WTCE01000036.1 GCA_013138735.1 Crocinitomix sp. | reverse complement strand
GCCGCTTTTTACAACATAAGCGTCACATTCGCGCACAACTCCGTCGACATCTTTTATCTTAATAGCTTCAAGCCCTGCTACAATTTCATAACCTTCGTGACTGTAAATCCAGTCTTCTAGCTCTGCTTTGGTCAAGGGCTCATGATTACGAATGATATTATTAGGTTTGAGGTAGAAATCAACATCACTCGTGTAAACGACCTCTGCCAAATCTCCATAAATTACCTCAGGATTTTGAGGTAATTGAATACCAAGTCGTTTGTTTTCAATCACAAAAATATTGCGATTACCGTAAGCGCTTAAATTGAGTTTAATATTTGCATGCAAGTCTTCGTATTCTTTTAATAAGGTTTCTAAACGTCCAATTGTGGCTACCTTTTTTAAGCTAATAATTACAGTTTCCAAATCTTCAACAAAATCAGCATAACTTTTTGTTGTTCCAGGAATAGTAGTTAATGCCGCTGGAGGCGAATCATAGGTTGCGCCCATATTGTTTTTAATCGGAATAAGATCTCCTTCGCCATGCGCTCTCCAAGCAACAATAATTCCGTCTTCATAAACCGGGTAATGCGGTACACCATCAATAATAATTTCATCAACATTATGTCTAACAAAATCTGTTTGAACTGGTAATAGCAAATTTTGACTGTTTTTTCTAAAGAATTTTGCTCCGACATATTTGACTAATTGGCGTGTGGCTATGGTCACACCAAAAGCACCATCCACGACCATTAAGGTGTTTATCACCGCAGAATTGTCTTCTAAAAATTGTTGGTAGCGATCATACTCTTCTAATGTCCCATTTTCTTCTAGAAAATCTTCTCGGCTAACAATAGCAATGTCAACTGATGAAGCTAACAAACTAATGTTTTCAGAAATTGTCCAAAAAACTTTACCAGCTGTGCCCGTTAAATCTCCATTTAACAATGCGTACGCACTTATAACTGCAAAAGCGATATTGGCAGCCAAGCGTAAGTCTTGCATATCCTCATTAAAGTCCGTTAACACTTGGATATAGGATACGTAAAATGCTGGAGCCCAATAGGTGTTTCCAGGAATTAAACGTTCACCACTAAAATTGCTTAAATTCCCATTTTCACTTACTTGGAAAGGAACAAAGTCATAAGGATCGAAATAAATAAATTCGTTTGAGTATAGGTCGTAATAAAAGTATTGACCAGCATAAGAAGTCAGTTTATTGTAGTAGATATTGGTTGAATTACCGGCAGCCTGCTCTTCGTTTGCAGCATAAGGCACGATATCAAATTTTGCACAAGCTTCTTCACAGTCAAGTACTATTCTGTTTTCCAAAAACAGTGGGGCAATTTCTACAGTTTCTCCGCCAGCGTTGCACATGAAAACATCTAAGCCAATTGCGTGTGACTCACCGCAGACTAAATCTGTCCACTTTTCTATTAACACATGTGTACCCGATTGACCTGCTATAGATAGAAATTCACCCTTATTTTGAAACATTGCCATATAAGCAATTGTACTCGCAAACTCAACCTCATCCGCTCCTGATAATTCCGAAATTATTGCATATCGTCGCGCTGCATTTACTTCAAAATAATCTAACGTTTGAGTATATTGATCTTCAGGTGTAGATCTTAAAGTAGATAAGAGTAAATCTTCCTTTTCTCCTCCCAAAGTCCATTCTTCATATTGCTCAAAAATTTGTTCTCGTTGTGCAAAAGTTAGCGTGTTTAAATAACAATCTAGAACACCATAAAAGTAAATGTCCGCCAATTCTACTTCAAACAGGTTGTCTGCTAATTCTCCAATGTTAATGTCTTCCTCGATATCCAAAGATTGATCTAATAAATCTGCAATTTCATTGATGCTATTATCAATGGATTCGAAGAAGGAATATAGGTGATTGAAATAATCCTCAGAGTCTTCAAATGAAGCTTCCGAGCTGACCGTATAAATATCAATTATCGGATAATTGAGTGATATAGCGTTATCAGTTTTAACTATATAACCACCATATTCATCCGGAGCCTCGAGTTTCGATAGATAAAGCGGAAAGCTTTTGGATAAATCATCTAAACAGTTTGCCAAGTATGGTTTTCCTATTAAAATCTGAGCCAATTTTCGTGCTAATGCATAGTCATATCCACAAAATTCTGTATCGTCAAATCCAAAGGTTTCTTTGAGAGTCTTGAGCGCCCCCAATACATTGTTCACCGATTCATTATCATTAAAATCAACTTGGATAGTGCAATAGTCTAAGTCAGCATATTCTATGGTGAAAAACTCTACATGTTGCAGTGAATTTGGTTGATGGAGATGTTCTTCTTCAATTGCGTCATCCTCTGCTATAAAACTGCTCAAATAATTTGCTGTACCTAGGTCGTAAATTCGATAAACCCGCGTATTACTTTCAAAACAAGCAACTCCATATAAAATGTGCTCAATGTCAATGGGTTCCGAAACAGGATTATTCGTATAGTAAACTCCTCCAGCGGCGTATCCTTTGAAATCACCCCCACTATAAACGCCTTTGTAATGCACACCGTTTATAGAAAAACTTTGCAGCAAGCCGTCTTTAGCGGTATCAAATAAATCGGTCAATAGAACATATTCCAATCCATTTCCTTTTATAGAAACTAACCTACCGCTTGGGTCAACAAAAGTAAAATAGGATGTATCATTCAACAAATGTGATAAGGATGATAGATTTGCAAATCCAACTAAACTCCCATCCTCCTCATCATCCAATATCGAAAACACTGGAGTAAAATGCTGCATATCATACCACTGCTCATGGGTCAAATGCCCGCCATCCTCCGTATAATCCAATAAATTATTCGTAGTTCCCGCAGGAATATCCGGAAAACTATGCTCTAGTCCAAATGCCCCGTGCGCCAATTCATGTGCATAAGTATGTGCATCCTCGTCTGATTTTACAAAACCAATACCTTTTCCACGCACCATATATCCATCCAAAGCCGTGTCAAACTCCGGAACGACAAAAATATAATAGGTATCACTTTCTTTGTCAAACTCATCAAAATAAGCGTCGCGTAGCGTCCGCATTTCTAAGG
>WTCE01000103.1 GCA_013138735.1 Crocinitomix sp. | reverse complement strand
ATTTATTGAAATTACACAGTAAGGAAAAAATTCTAAAAGCCAAAGCGTAGCGGCATAGTGCAACACTTAGAAAAAATCAGTGGGGACGCCCTGCGCCCACGTGATTTTGGGTTCTAATTGTTTTTTGGGTGACGTTTTCTGTCTTATAGCTCTGGGAAGAGTTACTTTTCGATTGGTAATTCATTATCTTGGTAAACTATATGAGAAAGATATTAGCGCTAGTTGGCGCCCTCGTCACATTTATTTCGTTTTCCCAGTCAGAACATGTTGCTTTTTCTGATTCGGGTGATAATGTACTTTGGATTGCTGGAGTAGGATCAAATTCGCCTGGTCTAAAGTTTATTTCTATAAACGTATTTAACAAATCAAAGCCTGATAAGCCTGACCTAAATTCACGGTGGTTCCGACAGATAAAAAATGAATATTCTTTGGATTCCATTCCGAATGATACCATATCAAAATATCATCTTAACCAAAGAGGTCTTGAATTTGATTTAGCCTCCGAGTCTGACTTTAAAATTTCTTTTGAAGTAGTTGAAACATCTAAAGGAGAAAAAATTAAAGGGAAAAAGAAAACCAAAATAAAAACAGCCAAAGGGAATGTTGTCGCAATGTATAAAGGAATAGTTTTGGCCAATCTGAAAGACTTCAAAATTGACTTTGTTTCCGTTGATAATTCTGCGATTGAATTTATAAAACACGTAAAAATAGAATGTTGGAAACATCCTAGTCTAGACATATTTTTTGGATGTATCGCATTCTATGATCTTATTGATTCAAATGGTAAGATTCAAATGATTCAACAAAGGCTTCACATTTTTTATTCTTAACCTCAGATCTTTCATATCTAATCGCTAATGAACCCGGCGTTTAGATAGGTTTAGGCATTTTTAGATGGCACCGCGAAGCGCTATGGTGTTCCGTAGTGATGGTACCTGGTACCCCAAGATAATGGACAAGTCACTTGAGAGCCTTTTGCGGTGACAAGGACAGGAGTGAACTTTACCAATTATGTTGGCATTAGTTCTTCTTCAATATCTTTAGCCTTTCAGATGCATATGAACTCCCTTGTAGGGCTGCTTTTTCATACCAGAAAATAGCCTTCGAGTCATTCTTCTTAACTCCAGCGCCATTTTCATACATATAAGCAATGCTAACTTGAGCATTTATAAAACCTAAATCGGCCGATTTCTCATAATATTCAGCAGCTTTTTTCAAGTCTTTTTCAGTGCCTTCTCCATTGTAGAACAGGTTGCCATATTCAAAAAGGCCGAAAGGATTGTTTTGATCAGCAGCTAGTTTTAAATATTCGTGAGCTAATTCAAAGTCCTTTGAAACACCCAAGCCCTGTCGATAAATTCTACCAATGTTAACAATGGCTGTTGATTCTCCTTGCTCTGCAGCTAATTCGAAGTACTTCTTTGCTAAAACAAAGTCTTGTTCAACAATTTCTCCGAGTAGATAAATTGTTCCCAAATCGTTTTGAGCAGGAGAATGACCCAATTCAGCAGCCTTTTGATACCAATAAATAGTGCTATCAATGTTAGCTGAAATACCTATGCCTACTTCATAACATTCGGCTAGATTTGACATTCCGTATAGATCTCCTAAATATGCTGATCTGCTAATTAATAAAAAAGCCTTTTTTGGATCAGGCTGAACAAAGTTCCCGTTCTTATACATGTCACCCAGATTATTTAATCCGATTGGGAAGTTGTTATCTGCTGCCTTAGAATAATAATTGAATGCTTTTTCATAGTTCTGCTCAGTGCCAATACCATGAGAAAAAGCGTAGCCCAAATTATTCAAAATGGTGTCCGATTTAACTTGAGTAGATTCCCATTCTTTCACAAGTGATTTAGTTTCCTTCTCAGATAGTTTCCACCAATCTCGTTGTGAATGAGATAGAGTGCTCATTGTAATAAATATAAGAGTAATAAATAATTTATTCATATAGTTTCTATTAATGTTAACGGCCGTCTAAAAGACTGTCTTTTCTTTTTTTTTATAAACCAAGTCTTTCAAATGTTTACGCATGTGAACGGCACAAAACTCTAAAAACACGATCAAGAATTTGGGCTATTGTATCCTAAATCCTCAAGTGTCATTTCTATTCATTTTTATTCATTCACTTTTACTTTTTCAATATTTTCAACAGGTATCCAATCATCCATATTCCCATAAGTTGACCTGTCAATTTTGAAAGATTCTAATTCCTCAAAATCCTTAATTGTGATAAGAACTAAGTATCTTTTTCCTGCAAATCTTTTTTCAAGTCCTTTGTTCAAAAGCAATTTGTTTTGGTTTTGCGCGACAAGTTCAATTGATTGCTCCTTCGTTAATTTATCTGAATTGAAAACGTTCTCAACAATTGCTTTTCCTTTTACAAGTCCGTCTCCTTTATTCTCAATGAAATACAAAATATCAGATTTATTCACGCGACCATATGGTAATTTTCGTCCCATAGCGCCACGAATAATCATTGTTTTCTGTCCGGATCTTAAGTTTTCAAGTTCTTTTGCCTTAAAGTCGAGATATACTATGTTGTCCATAATTTATTATATCATTTTTAGTTTTCTAGAATGGTCTATAACGGTTTTGCTAAATTTTCGTTATTTATTCTGTGTCTGGTAATTTAAGAATCATTCCTTCTCCCAATGTCAAATCATCAACATGTCCAGCTATTTTGTTATCAACTGTTTTTACATGTATGTGCATGTTGGTTGTGTGATGTGTGAAAATTGCATGATGTGAATCAGAATAGAAACCTAACATTTCTACCTGTTTACTATTTATTGTTCCGTGAAGTCCAGAACTTATATGTTTTTCATGTGAATGTTCCATATCCCCATCTTTCCAGTTAATTACATGCCAATCAAATGACTTAGGCGTACCCTCTAATAAAAAAGGAAATGGTTCATCAATTTTTATTTGATTATCCTTAGCTGTTTGTTCTATGTAGCTTTCTAATTGCTCATAAGTCACAATATCATCCGGAACATTAATTGACTTCCATTTGTTAACTGATGCATAAACGAGAAGTGTTGCCTTTTTGTTAAATGAATTATCAAAGTTTAGAGTACTGTCAACAACCATTGTATTAAATGACTTACCGTCAAATATTTGAATTTCACCTTTAAGATTCTCAATTGCGCCAAGAGCATAAAAATGTTCAACATTTTCAAATGCCTTCAAGTCTACTTTTGCAGAAACATCTCCTCCATGCATCATGTTTTTTAATGCACCGTTATATTCCACTTTGAATTTATTTGTTTCCTTATTGTTCGTTCCACATGCTGTAATTGAAATTACTGTAAGTAGAATTATTATAAATTTCATAATCTTTATTTTAATGTTGCCTATGCTTGGATAAAGTTCGCCGTATATGACGAATTGCAAAGCAGTGAATTTTATTTCGTGTTAACGGCTGCTTTAATAAATACTATTCGAAAATAAGCCAATCATCAAAAATTTCCCGTTTTCATCTACATCTAATTCATAGAAACCAATATATTCCATTTCATCAAAATCTTCTGTTTTGCCTTCATTGTCAAAAAGGTTTAATCGTGTTTTAAAACATGGGGTGTGACGGAATTCCCTATTACATATCAAAATACCACAAATTGCGATCAAGAATTTGGGCTAACGACACCCTATAAAGATAAGGATATCATTGAAAACCACAAAGGATTCACACCCAAAAGCTCAATCGAAATCTTAACAATTTATTGGCCCCCAAATTCATAGCCCAATCCAAATCTGAAATTATTCCCTCCCAAACTAGGCCACTTGTATTTTATTTCATTATACTCAGAACCATTATCATGGATCAGGTTAAATTCGTCCAACCAAGCAACTGAGTATTCATACTCAGTAAAAATAAACAAACCTTTAATTATAGGAATGACGATTTCTGTTTGAAAATAAACCATTGGAAAACTAACCTTTCCTTCATAATCAATTTGTGTCGTGAGTGTTTTTATTTGGTAATAAGCTTCAAAACTACCACGACCAAACCCTGTGCCAAATGCGAGCTTTATAGGATATTCTTCTCCGACAAATCTACCTATAAGTCCGACTCTTTGAAAGTTCAAGTCTGCACTTGTTTCATAGGTAACAACAGAACCAGGATTTTCGTAAAAAACACCATTTTCACCATGTTGAAATGCAACATCTGCTGTAACTCCAATATTTTTATTGAAATAATAAGCTGTTTTTGCATAAGGGCCGGAAAGATCTTTAAACCCTGTTAAAACACCTGAGTAAAAGCCATTGTTTTCCATTATAACATGATCACCATATAATTGTGTGTCATAAAAATTATGTTGGCCTATTCCTACTTGAAAAGTAAACGAGTTTGTATTCTTATTACTTGAATTACCTGTTGTATTACTGGCATTGCCCGTATCACTTTTATTACCCGTATTAGCTTTTGAGTTGTCTATTTCAGAGTTGTCTTTATCTTGTATATCAGTGTCATTATCATTCTTAATCATACTAGTTGCTTCTTCCTCTTCAACAACATCAATTCGATAAACAGGATGCCCCCAGTAACCTTGTGCTATAAAAATACAGACATACACTGTTTTTCCATCTTCTTGCTTTTTAGCAGAAAGATAGTTTCTAAAATAGCTGGCATCCGAAAATGCAGGAGCAACACTATTATCGCCTGTCTCTAGCTTATTCAATGAGACGTAATGTTTAGAAAGATTCCCTCCGCATTCTCCGCTTTTACACGAAAAAAGAATTTCGAAACCTTTCGCCTCTAAAAATTGAGTATAGTTGTGTATAATACCAAAGGCTGAATTATCACCCTTGTAATCATATGCAGTCATTGTTGTTTTTCCAACAACCTTAATACTCGAAGCTAAACTATCGTTTTTTATTGCTCCTGTAATGATTGTGTATTCATGTATATTATTGACGTTTTGCACCCATAAATCAGCACCGTCTAAGTGACCAATTAAAGGATGATCTTTTTCTTGGGCAAAAAGTGAAGACGTAAAAACTAATAATACTGTTACTAAAATTAAACTGATTTTTTTCATGATATTTCCTCCGTAATTTAGTTAGTAATTTATGCTGTTCCTATTGCTGCCAACACCTCATAATCGTTTAAAAAAAACTATGAAGCAGTTAGTTTATTGGCACACTATTAAGATACGGAATAAACGGAAGAAATCAAAGCGTTTACGGCTGTAAATCAGCTTATTCAGCAATGATAATCTTTTGCGTAGCTGTTTCGTAGCTAGTTTCTATCGTAAGAAAGTAAACGCCGCTTTTAGCTAAGCCACGAATCTTTTTCTGATAAGTGTTTTGTCCAGCTGGCATATTTTCATAAACGCGATCTTCAATCTTTTTTCCTGCGGCATTGTGCAGTGATATTTTCACATCAGATGCTTGGTTCAAATAAAAGTCTGCTGTGAATTTTCCTCCATTCGGATTTGGATAAACCGCAAGCTTTAATGAACCAACACTTTGTGCATTTAATTCATCTAAATTCAGCGTAGTGTCTGTTAGAATATAGACTTTGAAAATTTGACTACTAGCTGAGCTTTCTACACCCGTGTTTGTGAAAAAGATATTGGGTGCCGAACTACTGATTCCGCCATAAATATAACCTACTAAGGTTGAGTCCTCTGTAAACTCGTCTAAATCAAATACCTCGTTATCATATTGAGGAACTGTTGTAATTGGAATAAATTCTGATCCAGCTCCTAATAAACTTGGCATGTTAATCGGTAATTTATACTCGGCCATTGTGCCGTCTGCGCTTCGAGAAACCCTTGCAATTGTCTTCACAAAAGGAACGTCGTTATCTTGCACCAAAACACCTTCAAGGTCATAATACTGTGCTATTCCACCAAAGAAAACAGTATGCATGGCATTGTTCGCTTCGCTGTAAATTGGCACTTGTGCGCAATGATAATGGTTATAGTATTGCGTAAAATCATCATTCACAACATAGCCTGTACTGTCAATATTCACACAATTTAGAAAAGGCAATTCAATGTCGTATTGAAATACACCTGAGAATGCGGTTATTCCTTCTTCTCCAGATGGCATGATTTGCGGTACTACATTGAAATCACGTCTGTGCAAACTTACCGTGTCAATTATTTCTTCTAGATGTTCTATCGACAAGGTTACGCCGTCATCAATAATGTTGAATTTACGGATAGCGTTTGTGTATTCTTGAATAAAACCAGGTCCAAAATCTGGTCCCATTGGATTATAACGACCTAAGAATTTTTGTCCGCCGGTTAAATAGAAACTGTCATAAATTTTATTCAAATAACCACCAGTTACCTGAAATAGAGGGTCTTCAATTTGTCTAAAATTCTCAGCAAACGGATCGCCATTAATAATTGCTTCAATTGTATTGGGTACATTAATTGCGCTTAATTTGGCAAAAGTTGTATGATCCAATTCAGTAGCACTATAGCCATAGCCACCAACTATATAAAGAAAGTCGCCATCTTGCTTAAATTCCATATTTGTAGCACTCAATTGCTCTTGCATTCCAGCTGGCAAAGAGGTTAGGGGAGCGGACCATTTTTCTTTCGTAACAGGATCAATCACGAGCAAACTAATGTTATGCCCGGCTTCGTCAAAAGCGGCCCATGGTTGTCTGCGGTGTAAACCATCCAAACGACCACCTACAATGAGCCATTTCCCGTCGGCTTGTCCCCATGAAAATGCTTGTAAGCCTCCCAGTTCTTCAATTTCCATTGGCACGATAGCTACGTTGAATGGGGTGGATTGTGCAAATCCCATGGTGTTAAAAACTAATAGGAAGAGTATTGCAAGTGATCGTTTAGTATTCATGATTTTTTATTTTAATGTAAATGCTTATTATTTCTTTAAAATTCGGTTAAGAACGGTTTCTTTATCCAATTTTTTGGTACAGAAAAACCAATCTTGGCATTCTATATCCTCATCCTCCATTCTATCTTTTGCTGTTCCACATGAACCTGCTGGACCAATTATTACGTCGTCACCTGGACGCCAATCTGCAGGAGTTGCAACATCAAATTCATCTGCTGCCTGTAATGCAATAATTACACGGTAGAGTTCATCAAAATTTCTTCCTAAACTCAAAGGGTAATAAATAATTGTTCTAATAATTCCTTTAGGATCTATAAAGAAAACTGCTCTAACAGCTTTAGTTGTATCCTCATTCGGCTGAATCATTCCATACTTTTTGGCGACATCCATTTTAATGTCTTCAATAAGTGGGAAGTTGATTTCAATATCCTTCATGCCTTTGTATTCGATTTTTTCTTTAATCGTTCTTAACCAGGCAATATGACTGTATAGGCCATCTATTGAAAGTCCAACCAATTTGCAATTTGCTTCATTGAATTTGCTTTCCATACTCGCAAAAGTGATAAACTCTGAAGTACATACTGGCGTAAAATCAGCAGGATGGCTAAAAAGTATCACCCATTCACCTGCATAATCTTCAGGGAAGTTTATATCGCCTTGCGTAGTAACCGCTTTAAATTTCGGTGCTGCATCACCAATTCTTGGCATGCTAATTATTTCTTGTTCTTTATCTTGTTCCATTGCTATTAATATTTAATAAATAGGTTTATGATGCAATTTATGGCTTATTAAAAGCTTTTTGTGTAACTCTAGTTACACCCGACTGTTAAACTGACATAAGTCATACGAAAAAGAAGATTTAGCAATGAAATTGCATGAGAAAGGTTTGTTGCTAATTAGCTGCGATTTTTTACTTCACCAATTTGTGTTTTAAGCTAACTTGAGAATTATTTGAGCATAATGGCTGTGATTTGAATACAAATAAGCCTCGGTGACTTTGGTGAAGGATTCCTTATATACGCTGGCCCTTTATAAGCTTTAGCTGATTGAAAATTTATTTTAAACTATGCTTAGTTAGCAGAAGCCAAACACTAATTAGTTCAAATAATAAATAATAGCAGCATTATCACCTGTATTGGAGTCAAAACTGTTATTATCGGAATCCCATTCCCATCCGTTTATACCCAGGTATAATCTGTCAAAGTCGTCGAGATAAATGGAGTAGATTAAATGCTTGAAAGGAAAAATAGCAGTCCAAGTCTCTCCATTATCTGTCGATTTTAGAACGCTGTCTGGAGATGCGGGGTAAGTTTGACTCTTAACAATTTTGTAAATAATGCCTGTTGATGTGATCACTTCATTACTTCGCTTATCTTCTAAAGACTTGGTTAAGGATGGAATCCAATTATCGCCTTGATCGAGCGAATAAAAATCGGCATACGATTCATTGTATAAGCTTATGGCGAATAAGGTGTTTTCTATCGTTATCAGGTCATAGGCGGTAATGTCATGCTTTACAATGGGCCATGTTTCGCCAGTATCAGTTGATTTTCTAATAGCTCCGTTGCCACCAATGATAAACTCGGAATCAATATCTCCGTTCATGGAATACACAACACCCGCGTCTGGCACAACAATTTTTGTCCAATTTTTTTTCTTAAAGTCCCTGTTTTTATTGCAAGACAGGGTTAAGGCTATTAATAAAGTGATAAGGATTCCTATTTTCATTTTAAGATCATTAGTTGTGTTGTTAGAATTATGATGCAGAAATAATGCAAAGGGTTGCATGTCATTTTGAAAACAATTAGTTTAAAATACGTTTTCAATGCATTTTTACATAGTGTTGAACTCAATCTCCGGTAGCTAAAGAAAAAATATCCATAGCACGTAAGCTTAGTTATGGATAAAAATAAACAACAAGAATTATATTCAGATGTTAAATCGGAAATAATTCGTTCAAAAACAGCAAAAACGTTAATAGAACGTGCAAAACGCGAGGTTCCCGGGTTTATTGGTCATTATGCAAAATTTGAAGAGCAAATGACTATTGGGGGCTATTCTCAAAGTACACTTTTCAATTATTCGCGAGCAGTTGCTAAGGTAAGTTTGTATTTTAAAAAGTCTTTACTGGATTTGGATTCAGATGAAGTGAATCAGTTTTTATTTGCAATGGCTAAAGAGAAAAAAGCGAGTAGCACTTTTTTTAAGCATACCGTTTATGGTTTACGTTTTTTCTTTCGCTTGTATGATTTGGAGGATCGGGTATTGAAATTACCAACTGTTAAGAATGACCGAAAACTACCAGTGGTATTATCATCAGAGGAATTAAAGCGTTTATTTAAAGCACCTCAAAGATTGAAACAGCGTGTTTTGCTGTCCTTGATTTATTCTGCGGGTTTGAGATTAGGCGAAGTTTGTTCTTTAAAAATAAGTGATATTGATAGCGATCGGATGCTGATTAGGGTGATCAAAAGTAAGGGTAATAACGATCGTTATGTTCCTTTGAGTTCAGTTATATTGAAAGGACTTCGCAGATATATTCAAAGTTCAAAACCAAAGGTTTACTTATTTAACGGACGAATAAAATCGGATCCTTTGGGGCACGGAGCTGTTCAACAAACTTTTAGATTAGCCGTGAAAAAAGCAGAGATAATTAAGGATGTTAGTGTCCATTCTTTGCGCCATTCTTATGCCACTCATTTATTGGAGCAAGGCGTGGATATTGTAACGATAAAGGAACTTTTGGGGCATGTGGCTATTGAAACGACTATGCTGTATTTGCATGTAGCAAAAATTGATAAAACGAGTTCACACAGTCCTTTGGACAGGCTTTACCGAAATTGATTGAAGCCTAAACATGAACTTTCAGAAATAGTCCAACTTTACGGTAAATCATTTTTAAGACAATTTGCTCAAACCAAACAAAAGCTCAAAACATTGGACGCAATTGCGCGGTGTAGAACAGCTTCTTTGGGCGGTCATAAGAGTAAATGTAATGCCTGTGGAAGTGAAAAATACTTCTATAATAGTTGTCGAAATCGGCATTGCCCAAAATGCCAAGCTGTCAACCGTGAAAAATGGATCTTGCAACGCGAATCAGAACTTTTGCCCGTTGCCTACTATCATATTGTTTTTACTTTACCACATGAGCTGAATGTTTTAGCAAAAAAATATCCTAAAGAAGTATATAATGCACTGTTTTATGCAGGTTGGAATACGATTAAAACGTTGGCAAATGATCCGAAGTATATTGGTGCTAAAACGGGCATGGTTGCTATTTTACACACTTGGGGACAAAAACTATGGCTGCATCCTCATTTACACTGCATTGTTCCTGGTGGCGGTTTAACAAAACAGGGGAAATGGAAAAATACCAAATACAAGGATAAATACCTTTTCCCTCAAAAAGTAATGTCCACGATTTATCGCGCAAAATTCGTTTCAAAACTCAGGGCTGATGGTGTGAAAATACCCCAAGAAATCGCAAAACCTATTTTTAGAAAGGACTGGATTGTTTATGCTAAACGCCCCTTTTCAACGCCAAAAACAGTAATAGAATATTTAGGGAGATATACGCATAAAGTTGCTATTTCAAACCACCGATTAAATACGATAGAAAATGGTATAATTAATTTTCAATACAAAGATTACAGAAAAGGAGCCAAAAAATTAACCACAGAATTATCTGCTAGCGAGTTTTTACGGCGCTTCTGTCAACATATTTTACCCAAAGGTTTTGTTCGAATGCGGCATTATGGAATTTTGGCTTCAAGAAACAAAGCTACCGAACTCAATATTGCGAAAAGCGAATTGGGGATGGAAGCTTGGACCAAATCAGAAGTTGATTGGAAAACCATTGCCAGAGAAAAACTCAATCTAAACCCCGATTTATGCGCCAAATGTAAAGTTGGAATATTGGAGATTATTGAAGGAATAATGCCACAACGTGGACCACCTACTTTTCGATTAAAACCACAGCTAAATTTTAATAAGCAATGACGATTTATTACCGACATAGAAATGAGCGGGTGCGGGAAAGCTATGGTGTAAAAGAAGCTATCCTGTGCAAAAAAAATCAATACCAATGAAATGTTATCGAGAAATATACAGAATGGTTAAATCTAATTGGAGTTTGAACTTGAAGAAGCAGTTTATTCTACTGTTTTAAAAAAAAATGACCAAGAATACCTATTGAATCCCCATAGCTTTTGATGACCCCGAGAGGAGGAGTGCAACACACGCTCTAATGAACTGCGGCCTTACCGCAATTCATTAGAGCTTAATTGTTTGCCGTTTTATTTTAAATGAGTTTGAAAAGCTTGTTATCTTGCGATAAAGTCAATCTTTCATATTGACTGACATCTATATTTAAAGGGATCTTATCTCGCAGCATAGGGACGATATATTGACCATTTAAACTATTTGCAACTTCAATTAAAGTACTTAACTGGTTATCATGAATATTTTCCAATTGGTCATGAAGTATAAAATGAAGACAACTTATATCCAAATCATCTGCAAATTGAAGATAAGCAAAATCAAAGGCTGCAATCTGTCCTTTTTTCTTTCCAGTACTCGGGTTACCTTCTATATTTGTAACTATTAGATCGTACCCTGAGTCCTTTTGCAAGGGTGTCAATATATAATTTTCATCATATAATGTCTCGGACATTTTTGTAAAGTACTTATTGAATTGGGTAACTCTACTTTTAATTAATTCATTATTGGAACCTATATCCTCATTAATATGTAACAGTTCTGAATCTATTCTCCCAATTTTATTATCTGAAGAGACCCACAAACGCTTCTGCTCTTCTAGATTCCCTTTACGCTCATATTGCTTGGTAAGGGCTTTAACAATCTTTTCTAAATCTTCTGCTATTCCCGATTTTTGAAGTTTTTCAGTTAAACTAAGTTCTAACTTCTGCAATCGAGTTAACTCATTTTTAGTGAAAATAATTTGCTTCTCTAGCTCTGGAAGTTCTTTTAAGATATATTCCAGTTTTTCATTTATTAAATCATTGTGAAACTTTAGGGTGTCTTCAAACGTAACTTGAATGTTTGAAATGAGAGCGTTTGCCTTTTCATAAAGAGATTTAATTTGACTAGTATTAATGTCATTGAATTCCAGTTCTAAATCACTTTTACTTTCAAGAATTAATTCCTTTCTAATTTCTAGCTGGCTATACTTGGTGGATAAACTGTTTAACTCGTACTTAACATTGTTTAAATTCTCAATGTCCAGACTGTAATCTTCATTAAGGTTAAAATTATTTCGGATAACTTCAAGCTCTTTTATTTTGTCATCATGAAAGGCTAATTTTTGTTCGATTATTGGTAATTCCCCTTCTTTTTTTAATCGCCTTCTAAAACTATTCTCTCTTCTTAAGTCATCAGATAGATTCCTTTTTTCCTCTGCTTTATCCGTATTAATGCCAAGCCAAAAAAGATATAATGCTTCATAAGTTTCATTACTTACAAACGAACCTAGAACTTTTACAATTTTATCCATTCGATCTTTATCAATTCGGATATTTTTTGAAACGATTTGTCTGAAAGTGGGCTTATCCACATCAGTTTTTAAAATGACTTTTTTTAACTCTAAATCGAACTCTCCTTTATTCTTTATATTTTGGCCATTAATTTTCTGAATTTTCTTTCCTCTGCTCAAAAAGTTTCTTTCAATTACAACCTTTTCACTTGATTCTTTATCCAGATTTTCTGCCAATTCAAGTGTAATTAGAACCTCATTTTCTGTCAAAAAATCCTGAATAGTAGTATTTGGTTGCCCAGAAAACTCTGTGTCCTTGTAAATGTTCTCTCCCTTACTACCAAAACAGTAGTCTATTAGCCTCAAGACGGTAGTTTTACCTACATTATTTCCAGTAGATTGAAGATTTTCTTGGTCAGAAGTTTCATCAATAATAAGGTTCATTCCTTTTTTGAATGATATGTCTCTTATCATTCCGCCTTTACCTTTTATGTTTAGTTTCTTTAAAAACATTTTTTTACATTGCCGTTTACACCATTTTTTACAACTCCTAGAATAAATAACCAATCCAAGACCAGAGAAAATAAACTGATAGAAACATCTTGGCTATCGTTTAATTGCTTATACAATTCAAAAAAATCAAAATCTGATTGTTTTGAATCATCAAGCATTTCAATCACCTTTCCTCCAAGGAAATACAAATCTCTTTGTGGGCTTGTATTTTTATTTACTATCATTTGTATTGGGTTCCTCTAAAATTTCACATCTCATAAAAGCGTCCACTAAAATAATTAAAATGCTCATCTGAATAGCTTCAACTGGCATGTTTTCATCTCTATTACTACTATTCTCTATAATATCCCAAAGAGACATTTCAACCCTTCTTAAAATGTTGTCTGCATTAGCTTGAACTTCTGCAAAGGAAGCAAATTTACCTTTCTCTTTAAGATATAAAGTATTGATATTTTTTAAAATAATTTCTTTACGTGTAGAGCCTTGTTTTTCAATCTCCTGATAGATCTTAGATAATTTGCCCTGATAAACTTTATAAGTTTCAATTAAAGGCTTGTATTCAATTACATTATTATATCTGATCTTTTCCTCAGGGTCTGGTGCAGTAATATTTTCGTCAGACTTTGCTCCCTCGACAAGGACATCTCCAATCCTATTAATTACCAAATTTAAAGCTGAAGGATATTTAGCTATGATGTTTTTTCCAGCAATACGCGTTCTAATTATTGATTCATGTTCTCTTTTCATTTTCTTAAGAGAAGCAACATCATATAACTCAACATCATTCGTAGTTATGTGATGATTTGGACACAAAAGCATTAAATTATCATAATCTGCTCTTTGTTTATCGGTCATACTACTATTATACCTATCGGCCTTATGAGTATCAGCGTTAGCGTCTTCAATATGACAAATATTGGAATAATTTGTATCGTTGTCTTTGTTTAAAAACATTCTTGGACAATCAGGAAAAGCACATTGATTTCCTGAAAGGGCATAAAGTTTTTTGATTGTTAATCTTGAATAATTTCTGCCTTTGCTTGTTGTCATAGTATTAAATACAAATATAGTTCATAAACATGACTTTTATAACACACCAGTTTAATGGCATACAACATCCGGCTATAGACCAGATGGTCTTTATTCCTTTTTCTTAAACCGTAGCTTGGCAAAGGTTTATATAAGTGTAAAACCCACAATTACTCAACAAAAATCTAGAATCAGGGTTAATGACACCCCATAAAAGTAAGAAAAACTTTCTAAAACACTTAAAACAAGAAAAACGCTAGCGTTTAATGCCCCCCAGCAAAAGCCGGCAAAAAGATTGCATTAATGGAATCTTTCATCTCTGGCTTGACATAATGATTATTGATTTCTTCTACATCAACAACATCATATTTTTCGCCTTGCCATTCGTGACGGATCGCTACTAAGCCAATGTCGGGATCGGAATAACCGATTAATAAATCGTGATAGCCTTCAGGGGTTGAGCGCATTTCTATTAAATAGCCCAAATATTGGTTCACGATTCGGTATTTGCCAAAGTAGTTTTCTATGATCACAATTTGGTGAACGGGGGAACCATATAAGCCGGGTACCATTTCAACGAGAAAGCCGTCTTTCATGTCTTTGTCGCTGCGATATTGGAATACGCGGTAAATTTCTGCCGAGCATGGTGGCATGGTTAATACAGTATCTAGAATCGTACAAATTTGCAACTTAGTCATAATATCAACCGCCGTGGCATCTAAATCGGGATAGGTTGAATCTATAATTGTAGTGACGGAAATGAAGGGATCAATTGCTACTTCATCAGGTTCTGAATCACCGCTACATGCCGCCGCTATTAGAACAATGAAAAGAATAGAAAGCTGCTTGAAGTACTGCATAAAATTTAGTGTGTTTTGTTCATTTTAATAATCTTGCCACCCAATGTTATTTTTTGCTCGAAAGCTCCTGGATCACCGTAATAGGAAACATTTCCACCACTTGTGATTTTTATATTGAGATCATTCACTACTGTGCAAATAATTTCTCCTCCTGCCTTTACCGTAGCCACTACTTTATCTGCGTCCAAACTCACTGCTCCAATCGTTCCTCCTGCGCTCACGTTATAAGCTGCTTCGGCAGTTGTTCCTTTTAAGTGAATTGATCCTCCTGCGCTAATTGAAGCGATAACTTTTTTGGTTTTCACCTCAGCTTTTATCTTTCCGCCAGATTCTGCCACAAATTCCATTTTATCTTTCTCAATTGCAGTATCAAAAACAACGCGACATCCTTTTTTAGCCGTTATTAAATTCAATTCTTTATAGGTAATCACAATCTCTATATCGCGCTCTTTAAAAATGTCTGCTTTTAAGCGTACCCGCAATTCATCACGCACCACATCTAATAAGATCTCGTCATCATCAACATCTTCATCATCATTTGCAATTTCGGCTTTATTGACATCTCCTTTTTTTAGGATGACTTTATAATTTCCTGCCGCTCTAATACTGGTGAATGTCTCTAAATCCTTTTCAAAGGTTCCAGCTTTTGCACCAAAACTGACGGTAAATAAAAGCGCTATTATAATCCAATTTTTCATATCCGTTACTTTTTTAATTTCTTAGCAATGTCCTTTACTTAAATAGGAAACACTTGAAGCGCTTGCTCCATTGCTATTTGAAATTCCTTCTCATCCAATTTAGTGCCAATATTATTTTCGTCAAAATAAGCCTTCATTCCTTCTGTTGGCATATTGCCTGTTAAATCGTCTGCCGCCATAGGGCATCCACCAAACCCTTTTATCGCTCCGTCAAATCTTCGACATCCTGCTTCGTAGGCTGCGCTTACTTTTTCTAATACGGACTCAGGCGTTGAATGTAAATGCGCGCCAAATTCAACTGTTGGTAATTCGCTAATTAATCCTGTAAATAATTCGGTGATATTCGCGCGATTTGAAACGCCAATCGTATCTGACAAAGCCAAAATCTCAATTCCTAAATCATTCGAAAGCCTTCTACTCCAATTTGCAGCCACTTCATTGTCCCAAGGATCTCCATAAGGATTTCCAAAGGCCATTGAGATATAGACCACCATTTTTTTATCATGCTGGATGCAAAGATTTTGAATCTCCTCTACTCTGGTCAAGGACTCTTCAATAGATGCATTGGAATTACGCTGCTGAAAAGTTTCTGAAATGGAGAAGGGATAACCCAAATAAGCAATTTCATCAAAATTACAAGCATCATCTGCGCCGCGTTTATTAGCTACTATTGCCAACAGTTCTGAATTGCCATTTAATTCTAAACCTTCTAAAACTTCAGCTGTATCTCTTAATTGAGGAATGGCTTTTGGTGAAACAAAACTGCCAAAATCAATGGTATGATATCCAACTTTTAAAAGCTGGTTGATATAGGCTGTTTTTACTTCGGTAGGAATAAAATCATGCAAACCTTGCATGGCATCTCGTGGGCATTCTATCAATTTAAGCATTGCTTTTCGATTTTAAAATGGCTTTATTAATATCTCGCACCAAGTTAGGTCCTTCATAAATAAAGCCTGTATAAACTTGAACTAAATCTGCTCCTGCAGCCAATTTATCCAAGGCGTCTTGTGCAGAATGAATTCCTCCAACACCAATTATAGGAAAGGCTTTATTTGATTTTTCGGACAAGTATTTAATAACTGCTGTACTTTTATCTGTAAGCGGTTTCCCACTTAAACCACCATTTCCAATTTTCTTTAATTCTTCTTCGCTCGTTGTTAACTCTGAACGATCAACAGACGTATTTGAGGCAATAATGCCATCAATTGCTGATTCTAGCACAATTTCCACCACCTCATCTAACTGCGTACGGTTTAAATCTGGTGCGATTTTCAGCAAAATGGGGCGTTGTACGTCAAACGTTTTATTTTGTTCAATTAAGGTCGACAATAAATCAACCAAAAAATCTTTATCCTGCAATTTGGCAGTATCACCCACATTTGGACAACTTACATTCACTACAAAATAATCAACATGTGCATGCAATTTGTCAAAGTTCTCTACAAAATCGGGCTTTGACTCCTCGTTCGCTGTTGCGGTATTTTTACCAATATTTCCGCCAATAATTAATTTAGTCGTTTTACCTTTCAAGCGATTGGAAATTTCATCAACGCCTTGGTTGTTAAACCCCATTCGATTAATCAAAGCTTGATCTTTTTTCAATCGGAATAATCGCTTCTTTGGATTCCCTTCTTGCGGACGCGGTGTAACCGTTCCTATTTCAACAAATCCAAAACCAAAATCTTCTAATTCATTTAGGATGAGGGCATTTTTATCAAACCCGGCGGCAATTCCAACAGGATTTTTAAACGTCAATCCAAATACTTCGCGAATTAAACAAGGATCATTGACCACGTATTTTCGTCGTCTCCATTGCTTAACACCTGGGATTTTCGCCGTCAACTTGATCATACTAAACGTAAAGTAATGAACGCGTTCAGGGTCGAATAGAAATAAGATGGGTCTGAGCAAGGCTTTGTACATATCCTGAAAGATTTATGCAAAGTTAATACAGGGAGGTGGTAAAAACTAACGTTTTTTAAATTATCAATGTGCAATGTGCAATTAACAATATAAAAACGAGATGACTTGTTGTTTTCAATTAGCAACTTGTCAAATTATATCTGCCAACATTCATGAGGAACAGAATTCCAATTGCATACTTCGAGGAGCTCAGCGCTGCGCATTGATAGTTGCCGAAAAGAACTTCAGGATAGCGTAAGATTTCACGTTTTTAGAGACCGCTTTTCACCACAGATGTATAGTTTAAACTTATAGTATCGGTAGGAAAAATCTTCCGAACGAGAAGAGAGCGATCATCCAACATCCAGACTTGAAATGTGTCTTTCTTGTACAATATTGAATTGTGATTAATCCAATAATCTTTCTGCTTATGGAAAGACATATTCATAGGAGGAGAGAAAATGTTCGTATCAAATTCCTTCCAAAGATATTTTTTTGTTGATTCGATATCAAATTGCCAGTCATAACGTTCAATAGATGTAGTGTTGAAGCCAATGCTTTTTAGTTCTTGAAGGATATTAGTATTAAATTGAGTTTTAATAAATGTTATACTATCACGTTCGGGAGTTAATGGTACAATATCAGAATAGCCCACAAGACTCAGCACCGTATCTTCTATGCTCCATTGGTAAGCAAATTCGCAGTTGTAAGAAGTATTGTGATAAAATAGTGAATCTCCAACTATTGATAATTTTGCTCCTTGGCGATAGGTATTAGGATAAGAAAATTCATGAATACTATCACTACTTATTTGAAGATCCCAACCTACGAAGCCTTCTCCGAATAGACTATCATTGGACCAAAACAATTCGTGCCCTTTCCAATCCCCAATTAAACTTGAACTTGTTTCAACAATTTCAACTTCGCCATTAGTTTCTTCAGGAGAAGTACAGGAACAAATGTTAATTCCTAAGACTAAAAGTGATAAGACATAGATTAATTGTGAGCGCATCCTAACAATTAATTATTGACTAATGACAAGCGACAATACGTGTTTATTGTTTTCCCCATCAACTACAGTTACAAAGTAGTTCCCTTGGCGTAAATTGGAACAATTCACTGTTATTTCATTGCTAGAATTAATACTATACTCCACATTTATTAATCTTCCTGTAACGTCTGTTATGCTAAGCACGGCATTATTCAAATCTAAATTGGCACTATTAATCGTAACGTTATTTGCTGCCGGATTCGGATAAAGGCTCAATTGAACGTTGTCCTCTTCCAATTCAGAACCAGTTGATGAAACGTAAAGAGTAATGGGCGCTTCAAACATTCCACGGCCATGTGTTCCTACATAAATTTTATTGGTATGGTATTGAATTTCAATATCGTTAACGGAAGTGTTAGGTAAACAGCCATATTTACGCCATTCTGTTGACATTGTATCGCGGTAGTAAACTGCACCATAAGTTCCAACAAATAATGCACCCGGTTTGTCGTAATATAATTCTAATGCCGTAAATGGTAAGTTGGGTAAATCTTCTGAAATATTCGTCCAGTTTTCGCCTGAATCTTCTGACATATACACTTTTTTTCCTTCAAGGAATCCAGCATAACAAATGTAAACGATATCCTCATCTAATGGATCAACTTCTAAGTCAGTAATATCTTGAAATACGGGTGTGTTGATGATTGACCAAGCTTCTACACCTGGCTCTTTTACATATAAAGTTCTGCCTTTTGCTGCATAAATTTTTTCAGAATTAGAAGGTGAAATGGCCAATTGTTCCAAATCAGCAGTTCCTCCTAAAACAGGATCTCCAACAGTTTCCCATGTGTCTCCATTATTATCTGATGCATAAACTGAAGTATAACCCACCAATATTCGGTCACTATTATTCGGATCTAATTTAAAGGGTGTTTCCCATGCTCCAGTTTCGCCTTCAGGTTTGATGTTGGTATTATCGCCATCTTCCCATCTTCTTAAAGCACCATATTGATAACTCCAATATCTTCTATTCGCATATTCAGGATCAATGTCTTGTCCCATACCATCTCCAGTTTGGGCATATCGCCACCATTCTCCATCTTCTCCTCTAAAAACGTTACCACAGTCTTGTGATCCGCCTCCTAATACTTGCTCTTCTGTTTGAGAAACTGCAATGTCATAATATTGCGTAATAATTAAATCTGTAGCAAGATTCTCAAAGCCATTAGTCGTTACGTCATGACTAAAAATTCCACCATCATTACAATAGTAAACCAAATCCTCATTTAATGGATTGACAAAGACATTGCGCTGATCAACATGAATGTGGGGTAAATCATAATGTCCCAACCAATGTGTGCGAACTGTAAAACTATCTCCAAAATCATCTGATGAATGCACTTCTAAATTCCCAACACTCAATACATCCTCACTACCCACTCCGAATTCAATCACCATATTTGATTGCGGCAAAACCTTCGATTCAAAAGTTAATCCATTATCTGTTGATGTATGTAAGTTTGTGTTATGCGTAGCAACAACACGAGTTGATCCATCTACCAATGGAACGGCAATTCTTACATGGCCACCTCCAAAATCGGTAATCAGATCAAAACTTTCTCCGCCGTCCTCACTTCTGTAAAATTGTCCTGATCCTCCACCTGCATAAACAATATCTGGATTAGTTCTGCTAAATTTAACTGATCGAATGTCTCCACTCAATACCAACTCATTTGACGTAAAAAAGTCTGTACTTCTAAATATTCCGTCTGATGTTGCAGCTAAAATGTGATCCCCATCTGTAGGATCTTGATCCATATAATAAATACGATTATTGTCCGTCAAGGCCCAATCTAAATCCGTTGGGGAAAAATTAACTCCAGCATCTCCAGAAACATAAACACCAAGACTCATTGGTCCGTACCATACAATATCACTTAAAGAAACCAACATATTGTCTGGGTTATCCGGATCAATTATGATTGAAGAAACGGCTGATAAGGGTAAGTTATCATTCACGATTGTGTTCGTTAAACCACCGTCAGTCGTTTTCCATAATCCTCCCCAAGCTGCACCTATATAATACGTGTCTGGATCTGTGGGGTGAAAAGCTAGTGAACTTGCTCGCCCTTGGTCTATTTGCCAACCCATATTGCTGGTATAATTAATGTTTGTCCATTCAATTGGTGAATCACTATCTTCACATATTACTTCTCTTGAATCTCTATTTTTTGTGGCAGCTCGTGCTACTTTTGTGAAATCTCCTAAAGTACCATCCGCATTTAAATTATTTTTCCAAAATGAACACCAGCGTTGGTATTTCACAAAAGTTCCGTCTCTAAACTCACCTTCGCAAAGTTCTGCTGGTGATAAGGTTGGATATTTTAGCTCGAAATAAGCATCTGCCTCTTCAGTTATTTCGACGAATGTTTTACCTGAGGTAAACAAGTTTTCTAAAAACACTTTTGCAGGTTGGTCTATTGCACTTTCCGAAGTGGTTTGTGCAAAAGACTGTAGTGCTGTGAAACAAATGATTGCTAAAGGGAAAATAATACGTTTGAGCATTCTCATAATGGTGAGATAATAATAATATTGATTAGTAGTTTTTTTCAGTATGCTAAGATAATTAAAATAATACGGAGGTTTGAGATGTTTTTTCGTTTACTCTTGGAAAGTTAATTGCTTCGCGATACAATCCGCCTTAGGCGGATCACTCGAAGTGACTGGTTTATGTTGTGTTGTGAATTACCCTAAAATGGAACTCTGAGATGCACGCGGTGCAAAAATAGAATTGTCGCTATTACGTCATACTATTTACAAGCAGCAACGCATTGATAATTGAAAAAAACTACAATTTATAACGGCGCTTGTATTTCCATTTGATTCTACCAGAACGCATATCCGTTATATTACGGATGAAGGAAATATTTAAAAAGAGATAACCGTCTTTGTGTTTAGAATCGCCACGTAACTCACCAGTATGTGTCCATGTTGGAAAAGCGCCAGTAGATGGATCAGCGAAATAAGCGGAAGTGCTGCCGTAAGATGCTTGGATAAGATCATTGTCAAAATAAAGACCGCTTACGTCATCCAAATAATCCGTGAATGTTTGGGTATAACTCAATTCAAATGACATTCGCCATAAGGGGTCTAAGCCAATTTTATAACCTATTCCTATTGGAATTCCTAAACCAATTTTTTTATACTCAGTTCCGCCGCCAGTTAAGCCTTGACCTTCGGTATGAAGTGGACGTAAATTGGTCCAACCGCCATCACCTGGCCCTTGTGGAATAAATCCAAAACCGGTCACACCTGTAAATAAATAGGCTACAGTGTTTTTATTTCGCATTCCCTTTAAGCCATATATTTTATGACGAGCACCATAGCGTTCGTTACTAAAGAAAAGAAATTCTATGTGCTGTGAAAGTTCAAAAAGATGTGTGCGAAAACTCAGGTTTCTGTTTCGTCGTGCGGGTTCATTCGTCAATGCGTCATCCCCTTTTAGCACGGCGTATTGAATCAATGTTTTTGTTGCCCACATGGATGCGAATCGATATCGAAAACCAACGTGTCCAGATGGACGTGTTGTATTCCAATCAATATCTACAGGAATATAATGTGTTCCTATTCTGTTTAAACCACCCAAATCTCCTAAGAAATTTGAAGCACCAGCCCCAAATATTAGTTCTTTTCGCTGCGTTTTCCAGTGATCTGATCTCGTAAAATGCGAGCCTTGGCTATAGCCTGATGTACTCAAAACAAAGAGCAACAAGACAAGTAGGTATATTCTTTTAAAACAACGCATTTTACAATTCTTAATAAAGAATCAATGCAAATGTATACAATCCAACTTAACTTGATAAAAACATCCCGCTTTTTCGTTGAAAATTAACGTCTCAATGGCGAATAACCAAAAACATCCGATTAATGGATTGACAATTAGTTCATTAAAACGTACCGAAGCGGATTTAATCTTACCTCTCTACCGTTCTTCACTTTGCCCCGAATATTTTCAAAATAAATGGTTTCTCCCTGCCCCACACTTTCAAGTGCATCCTTCATATCTTCGTTTAGTTGGTTGCCTTCTTCGGCAAATACTTTCCCTCCTAATCCGTCGATTAAATGCAATTCAAAGTGGATGATATTTACATCTCCTTCGGTGGTGATACCTTTATTATCCAATAATTCGTTACGTGTAATAGAACCTCCCATTTTATTACTAATCCTAGGATTAATATCCATACTTGGGTTTGAAGCAACAACATTAGTGTTCTCAATTTCAGGAACTTCAGCTGTTATTATTTCTTCGGCATTATCAGTTGCAACATCTGCAAGACTTTCAATGACATTCGTTTCGGTTGGGTTATCTAGAGTCGGTGTTTCTTCTATTGGCGTTATATTTTCAAGGTTAATTACGATTGTTTTCTTTGCAAAGTCGTCAAACGACTGCTCAGTTCTTGCGTTCATCACGATAAAATTATTATCGGGGACCGTCAAGTTTGGAGGGGCGTCTGTGTTCAACATGTCCGTCGAAACTAGATTTTCAGTTGAATTTTGGAACGCTAAGGTCCCTCCAATTATTAATCCTAATGAGGCTATTCCTGTGGTGCCGAAAAACCAATTCTGTTTATAAAATGGTTTTGACATTATTTGGTGGTTGCGCACAACAGATTCGAAATTTTTGCCTGTCATTATTTCGTCTGCGTTCAATTGCGGGCGATCCAAATTAATCTTTCTATTTTTCATTCCCTATCTGATTAAATAGTTTTTTCATTTTGTTGATTACTCTATGCGATTTTACTTTTGCGTTGTTCTCTGTTATATCCAATATCTCGCCTATCTCTTTAAAAGAGCGCTTTTCAAAGAATCTGAGCTCGACCATCTGAACCTCATCTTCTTTTAATTTTTTGATCAATTGAATCAATACTTGTCTATTACCGTCTGATGTATCTTCTTCCATCTCATCAATCATTTCTGAAAGATTAGAAGTGTCTACATTTACAGTTCTTCTTGCCTTTTTATCACGAAACGATTGGTATAGCTCGCTTTTAGCAATTCTATACAACCAAGATGCAAAAGGAACCCCACGATACTCATATTTATGAATATTGTTTAGTGCTTTTAAGAATACTTGGCTTGCAATGTCGTAAGCAGTTTCTTTGTCATCTATCCGCTGATAAATGTATCTCAATATCTGTTCGTAGTACTTATTGTACAATGGCTCGAAGCCACGAGGATTTTCTTGAGCGTACTTTATCCACTTCAGCTCCATCAACAGCTTATCCTCCGTATGGTGATAAATCGGGTTAGTCGGCATAATTACTTGTTTGGTTTTAATTTCTTTGCATTTGTATAACAACAATCCTTTTGTTTGGTTACAATGGTTAATTGCAAGATTGCTGCCACAATTTAATAAACGCAAAATGTTCCGATTTATTGTGCGCTACATCCCGCGAATAATCTACGAAACGAACCATTTAATAAAAATAATAATAATTTACTTTTTTTTTCATTAAACTGAAATCTAAACGATTTACCTTAGGCTTATGCATAAAAAACGCACCTATATTTATTTGTTTTTCGCCTTCATTTTAATGGTCTTCATCAGCCAAGAAATCGTGATTCAACAAACCGAAAATCAAATTTATACGGAAATCGAGGAAGTCCCTTTTCGTGAATTCGCATTGGTTTTAGGTACAAAAAAAGATGGAATAAATGGCTTAAATCCATATTTTAAATATCGAATGGATGCAGCAATTTTACTTTATACGTCGCATAAAATTTCCAAAATAATTGTGAGTGGCGACAACCACACAGCCGATTATAATGAAACTGAAGACATGACTGATTATTTATTGAAAGCTGGAATTCCTGCAAATGCAATTGTAAAAGACTATGCCGGTTTTAGAACATTGGATTCTGTGGTACGTGCAAAAAAAGTGTTTAATTGTCAAAATCTAACTATTGTATCGCAACGTTTTCATAATCAACGCGCCTTATTTATCGCGAATCATTATGGTTTAAACGCTGTAGCGTACTGCGCCAAAGATGTGAACTCTAGTAAAAACTACACCCACATTCGCGAATATTTTGCCAAATGTTTGGTTATTTTTGACTTATACGTTTTCAATAGAAGTCCCAAATTTTTATAAACATTTATTGGATATCAAAAGTTCTTTTATAAATTCGTGGGAAAGTTTCGCGAAAAATGCATAGAAAGTTTATTCTTTTATTCTCCCTTATTTCAATTTTAGCCTTTAGCTGCACAAAGCAGCCAAACGCTTGTATGGAGATTAGCGAAACAAGCGTTAGTGTAGGAACACCTATTACTTTCACATCTTGTTCAAGCCATACATTAAGCCAGGCTTGGTTTTTCACTGGACCGGCTGGCTCTCCTGAAAACACGGTGTCTTCATCTGATCTGGTGTTTACACAAAGCTTTAGCGAGCCAGGTGTTTATGAAGTAAGGCTTTATGCTTATCGCGAATTCTCTTTTACAGGTGAGCTTTCAATTTCGATTCAGGAAATTGTTATTTTTTAGTAGAATCCTGTAACGCTTAGCGTCCTCATTATTTTTCAATAGACTTTCTTATATTTATTAAGGCATTCTTCGCTGGTTCCGAAAACTATCTGAATTTAATTACTGCTGTTCGAAACCCTGACATTCAGAGTTCGGGCCTTACATTAATAATAAAAAATTCGCGTAAATCTGCGTTCCCGACAGCGATCGGGACTGTGTTCCATTAATTAACTTTTGCTTTAAAGTTCAACTTCAAGGGATTGAATGAATATTTTGTACTTTTTGCTCGACCAAAAAGTACCAGTCCCTCCGCTAAAGCTTTGGCGACACGCGAAAAAAAGTCTCCCTAGCAGGGCTTGACACTTTAGAGGCCCATTCGAAAATCAATTGCACCTTCCCCTGTAATAAGTTCGGTCAGGTGATCTCCTACGGAGCTTCCCTACTCCCTAATCACAGGTTTTGATGAAATCACTTTTCGAACGGAACGCCATTGACCGCTGGAACAAGCAAAGGCATAAAGTTGAATTGAAAAGCCATGTAGATTGGTATATTTTACTAGAAATAAATATAATCCTAATCTAAATTTTGCATAATAAAGAACTCTAGGAAGCTGATAAACCTACTCTCCTTACAACTCGTACAATCCAATATTCGGTGTAGTTCTGGAAACGCCTTCTATATCGGCAGCATTTGAATAGGATGGATCACCGACATTTCTGAGTGGAGAACCAATGTCTAAATGAAAATCTTCTAAACTTGGATCTATAAATAAAGGATTTACATTCCAAATTACGGATGGGGAATAATTTGAATACTCATAAATTTCTTCTCGCTTCATTAAGGATGCGTTAAATTCAAAATCCATTGTTAATCCTTCTAAAGTATCGATATCAATTTCATTTGCAGCGTTGCCATAGAAAATACAATTGTCAAACCTGGAGTCTATAATGCTACTAACATAGGTTGTGTTTTCAAAAGTATAGTAGTTCTTAATTTTAAAAGCTGCTCCTCCTCTACCGCCGGTCCAATAGTTGACAAAATTACAATGTCTGAAATTATACGTTCCGCCTGCGAAGAAAAAACCAGACGAGCTTCCTGCCTTGCCAAATTGACAATTTTCTGCCAACACATTTGGACTTGCAACGAGTAGTAAATTAAAGAAGTTAGAATTGTCAATTATCGTATTGGTTAAGTTCAATGTCAACGCTGATTGCGTGCTGTCTACCTGTAAACCAACGGCACCATTTTTAATAATGGCATAATTAATTGAACTCGTACTGGCTTCAATCATTCGAATTCCAGTCCATTGTCCCGAAACGTTATCGTAAAAACTTTCTAATCGATCTCCTTGGAAAACAACTTCATTTCCATAATCACCTGTAATGTTGAGTGTACTCTTATAAACAATCAACTGCGCGTCCTTATGCCCATGAATTTGAGTTCCCGCCGGTATAGTTAAGATTTTATTTGAATCTAAGCCTGGAAAACCGCAGGCAACAATCCCATACAAGACATGAGGTTTATCATTTAGCCATAACTCAATATGATCTCCTACCAATTCATTTGCATGGAAATAAGCATCTTGCCCCCAAACATCTAATTTTAAATATTGATTAACGCCATTGGTTAAAAACCGAATTGAATCTGAAATGACTAATGGGTTAGATACATTATTGACTTCTAAGGTCACTTCCACAAAACCATAGAGTGAATCTTTTCCTTCTAATTCAATATTTTCATGATAGACTCCTGGAACTCCGTCAAAATTAATTCTGAAAGGCGAATCCTCACCACCCATTAACTGAATCTCGTCAATATTAATGGTGCCCGTATTGTTATTATAGATCTTAAAGCGTTCTGTTGTGGAACCTACTGTAGTAAAAACTGTATCAAACAACAAGGTGTCTTGCGAAAAATCCAAGTGATTTTTCGTGAAGCCTTTATCCTTTTTGCAAGAAACAGAAATTCCGGCCAGTAGAAGAAAGAAAGAAAATAGAACTAATCGCATAATTTATTAATGGTTGTACAAATGTAATTACGTAATTTTAGTTTTTTTATTTTATTGCAGAAAATAATCTTGATTAAAAAAAAAATACTAAATTTGCACCTCGATTTTGCACAAGTATGTTTCATACAGTGAAATCATAATTAAGAAAAGACGAAATTAAAATAAAATAAGATGAAAAAGGGAATCCATCCAGAAGAATACAGATTAGTTGTTTTCAAGGATATGTCTAACGGCTACAAATTTATATCTAGCTCTTGTGCTAGTTCAAACGAAACAGAAGCTTGGGAAGACGGAAATGAGTATCCTTTAATTAAATTGGATATCTCTTCAGAATCACATCCTTTCTTTACTGGTAAAATGCAGTTTGTAGATACCGCGGGTAGAATTGATAAGTTCAAGAACCGTTACGGTAAGAACATGAAGAAATCATAAAAATTTTTATAACTTAGTAACCCGTATTAACATTGTTGATACGGGTTTTTTTATATCCTTTTTTTTATGCAAATAATTTTCAACGACAACGGATTACACAAAAGTTTAGCCCCATTTACTTTAACACGTCCCGTGGCGGAAATAAGGTTTGGAATTATGACGATTCGAGAATCTTGGGAATATTATTTTGATGCGTATAATGTTGACTATGAAACGGCGTACTTGACGGAGGCTTATCTTTATGCTAAATTCAAAGAAGGCATACCAAATGACGAGAGTATCACAATTGCAGGTAATTACAAAGCAAGTCCTGAATTAGTTGAAGCGGTTCTAAACCTCAAAAAAGGGGAAGCCCTATATTCACACAGTGACAAGATTGCGCAAAAAGGATGTATTGAAGAAAAAACAATAAACTTAGCCATTGAATATACTTGCTTAATTGAGAAGCCATGGCATATTTTTGAGCGTAATAGCCAAGCTTCGATTAAGGACTTTCAAGTAATAACAAAAAACAGAACAAGTCAGCCGTTAAACGCCAGTAATCGAACCACAAACCCGGAAAACATATTTATTGAAGAAGGTGCCAAAGTTGAACATGCTATTTTAAATGCTTCAACAGGACCTATATATATTGGTAAGAACGCTGAAGTAATGGAGGGCGCAATTATTAGAGGACCTTTTGCTTTGTGCGAAAAAGCTGTCGTAAAAATGGGAGCTAAAATATATGGTGCCACCACTATTGGCCCAGAATGTAAAGTAGGCGGAGAAGTTTCGAATTGTATTTTTCAATCTTACTCGAATAAAGGGCATGACGGATTCTTAGGGAATTCTGTAATTGGAGAATGGTGCAATATCGGTGCAGATAGCAATTCAAGTAATTTAAAAAACAATTACTCAAATGTTAAGGTCTACTCTTATGAAACGAATCAAATTGAAAGTACTGACATACTCTTCTGCGGCCTTTTAATGGGCGATCATTCAAAAACAGGTATTAACACCATGTTCAATACAGCAACTGTCGTTGGTGTAAGCGCTAATATATTTGGAGCAGGATTTCCTCCAAAGTACATTCCATCATTTACGTGGGGTGGCGTTGAAAAAACGGCGAAGTTTAACAAGGACAAAGCATTTCAAGTGGCAGAAAACATGATGCAACGCCGTGGCAAAAATCTAACCGAAGGAGATAAAGAAATTTTAACATATCTCTTCGATCGTTTGGCACAGTGATTGAACTATTAGGGTGTATTAGAAAACTAACGGCTACAAGAGGTTTCTAAGTACGTTTTGACAGACAAAAAGTGCAAATTAGAATCTGACGTGCCAAATTGACAAAAAAACTGAAAAAATGTCTGACTCGACAATGGGTGAATTATTCGCCTTATCAAATATATTAGATCAAGAAGCTGAGTTTATTCCTTTAATTTCTGAAGAAGAAGAGGATTCATTAAACAAAGAATCAATTCCTGATTTGTTACCTATTTTACCACTCCGTAATAATGTATTATTTCCAGGAGTTGTCATTCCAATTACGATTGGTAGAGATAAATCTATCAAGCTAATTGAAGATGCTTATAAAGGAAATAAGACGATTGGGGTAATCTCTCAAAAAAAGACGGAGGTTGAAGATCCTGTTGCGGATGATTTAAACAGAATTGGAACGGTAGCAAGAATACTTAAACGACTTAAAATGCCTGATGGTAGCACTACTGTTATCATTCAGGGAAAAAGACGTTTTGAAGTGAGCGAATTCGTTGAAGAAACGCCTTATTTTAAAGCTGTTGTAAAAGGTTTGACTGATGAAAAAGTAGATGTCACAAAGGATAAGAATAAAGCCTTGGTTGATTCTATGAAGGAAATGGCCATGCGCATTATTAAACAATCGCCGAACATTCCTTCTGAAGCGACTTTTGCGATTAAGAACATTGAAAGCCCTACGTTTTTAGTAAATTTTGTAGCTTCTAACCTGAGCTCTGAAGTAGAGAAAAAACAAGAAGTTTTAGAAATCAATTCTATCACTGAACGTATTGAAAAAGTCATTGGCCACTTGTCTGTAGAAATACAGATGTTGAAGATGAAGAATGAGATCCAAACCAAGGTTAAAATTGACATGGATCGCCAACAAAGGGAGTATTTCTTAAATCAGCAAATTAGAACGATTCAAGATGAATTAGGTGAAAATCCGGGTGAGAGTGAGATTAAGAATTTTGAAAAAAGAGCCAAAGCTAAAAAATGGCCGAAAAAGGTTCAAAAAACTTTTGATAAAGAATTAAAAAAATTGGGCAGAATGAATCCTCAAGGGGCTGAATTCTCAGTTCAAATCAATTATATTGACTTGTTATTAGATTTGCCATGGAATGAAATGTCAGACGATAATTTCAACCTAAGGCGTGCAAAGAAAATACTAGATCGCGATCATTTTGGATTGGACAAGGTAAAGAATCGGATTTTAGAATACTTGGCAGTGATCAAGTTGAAAAAAGATATGAAGTCCCCTATTCTTTGCCTATACGGACCTCCTGGAGTTGGTAAAACTTCATTAGGGAAATCTGTTGCAGAAGCATTAGGACGCAAATACGTGAGAATGTCATTGGGCGGTGTGCATGACGAAGCAGAGATTAGAGGACATAGAAGAACCTATATTGGTGCTATGCCAGGTCGAATTTTACAGAACATTAAAAAAGCTAAAACATCCAATCCTGTTTTTGTATTAGATGAAATTGACAAAGTAGGAAGAGGAAATCAAGGCGATCCGTCATCTGCTTTATTAGAAGTACTTGATCCGGAACAAAACGCAACCTTCAACGATAATTTTGTGGAATTGGATTATGACCTTTCGAGTGTCTTATTCATTGCTACAGCCAATAATTTAAGCACCATTCAAGGGCCATTGCGCGACCGAATGGAAATTATAGAAGTGAACGGTTATACGGTAGAAGAGAAAGTTGAAATTGCCAAACGTCATTTAGTACCAAAGCAATTAGCAGCACATGGTATCACGAAAAAAGACATCAGTATTTCTCCCAAGTTAATTGAAATAATTGTTGAAGAATATACAGGAGAATCGGGTGTACGTGGTTTAGAAAAACGCATTGCAGCCGTAATCAGAAACCGGGCAAAAGAAATTGCCATGGAAGAAAAATATACGGCAAAAGTAACCGAAGATCAGTTGGCTAAAATATTAGGTCCTGCGCATGGCAAAGACAAATATTTTGGAAATGAATTTGCAGGTGTAGTGACAGGCTTGGCTTGGACACAAATTGGCGGTGACATTCTATACATTGAAACCAGCTTATCTAAAGGAAAAGGAAAATTAACCTTAACGGGGAATTTAGGAGATGTAATGAAAGAATCAGCTGTATTGGCCCACCAATATTTAAAAGCCAATGCTGAAGAATTTGGCGTAGACCCACTTGTTTTTGACAAATGGGATGTACACGTTCACGTTCCAGAAGGAGCTACTCCAAAAGATGGACCATCTGCCGGAATTACAATGCTAACAGCTATTACCTCAGCGTTTACACAACGCAAAGTCCGTAAATACTTAGCCATGACTGGCGAAATCACCTTACGCGGCGCTGTATTGCCTGTAGGCGGAATCAAAGAGAAAATTTTGGCAGCTAGACGTGCTAATATCAAAGAAATTATTCTTTCTGCAAAGAACGAAAAAGACATCTTAGATATTGATCAAAGTTATTTGAAAGGCTTGAAATTCCACTATGTGAAAACTATGGATGAAGTTTTGACCATTGCTTTATTGAAGGTGAAGGTTAGTAATGCGAAGGTTATTGATTAGTTTTTTTTAGTACTTAGATCACTTCGCTGTTGGTACTTAGATCGCTTCGCTATTAGATGATGTTGTCGTTAGTCTTTTAGAAAAAAAATGTTGTGGAATTAAAAACTCGTTTTTTTGAACTCATTGGGCGGCAAACTGCAGATGCGGGGTTGGCGAATGCATATTGGGCGGAAATTGAGGCGGCGCATTCGAATAAAAATCGCATTTATCATAACCTGACACATTTAGAGAATTTATTTCTTGAATTAGAACAGGTCAAGGATCAAATTGATGACTGGAACACTGTTTCATGGGCCGTGTTTTATCATGATATTGTTTATAATGTTCGCAAGCAGGACAATGAAGAACGCAGTGCTGATTTGGCTGTGAAGCGGTTGTCAGAAATTGCATATCCAAAAGAGCAGGTGGAGCGTTGCAAGATGCAGATAATTGCTACAAAATCCCACGCTATAATGGACGACCAAGACGCCAACCTGTTTACAGATGCGGATTTATCGATTTTAGGCAAAAATTGGGAGACATACGAAGCCTATACTAAAGCCATCCGAAAAGAGTATAAAATTTACCCGAATTTATTGTATAAACCTGGTCGTAAGAAAGTGTTGATGCACTTTTTGGAGATGGAGCGGTTATTTAAGACGGCACATTTTGTAGAATTGTATGAAGTTGAAGCGAGGGAGAATTTGGGGAAAGAGTTGGGGGCTTTTTGAAACTTTAAATAGTTAATGGCTCATTAAAGTCACTAAATCATCCGGATAAAGTTTCCTCTAAAATTTTCAAGCATTCATCTAAAGTCAGCATAACATTATCAAAATCACTCATTAAAAGATCTGGTTTCCCGTAAGGTTTATCATTTGAAAAATTATAGCCTACGTAACCATAAACCCAACCTTTGTTGGCAAGAAAGTGTGGTTCATTGCTTTTAAATTTGAATACAATTAAGCGATCATTTAATTCTGAATTTTCGACGCAATGAATGTCATCCGGTAAACTATCGTATTCTTCATGTTGATAAAGCCAATTTGACAGATAACTTTCTGATGCCTTTTCTCTCGTCAAAAATTCATCTGGGAATAATTCAATTTTATTGAATTTATTTAATACTTCAAAAAGTAAAGCTCTCTCTTCTGGGGCTTTAGCGTGTTTTAAGATTCGTTTTTGTTTCGGTGTTTTATTCTTTTTCAAATCATTGTAAATCAATCTAACATTGTAAAATTTTAAATCCTCCTTTGGCAGTTTTGAAACTTGCTGAATTCAAGTTACAAATGCAACTTCTTGGTTAAACAATAATTTTTCCATCATAAATATAGGGTTTTCATACCCAAATCGTTTTCTAGGTCTAGAATTTAATTTAGTTGGATTAATTACTTAAGTCGTCTGCGAAGCCATTTTGTAGCTAAACCATTCGTTTTTAGTCATTCCAAGAATAAGTTTATCGAAGCAGTTCTCTAAATTCAAACGTCTGTTGAACTTAAAATGATATTCGTCCATATAACATTGCGCATGTTTGGTTGATATATGGTGGTGAATCCCTCTGAGCCATCCCTTCATGTTCATTATGTGTGTATGTAATAGTTTCATGCTCTCACCATTATTCGATTTTTCTTGATTTATGTCATATTTATTTGACAACGGTTTGTATGAACTCCATAAGTCAGTAAATATAGTAGATTTAGCATTTATTTTTTCTTCAAAAAATGGTTTAAAACTCTGAGTTGAATAATCATCTATCACACGAGAATAAGCCCTTCCGATTGTTAGTTTTTCTTTTTTATTGAGGACTATTTCGACCCCTAATATTACTTTCTTCTTCTTGCCATCAGATCGTCCAGGCTTCTCTTTTTCATGCGAGCCTATTGAGAATTCATCTATTTCCAAAACATCCTCCAGTGGGTGAGCATCACTGCTTACCATTGCTTTTTGAACTTTTCGCTTAAAAAACCAGCATGTTTTTTGACTTAAACCATACTGCCTACTTAATTCCAAAGTAGACATACCTTTTTTGTTTACACTTAATTGATAACAGATGTAAAATGCCTTTTGCAAAGGAAATTTTATCTTGTGGAACAATGTATTGGAAGTCGGTGACTCTTCATAGCCACAGGTTTTACAACGTTTATTATCTTTTTTCTTCCCTTGTTTATTCTTGGTAGAGCCACATTTGATGCAACAGTAGCCCGAAGCCCACTTTTGTTCTGATAGATAAATGATACAGCTCTTTTCATCTGGGAATCGTGCCATCAAATCAAATATTGTAAAATCTTTTTTAGCCATAAAATTTAAGTTTTGACCAAATCTAATGCAGCAAAACGTAAGCTATTTACGTTCTGACGACTTAAAGGGATAATCCAATA
>WTCE01000055.1 GCA_013138735.1 Crocinitomix sp. | reverse complement strand
CAATTATCAAAAAGTGTTTATACGAATAACTAAAAGAACGGGGATTAAAATGAAAGCTGTAGTTGCGGTTCAAAGAAAAATGCTAGAATTAAGTTATTCACTCATCAAGAAAAATGAATGCTTTTCCTTTGATTTTGAAAAAAGTAGAGCCCAGAAAAATCCGAGCCCTACGCAGGATAGAATAAATCTTCCTTTAGAAGTTTAAAAATAATCATATTTTTATTAGGATATTAACACAGAATCTCGATAATATTTTTGATTTGATTTTGCCAAATTAAAAATCACTCGAACTGGCGCTACCCCTTGTGGGAATTACTTTTTATTTGAGTTTGTTGTGTAATTACGATTAGAATGGGAACATGGACACACATAAGAACTGAAGGGGATTTAGGACCCGATTTAAGTAAGACTTTTCAAAGTTTTGTGCACGGGCCTGAAATAGATGGCGAAGCGTGTGAGCTTCATCAAATAGAGAAACAATTAAATCAAGATCTTACGCCTTTTACAATTAGAAATTATTCCGGTTTATGGCATGAGGATGAGTTCCCAGAAGAATCTAGTGAAAGAGAACGATTAATGGCCAAACAAATTGAAAAAGATAAAATTTGGAATGATATTACCGACTTCCTCAAATTGGTTGCGATCTTAAAATCCAAATTAAAATCTGGTTTTTTCTCAAAGAATAAATTATTTCATAAACAAGAATGGTGGGATGGATATTTCGAACCAACCAATACAAAAGACTGCTTAGTAAGAGATTTAGAGGTAATAGAAACTTATTTAAGTAATGCGAAAAACATGGGGAAAACTAATACTGCATTTTACGTTGAATAATAAAAAACTAAACACCTCAAATAGCTAAAGTTTACCCCGCCCTTAGCAATCACTCTCTTTACCCAATTACTTGTACATATCCTAGGGCACCATCACTGTTGGACAACCTGTATCTGAGATTTTATTTTTTGCTAGCGTAATTCACGGCACCTAAAAATGCCTAGGTTTAAATGAACGTTGCGCGTCCTTTGTTCTACAATTTGTGACGTGACTATCAAACTTGAATCTTATTCAATTTAAAATAAGTACCACTCACATTTTTAATGAGTTCGTCGTGAGTTCCTTGTTCTACAATTTTACCTTCATCTAATACAAGTATTGTATCTGCATTTTTGATTGTTGATAAACGGTGTGCAATAACAAAGGAAGTTCGACCTACCATTAATTTATCCAATGCATCTTGAACCAAGCGCTCAGATTCTGAATCGAGTGCAGAAGTTGCTTCATCCAAGATCAATATTTTTGGATTTTTTAATACAGCTCTTGCAATTGCAACACGTTGTTTTTGACCGCCAGAAAGTTGAATCCCTCTATCGCCTACAAGCGTTTCCATTTGATCAGGAAAACTCATGATAAAATCATAAGCATTTGCCTTTTTAGCCGCCTCAATTACCTCATCTTCCGTTGCATTAATATTTCCATAGCGGATATTTTCCATCACCGTTCCGCCGAACAAAATAACTTCCTGTGGAACAATTGCTATTTGCGCTCTTAAGCTTTCTAACGCTAAAGATTGCACGTCCTTATTATCAAATTTTATTGTACCATTTTGTGGTGCATAAAAACGCAATAACAGGGCCGAAATAGTAGTTTTCCCAGCGCCTGACCCGCCAACTAATGCAGTAGTTTGTCCTGCCTTACAATTGAAATTAATTCCTTTCAAGACCTCAACTTCTTGCCGTTGAGGATAGGAAAATGAAACATTGTTAAAACTAACATCTCCTTTAAAATTGGTCAATTCATCACCCGTTAAATCTTCCGATTCCTCTTCTAAAACATCCATTAGATGCTCAGTTGCTCCAATTGCTTTTTGGATTTTAGCATATAAATCAGGGATTGCGCCAAACGAAGCACCTAGAAAAATAGTATAGAGTATGAAGCTAATGAATTCGGTATTGCTAATGAATCCGTCGCCTTCCATCCCTTTGGCTTTCCAAATTACAAAAGCTATTCCACCAAACATTCCAAAAATAATGAAGGACACAAATGCACCACGCATTAAGCCACTTTTGATGTTTAATCCCATGATATTGACTACACGCTTAGAATAACGCTCAGATTCATAACGTTCATTTGTAAAGGCTTTCACATTTACAATTCCAGTTAATACCTCTTCTAAAATTGAATTAGACTTAGCCGATTCATCTTGTGCTGATTTTGATAAGCCGCGAATATAACGCCCAAATATAATTGCCGCAATTGCTAACACAGGCACCACAGCCAACATCCACAAAGCCAATTCCCATGAAGTGTATAAAATGTACCCTAAGGCTATAGCAATTGTTACAAACTGCCGAAAGAACTCGGCTATAGTTGTATTTAATGTTTCTTGTAGCAGATTAATATCTGTAGCAATTCTTGATGACAATTCTCCGACCTTATTTTTATTGAAAAAGTTAATTGGAAAATTGACCAGTTTATTAAAGGCCTTCAATTTTAAATCTCTCAACGCACGCTCGGTCACAGTGCTAAAAATCCAAATCCTACAAAAAGAGAATATCGCCTGTGCACCAAAAACGACCAGCATGACAATTATAATGGTGTTAATATCTGTCAAATCAATATTTGGTACTTCAACAAATGCTTGATCAGATTTATTCGCTCCCAATAACTGACCCATTAAAGCGGGGAAAAGCATGGCAGTAACACTAGATAGGACTAAAAATATCCAACCAATGGTATAAGACGTTCGATAAGGCTTTATGAAGCCGAAAAACCGTCTTGCTTTTTTATAAGCGTCCTTTGAAAGCTCAACCTTTTCTTTATTTTTACGATTTCCGAACATGATGTACTAAAACTTTTGTGCAAAACTAAGCTGATTATCAGGAATGTTTGTCACAAAAGGCACATAATTTAGAAATTCATACAGGAAAACTTTGTTCTCTATTTATTTGTTGTATCTTTGCCCACCCAATTGGGATAAAACAGAGTTTAATAAGACCTTATAATAATTTGCAGAGATGAGTAAAAGAACATTTCAACCATCACTTAGAAAAAGAAGAAACAAACACGGTTTCAGAAGCAGAATGGCTACTAAAAATGGACAAGCTGTAATTAACAGAAGACGAAAAAAAGGTAGAAAGAAGCTTAGTATTTCTTCTGAGCGATTAGCTAAACGCTAATAGTCACCTTATTATCATATTTAGAGCTTCTCGATTTCAATCGAGGGGCTTTTTTTGTTTCACTCACTTTTTTGAAGATTAAGTGTTTGAGCTTTAGTTATTTTTAAAAGAATATTAATTTTGCTCTTATGAACAGCGATTATCATTCAGGACTTAGCGTAGGGATTTTAGGAGGTGGACAATTGGGAAGAATGTTTATTCAAGAAGCGTTAAACTTTGATGTTAGAGTTTGCATTTTGGATCCCAACTTAAACGCACCATGCGCCGCAATAGCACATGAATTTATTCAAGGAGACATCACGGACTTTGATGCCGTATATGCCTTTGGCAAAAACAAAGATGTAGTTACAATTGAAATTGAGCACGTGAATGTTGATGCCTTGGACAAGCTTGCCGAGGAAGGAATTAAAGTTTATCCGCAACCCCATATTATTCGTTTAATTCAGGATAAAGGGATCCAGAAAGAATTCTACGAAGCTAATAATATTCCTACAGCCCCTTTTCGTCTGATCAAAAACGCGAGTGAATTACCCGCAAATGCAGACTTTTTACCCTTTATGCAAAAGGCGCGCACTGGCGGCTATGATGGCAAAGGTGTGCAAGCTATAAAAACTGAAGCCGATTTTGAAAACTCATTCCCTGACGGAAGTCTTTTAGAGGCCTTTCTTGATTTTGATAAGGAACTATCTGTTATTGTTGCCCGAAATGAAAAGGGAGAAATGATGACCTACCCAATTGTAGAACTCGAGTTTAACCCTGAAGCGAATTTAGTTGAGTTTTTATTTGCGCCGGCCAATGTTACCAAAGAGATAGCCGAAGAAGCAAGTGCTCTTGCTAAAACCGTCATAGAGAAATTAGGAATGGTAGGAATCCTTGCTGTTGAACTATTTTTAACAAAGGATGGTAAAATATTGGTAAACGAGGTAGCACCTAGACCACACAATAGTGGTCACCAAACCATTGAAGCTAATTATACGTCTCAATACGAACAACACTTAAGATCCATTATTAATTTACCCTTGGGTTCTACAGGTGTCATTAAGCCTTCTGTAATGGTTAATTTGCTTGGAGAAAAAGGGTATATTGGCAAGGCCAAATACGAGGGAATTGAAGAAGTTATAAGTTGGCAAGGCGTTTATCCGCATATTTATGGAAAGGAAAACACCAAACCATTCCGTAAAATGGGACATGTAACGGTGATCGCCGACTCATTGAATGAAGCAAAATCCTTAGCATTAAACGTTAAGAAAACACTTAAAGTAATTGCAGAATAGAGTCTATTTAAATCATGTTGAATGCATTCGGGCTTTTGCTGCCTTGGCTGTAGGGATTTATCATTTTACCAATTTTTCTGCTGAAGGCATTTTTTTGCTAAACAACGAAGCTACCCGCGGTATATTTGTCTATGGTGCCCAAGGTGTTGAAATATTTTATATCATTTCGGGTTTTATCATTCCATATTCGCTCTACAAAAGCAGCTATCGCATCAAGAACTACCTACAATATATTTCTAAAAGAAGTATTCGTTTATTACCACCGTACTTCTTAACTATTGCACTAATCATTGGCGTTAGCTATTATACCAACACCTATATATGGCCGGTAGGATACAATATTGAATGGCGAAACATTGGCGCAAATGCATTTTTCCTGGTCGATTTTATTCAAAGTAATGCCGATTTACTGGCTCATTTTCCAGATAATGGTTGGATAAATCCGGTATTTCAGACTTTAAAAGTTGAATTTCAATTTTATATCATCATTGGCTTATTGATTCCGTTATTTAAAAAACATACCATCTATTTAATTGGAATTTCAGCACTTCTTCTTGCTATTGGTGCCTATACTATCCCTGAGAATACGGTATTTGTAAACGCGCCTTACTTTCTGCTTGGACTTGCGGCGTTCTATATTTTTGAAAATGGATGGAATTGGACGTATGCAGGTCTCTTAATCCTTTGTTTATTGAGTTTATTTAACTTTTATGTTTGGCAAGATCTATTTGCTGGAATAATAGGATTCGCCATGGTATTATGGCTGCCTAAAAAAATGAAATTCTTAAAGTTTACGGGTAAAATATCTTATTCATTCTATTTAATTCACGGTTTGATAGGTGGCAAATTCCTATACTTTTTCAGAGAATCCAGCCTATTTCAAGACTATCCTTTTCTAATGGTTATCTTTGCATTATTATTGAGTTGGATTGGGGCGTATTTAATTTATTTTTGTATTGAAAAACCAAGTATTAGAATTTCGAAAAAAATTCGGTACAAATCTTAAAAATTAGTAGATATGATTGAAGTTGGTATAATCATGGGGAGTAATTCTGATCTTCCGATCATGCAGGAAACTGCAGATATATTAAAAGAACTAGGTATTGTGTTTGAAATGACTGTTGTGTCTGCTCACAGAACGCCTGAACGTATGTTTGATTACGGTAAGTCTGCGCATAAACGCGGTTTAAAAGTAATTGTAGCAGGCGCTGGTGGTGCTGCTCATTTACCTGGGATGATGGCTTCTATCACTCCTCTTCCGGTAGTTGGTGTTCCAATTAAATCAAGTAATTCAATTGATGGATGGGATTCTATACTTTCAATTTTGCAAATGCCTGGCGGAATTCCGGTTGCAACGGTAGCCTTAAATGGTGGTAAAAATGCAGGAATCTTAGCGGCAAGTATCATTGGAAGTTCTAATAGCGAAGTTTTGGAACGTATAATTGAATACAAGCAAACACTTAAAGAAAAAGTGTTACGCACCGCCAAAGAAATGGAAGAAAATGCCTTGAATCAATAAATTCTATACCCTAAGCATTAGCCTTATTTGTTAGAATTCAATTAAATTTGCATAAAAATTAAGAGTTAGATGAAAATTGAGGATGAAATCCAGTCGAGTTTCAAAAGTGACTATCATAAATTGGTAGTGAACTTGCATTTTACATATTTGCGCTTAACTGAAAACTTTCAGTGCTTATTAAAAGAACACGATTTAACCTCTACGCAATTTAATGTATTGCGCATTCTTAGAGGACAAAAGCAAGTACCTGCAAGTATCGGCTTAATCAAAGAACGAATGCTTGAGCGCAATTCTGACGTAAGTCGTGTCATTGATCGTTTGCTGAAAAAAAATGTCATTGACCGCCGAGAAAATAAATTGGACAGACGACAAAGAGATATTATTATCAATCAAAAAGGATTGGATTTATTGGAAACGATAGATGAATCTGAGGCCAACTTTGTCCAAGCTATCGAGCACGTATCAGAGGAAGAAATTAAATTGATGAACGATTTATTAGATAAGATTCGCTCAAACCCTAACACGGATGTTTAAAAATAATTTAGGACTATTGCGCATAATTGGTCTATTAGAAGGTATTTCATTCCTTGTATTAATGGGTATTGCCATGCCACTTAAATATATCTGGAATATGCCCCAATTCATCTATTCAACAGGTATGGCACATGGTTTATTATTTGTCCTTTACATCTTTTTCGTTTTGCTCGTAGGTTATCAATTAAAATGGTCCTTCACCAAAATGTTTTGGGCTTTATTAGCTTCATTGCTTCCATTTGGGACTTTTGTTGCTGATAAAAAATTGTTTCAAAAGGCATAAATCACTCACTTTTAAACAATCTAACACAATTCAAAGGACTAAATTACCGTCTTGTTTTTTATAAAATAAATTCTTTTCATTTTTGAACTAGGGTAATTGAATTTGATTGCGACTGTAATAAAAACAGTTGAATGAAATTTTTATCACTCCTAGTACTCCTCATAACCTCGCAAATTTTAATTGCGCAAGAAACTGTCACCTTAAGTGGATATGTCAAAGACAGTAAAGAGGAATTACTTTATGCCAAGGTATATATTCCCGAATTGCAAGCTGGTGTAATTTCCAATGAGTATGGATTTTACTCAATTGAGGTTCCTAAAAAAGAATCCTACCTCATCATTATCTCGCATATAAGCCATGGCGAAACCAAGTTAAATGTATCAGCAATGGAAAACAACTCGATTGACTTAGTAATGAAAAACTCTGATAATGTACTAGAAACTGTCGAAGTTAATGCTGTCAAATCGGAGGCCAAAGCAGAGATTGAATCTACCGAAATGAGTGTTGTTAAAATAGATGTTAAAAAAGCGAAACTACTCCCATCAATAGGCGGAGAAACAGATGTTTTAAAAGTGGCGCAATTACTCCCCGGGATAAATCGTGGTGGAGAAGGTGGTACAAGTTTTTTTGTGCGTGGCGGTGATGGTGATCAAAATTTGATTTTGGTAGACGAAGCAACTGTTTACAATCCCGGGCATTTGTTCGGATTTTTCTCTGTTTTTAATCCAGACGTCATTAAGGATATGCGGATTTATAAAGGCGGTTTTCCAGCCAATTATGGTGGTCGATTGTCATCTGTTACAGACATACGAATGAAAGAAGGCGACATGAACAAACTCCGCGTGGAAGGGGGAATTGGATTATTATCTTCTCGATTAACCGTTGACGCTCCTATTTGGAAAGATCGTATTTCGTTTATGGTTTCTGGCCGAAGAACCTATATCGATCAAGTTTTTAAACTTGTTGGTCAGGATTTGCCCTATTTCTTCTATGACCTCAATGGTAAAATCAATTTCAAAGTGTCAAAAAAAGATCGCATCTATTTAAGTTCTTATTTTGGAGATGATGTATTGGCCTATGATGCCGGCAAGTCTGACTCATCAGCTGCTTTTGGATTTGGATTTAATCTTGGGAATTTCACACAAACCTTACGTTGGAACCATGTTTATAATGCCAAGTTATTTTCAAATATCTCTTTAATTCACACCCGCTTTAAATATAATATTCGCGGACAATACGCAGACAATCAAATCCTCATTAAAAGCGCCGTACGTGATTTGAGCGCTAAATATGCTTTCACCTATTTCAAATCAAATGACACCAAATTAAAATTTGGAACTGAATTCATCAATCATAATTTTAGACCTAACGTTTTAAGTACTTCAGGTGAAATTGGAGAGTTTCTTGAAAATCAAGAAGGTAAATTACTCAAAACGTTTGAAGGTGCTGTTTATGGAAACATTCGTCATGATTTTTCTAAACGCTTAACATTCTCTGGAGGTCTACGCCTATCAGCAAGTGCACCCAAAGGAAAAATTTATGGCGGAATTGAGCCACGCGCGAATTTTAAATATACTACTGGCGAAAACTCTTCTTTAAAACTTTCTTATTCAAGAATGACACAATACATGCACCGCGTATCAAGCTCATCTGTTGCTTTACCAACCGATTTATGGTATCCAATTTCTGCTGGTATTCGTCCACAAAGTGCCGATCAAATTGCGGCAGGCTATAATCTTTATCTACCCAAATTAAAATCTTCTTTGATAATTGAAACCTACGGTAAATACATGAAAGGTTTAACCGAGTACAAAGAAGGAAGCAACCTAATTTTGAACGATAATTTTGAAGAGCTACTAGTGCAAGGTCGTGGATGGAGTTACGGAGCAGAGTTTTTACTGAAAAAGGATGAAGGCCGACTGACAGGTTGGTTGGGCTATACACTTTCATGGACCAAACGTCAATTTGACGAAATAAATGATGGTGAGGCGTTTTTCGCGAAGTATGATCGGCGCCATTATTTGACCGCAGTTGGAACCCTAGAGTTATCACCTCGCGTTTACTTCTCTGCCATCTTTGAATATGCGACTGGCGCTAGGTTTACGCCAATAATTGGACAATACTTTCAACCAAACGCAGGACTTACAGGCGTTGAGATTATCCCAGTTTTCGCAGAAAAGAACTCTTACAAAATGTCTTCATCTCACCGCTTGGATGTCAATTTTGTATTCAAATCTAAACCAGAGAAAAAATTCCAAACCGAATGGCACGTTGGTGCTTATAACGTTTATAACAGAGCAACACCGTATCAAATTAAAATCACTCAAGGTGATAATGGCGCAATGAAATATACACAGCCGGGCTTATTCGGCTTTATCCCATCCGTTGCGTTTAACTTTAAATTTTAAATCATGAAAAAGTTTTTATTCTTAATCCTTCCAATGCTAATATTTTCATGTCGTCCAAAAGATATTGACATTAATGTTGAATCCGAAGATTCTAAATTGGTGGTTTTCTCTCACGTCATCCCGAATAGTTATATGCTCATTTCGCTAACTCAAAGTTTTTCAGCTTTAGAGCCGCAAGATAGCGTAACCGTAGAAGATTTACTTGTTGGCGGGGCAGCTGTTTCTGTTAAATTCAACAATGAAACAATTGAATTTTATGAATTAGCCTATGGTCTATACGCAAGCGTTGAAACACCTACCACAGCTGGAATTAATTATGAATTAACAGCTATTAAGGGAAATGATACAATCACGGCCTTAAGTACCATGTTAGCGCAAGCTACATTGGAAGAAGCAACACCTATTATTACAAAAACCGTAACAGATACCAATACCGCAATTCGCGTTTCTTTTGAAGATAATCCATCAGAAGATAATTGGTATATCATAAATGTATATAAAAAAGGCGCCGCTGCCGAAACGGACGGAATTGACGGTGTTAATTTTTTCGGGAATGGATCAAACGTTCTGGCAAAAACCGTACTTTTAAGTGATAATGAAATCCCTGGGATGTATACCGCTACTTTAAACTTAGACAATGTCCATCATACGGACAGTATTGTAGTTACATTATCCAATATTGATGAACAATACTTCAATTTCCTCAATTTAAAACAGGGTACTGGAAATGTTTTTGCGAGTCTAAATTTAGAACCCGTGAATTACCCAAGCAATGTAAATAACGGTTACGGTTTTTTCAATACGCATTATCCTGACATTCGATTTTACGACCTTTCGGAATACTAAGGAGTGTTGGGTAATGAAAAGAACAATTTGGACAGTTAATTGTTTCTAGTTTAAACCTATTTTAATGATAAATAATTTAGATATGGCAAAACCAAGACCTATAGTGGCTGTCCAATTAAGTAAAAGTGACAAACCATTGGCTGTTTTTATGCATACCACATTGCGCCCCGTTTTAAAGCAGCAACACAATACCATTTGCACTGTCATTCGGAATGATAGACATTTGAAAAATACTGATTTTTCAGTTGAAACGGAGGCCCGAAATGCCGTTTATTTGAAAACGTTCATGCAAAAAAACACAGAATTAAGAAGCGTTTTAATTGGGACAATTATTGGCAGTTTTACAGCCGAAGAATTGGAATTTTATTTGCAAAATCAAAAAGAAGTAAATCGTAGAATAGTAGAAATGATAATTACGCGATTTCTTTCAACACTTTATGTGCCTTAATCTGTAAAATAATTCAAGCCTAATTCGTACGATTTTAGACCAAACCCAAATACACATCCTTCACATACAGGGGAAATTAATGAGTCGTGTCGGAAAATTTCGCGTTTTGTAATATTGGAAATATGCACTTCGACCACAGGCGTTTCAACCGCTGCTACGGCATCTCTAATTACAACAGAAGTATGTGAATATCCTGCGGCATTTAGCACTATTCCATCCCAGTCTTCCTCTTGAATTTTATTGACCAACTCCCCTTCCAAATTACTTTGAAAATAAGAAAGATTAAGAGATGGAAACTTCGCCTTAAGTTCCACAAAATATTCTTCAAAACTTTTAGCACCGTAGGTTTCAGGTTCGCGCTTTCCAAGTAAATTTAAATTTGGACCATTTAATATTAAAATTTGTTTTGCACGCATCATGGATCAAATATAGAAAGGATTATCAAAGTTATTTAAAAATTGAAAAATCTTTATCTGAGAATAGTATTCTTGCCTATTTGCGCGATTACGATAAACTATTGCAATATTTAGAAATAGCCAACAATACTAAATCACCAAAACAAATTGAATTATCTGATTTGCAAGAAATGATTCGTTGGATTAGTGAAATGGGCATTTCTGCCCGCTCGCAAGCCCGAATAATATCTGGCCTCCGTAATTTTTTCTTCTTTCTAATTTTAGAAGATGAAATAGAGGTTGACCCAACGGAGTTATTAGACTTACCAAAAATTGGTAAGAAATTACCTGAGGTTCTCGACAAACATGAAATTGATGCTTTACTTGGTGCAATAGACCTTTCAAAAAATGAAGGACACCGCAATCGCGCGATAATAGAGACACTCTACAGTTGCGGACTTCGCGTCAGCGAATTAATTGGATTAAAAATCACTAACCTTTATTTTGATGAGGGATTTATACGTGTAATTGGGAAAGGAAATAAAGAACGACTTGTTCCTGTAAGTCCATCTGTTGAAAAAGAAGTAGGTCTCTATCGCAACTTTGTGCGCGTTCATCAAGATATTAAACCGGGACATGAAGATATTTTATTTTTGAATAGACGCGGCAAACAATTGACCCGCGTGATGATTTTCACAATTGTGAAACAATTGGCAGAAGCAATTGCTTTGCATAAAAATATTAGTCCACATACATTTAGACATTCTTTTGCGACGCATATGGTTGAGAATGGTGCAAATCTCCGTGCTATTCAAGAAATGTTGGGCCATGAATCTATTAGCACAACTGAAATCTACACCCATTTAAGCGACGATTTATTGAAAGAAGCGATCACGAGTTATCATCCAAGAAATCAACAGTAATTCCCATTTATATTGACTAATTTTATCGCCATGTCTACGGATGAAAAATTCATGCAAAGGTGCCTTGATTTAGCGCAATTAGGAGCTGGGAATGTAGCCCCCAATCCTATGGTGGGTGCTGTAGTTGTTTGTGATGGTAAAATTATTGGAGAAGGTTATCATCAACAATATGGCCAAGCACATGCTGAAGTAAATGCAATTGAGGCGGTTGAAGATAAAACGCTTTTAGAAAAAGCCACAATTTATATCAACCTTGAACCTTGCGCACATTTTGGAAAAACGCCACCATGTGCTGATTTAATCATTGATTCAAAAATTCCGAATGTTGTGATTGGCTGTATTGATTCATATTCGGAAGTAGCTGGGAAAGGGGTTGCAAAAATGTCAACTGCAGGAATAAAAATTCGTGTGGGTGTTTTAGAAGCTGAGAGTTTAGCATTGAACAAACGTTTTTTCACCTATCACAATAAAAACAGACCTTATGTTATTCTAAAATGGGCACAAACCGCAAATGGTTTTATTGATATTGAGCGATCGAACAATGAAAAGGGTGTGTTTTGGATAACCCAGCCAGAGACAAAGGCCTTGGTGCATAAATGGCGCCACGAAGAAGCTGCTATCTTGGTTGGAAAGAATACAATCAAAGTTGACAATCCTTCTTTGACTTGCAGAAATTATGAAGGCGCATCACCAATTCGCGTAATTATTGATCAAAAAATGAGATTGGATTACGGAGCATTTAAGGTTGGTGACCGCGCCGTGCAAACATATGTATTGACAGAAAAGGCAGTGATTTCGAAAGGAAAATTACAGTTTATTCAACCAAAGGACTTCACTATTTCTTCAATTTTAGAAACCCTGACGCAATTAGAAATTCAATCGGTTATTATAGAAGGTGGCGCCACAACACTGAATAATTTCATTCAAGCAGATATATGGGATGAAGCTCGAATTCTAACCGGGATAAATCCAATTATGAGCGGTATTTCCGCTCCACAACTTACCGGGATCGTTAGTGAAAGTTATCAATTTGGAAAAGATCACATAAAAATATTAGTTCATGCTTGATTTAATTTTAGGTATTCTCTTTTTCAATGTAATCCTCATTCTATTCAAGTTATTTGAACGATATGGAGTAGACAATTTGCAAGCCATTATTGTAAATTATATCGTGGCTGGTTCTTGCGGATTTATATTTGCAGACATCAATTTAACTGCTACAGAAATATTTAATTTGCCGTGGATTGGTATTGCGGTTCTTATTGGATTCATTTTTATCGTTGTTTTTAATTTATTAGCAAAAGGTGCGCAAGTAGTAGGAATGGCCATTTCTACAGTTGCTAACAAGATGTCGGTTATTCTGCCTGTAATCGCGGCTTTCTTTTTGTATGGAGATACTGTTTCAACCTTTAAGATTCTTGGAATTTGCTTGGCCCTTGTAGGAGTCGTTTTAAGCTCGATAGAAAAGGGCAAATTGAGCTTTGACAAAAGGTACCTATGGCTGATCTTAATTATCTTCTTTGGACAAGGAATTGCTGACATTATGTTCAACTATGCAGCAAAAACACACGTAGCAGAAAATCATGCGTCCTTATTTATTTCAGTCCTTTTCTTATCAGCATTCATTTCTGGAACTTTTTTACTAATTGTAGCACTTATTCGAAAAAAAGAAACCATTTTACCTGCAAAAAAGTTAGGTAAAAATATCCTTTGGGGAATAGCGCTTGGGGTCCCAAATTATTTAACGGTATTTTACTTTTTTAGAGCCTTAGAAAGTGATTATATGGAAAGCTCTCAGGTCTACCCTATTTTAAATATGGGCGTAATTGTTCTTTCTGCATTATCAGGATATTTATTGTTTAAAGAAAAATTATCACTAACGAATTGGTTAGGCATTGCCATTTCAGTTCTTGCCATTGCGGCAATTAGTTTGGGTTAGCGCAGGTTAGTGTTAAGTGTAAAGTTTGATGTGTTAAGTTTGGTTTCTCAGAAGACTGACTTAATCAAGCTGACATTTTTGAGGTTTATAACTTGGTCTATGAATTTGAAGTAACTTGTATCTTTTGCCTATTAACGATTAACTAATACCTAAAAACATGAAAAACAGCGCACTAATCATCCTATCATTGCTAATCTTCAGTTGTGGAAACGACACTGTTGTTGAAGACATAACAACGGATACAACACCGGTTGATACGACGCAAACCCATATAGAACCTGAAGAAGAGTATCCTTTAGCAGTTGAGTTTGCATCCTTAGATGGTCTTAATATTACTGGAACAATCTATAAAATTGATGAAACATCACCGTCCATTTTACTCTGTCATCAAGCAGGATATAATATGCACGAATATGACGAAATAGCTCCAAAACTGAATGATTTGGGCTTTAATTGCATTGCTATTGATCAACGATCAGGCGGAATCTTAAATGAATTCTCCAATCAAACGGCAGATCGCGCTATTGAGCAAAGTTTACCCGTTCAATATGTAGATGCCGAGCAAGACATTGAAGCTGCTATTAATTTCACATACGGTTATTTTAAGCAACCTGTAATTCTTTGGGGAAGTTCATATTCATCTGCCTTAGCCTTGCATATTGCTGCCAATAATGAAAATGTAAAAGCAGTAGTATCATTTAGCCCAGGTGATTATTTTGGAGATGCGAAGCCACTCCTTAAAACGACTATGCAAAATGTGAGTCTGCCTTATTTCATCACCTCTTCTAAGGAAGAAGCGGCGGCAATTACTGATTTTTTAAGTGGAAGGCGGCCAACTGGAAATCAAATCCAATTTATTCCTGAAGCAGCTGGCGTTCATGGCTCTAGGGCTTTATGGGAAACCAATCCTTCACATTTAGAATATTGGACTGCAATTGAGGATTTTTTATTGAACCTGTAAATACTGAATGCCTCAAAGTCTAAAACCTCGTCTTAAACACCTAATAGCTTATACCTAATTCAGTGTTTTATTGGTGAAAAAGCTGCTTTAAATTTGATATTTCGAATTTAATTTTCGTAATTGATGAGGCTAGATAATATGATATGATTGTCGTATCAAATTGTCGCAACATTATTCCAAGAATTAATTAATCGCATTGATTGACCATTAAATAAATTGATTACCCGAGAATCCAATAGTTAAACGGGAGTGCTTTCGAGTTACTCCCGTTTTTCATTTTATGAAAAATTTAATTGCAGAATTAATAAGACCAAGAGTTGGTAAAGGAGTTGAAAAAGTCAAAGCCAAATTTAAAATTGAAGTTGACAGATGGTTCCCCGTTTGAACGAACAACATAAAATGTGCTGAGTTTAAACAATTGTCTTTTGATTTTAAAAATGCGCTCAATTCCAGCATAAACCTCGATATGCGCATAATCGTTCTCCTGAATAAAGAGCGCAGCAGCACCTGCAACTAAGTGTATCTTTAGTTTATTAATTAATGGAATTTTACCCATAATAGCACCATTAAAGTGATGGATAGCAAAAGCCGACAAATAAGGTTGAGTGGTATTAAACGTTGAATCCAACAACTGCATTGTCATCAAGGGTTGTGAAAAGAAGAACAAATCTGATCCACGGAAAAATTTCTGCTCAATATATTGCACTTCACCAGCCGTTTTCCCAAAGAACGTTCCAGCTTCAACATCCCATTTCAGGTCACCAAATGTCCCAAAATTCACCTTGTCTGATGCTCCTATTTCTAAAAAATTAAAATTGACATCACTATTGAATAGATTTGGTACACCTTTTTTAAATTTCATGCGCACTTCTGGGAATTGTGTTCCAATGACAATTTTCTTATTCCCTTTCAAAATATACTTTTGTTTAAACCGATAAAGTAGCTCCAATTCGAAAATGGATACCGTATAGGTATCATAAGGAACAATTTCCGGCCAGTTTAACGCTTCTCCCAGCTTTTCAGCCCATGGGGCTTTTTCTATATTCGAAATATCGCGCCTTGTTGAATAATCAAATGTGAAGCGTCCATATAATCCGTTAAATAACTCATAGCGTTGCGTAATCTCAAAAAACGTTTTGCGTACATAGTTTCCACGACTTAAAAAGTTGGTTATGGATTGTTCCATGGTTACAAAATCGTAGATGTCTCCGCCCGAAACCTTTAAACTTCCAAAATGCTTTGGTAAATAAGTGTATTCAACACCCAATTGTCCTTTAACGTCTCTATTTCTAAATCCATAATCAATAAAACCGTCTACTTTAATGGCTTGTGCATTTTCAAATTCTTTTGAATAAGAACCACCTAACTTATGGCGATATCCGCCAATCCCAAATGGTTGTACTTGATTAACAAGCGGGTTAATATAAATCTCTTGCTTTTTCTCTCGGTTTCTAAACCCTACTCCACTTAAAACAAAATCCCAAAATCGCAGGCGATTATAATCCGCATTAACGCTATCAACATAGGTGTCGCTCTCTAATAATTTAGTAATGCTATCCTGCTCGTGAATAAAAGCCAACTCTTCTGGCTTCAATTGAATTGGTCTAACTTCCGCCCAATACGCCGAATCTTTATTAAACGCTTCTTCGTCATATTCCATCACCACGTTTTTAAACGTTTTTTTATCAAAGTCCAAATTAAATTCATAACCAGTATGATTGACGCGCGTATTGCCCATCACAATATTTTGACCGTCATTTATTGTATATGTAAATTCTCGGCGTTCTACTACCCACTTGCCATCCACTTGTTCAAAATCTTCAATAATTCTAAAAGCTTTAAAGAATCCCATTGCAGAGGGGTTAATCGATAAATCCATTGATTTCACAACCCATAAACTATCAATAATAAAAAGCTTCCCAGAAAACAATGCCGTCTCTTTAAAACGGGGCTCTACTTGAATGTCGTAAATCTTTTGTCCGTCTTCAATAAAAATATTGTTGAGTGAATATTTATAATTTAAAAAAGCATTTGCTGCAAACGGCGAGACGATTGGATTAGCAGCTACTTTGGGTAATTCAATTAAGTTTTGATATAAATCAAAATCACCATCAGCTACTTTTTCAAAAAAGATATAAGGATTATACTCAATTACCTGCGAAGGCATAATACTATTGGGATCAGAAAAATCGGCAGAAACAACTACTGAACTATTCGTTTTTTCAGCATAATCATTATGTGCAATTATGGTTTCTTTATAGGTGTTTCGGCGTTTGAAGCGCGTAATCGAATTCGATTCTATAAAATTCATTTTTTGTCGCAAATCTGCAGGCTTACTTTGCGAATTGGGATCTCCCCCTCCTTGTAATTCTCGTGCGGCTTTCAAAAAACCGTTTTTTTCTTCCTTCTCTAAACTTGTTTTGATATAGGTTTTACATTGATAAGATTCATACTGATTACGCATGTTTTTTTTATTGTCAATCACATGTCCAATAACCTCTTTTACAATGTTTCGATCATCTGCATAAATTTCTACTGTACCCAAAGCTACGGCTTCATAATCAAGTGTAACATTATGCTCAATAACCGCAGTAACAAAGATTAACGTATCAATTCTTTCTGCAAAGCCTATCATATTATACTTCACAATAACAGTGTCCGTCTCTGGCACTTCTAAAAAGTACCCCCCATTATTACTTGATGGTACACCATAGGTTGTCTTTTCAACTGAAATTCTTGCGCCTGGAACGGCATTTCCAGAAGGACCTACTACTGTCCCTTTAATTACATTTTGACCAAAACTGATGAATCCTATCGAAAGGATAAAAAGCGTAAAAAATATTTTCATGTGTTCAGCGTATTTAATGCGAGACGCAAGATCAGTCACAAAGTTACACTTAACGTTACAATTCTGATTGAGATATTTTATAAACGGACATTTGAACAAAAAAAAACTGCAACAATGACCAGGAAGTTCTTTGTTGCAGTTTTAATAAGCCGCCTCGGCGGCTAACCAAATAAATTCTTTCGTGAAAACCGAAGTCTCTAACGAAAGAGTTTACAAAATTACGAAATTATTTCGATTCTATTCGTTTTTATTATGCGAGCCTAACTTTCCCAGCCTAAAATCTCATCCACCGTGTTGAATGAAATGGCGTGGTAGTTTGGTCGTGCCTTTTCATAAATAGCTCTTCCCAACTCTAAACCATCCTCCGTTTTTGCCAATTCAGTATAAATCGGTTCAAGAAATTTTCGGCGTCCAACATTTATTAAAAAGGACTCCATATCTGCATTAATGCCATCATAACCATGCTTAATTGAAGCAATATACCATTCAGCCATAATCTCCGAATTACCACAGTTCTTAAATTCAAAAGTGGCATCTAATAATTCTAATTTATCAGCAGTAGTCTCCGCAGGAATTTGACGAATAAAATGCATCCACTCTTGCGTTGTCCAAGCATCCTCATCAATCCCTAAACTAGCCACGTTTTCCATAGTCGGAATTTTTTCCGAAACTATGGTCACTAAATCAAATCGGTTTGATTCTATCACAACCGCGTTATCCGGAATACCTTGCCCATAAATCCATTCATCAACATTAAAATCACTTTCATTTGGCTTTAATAAATTCTCATCCAAATAAGCTACAAAATCTTCGGTTGTTAAAGTTTGAAACTCATGATCTCCGAAATAACTATTGATAAATACATCAAATTTCTCTCTGCCTACTTCAGCTTCCAAGGTCATTAAAAATAAAGCACCTTTCACATAGGCAATGGCTGTCATTCCATCATCAGGATCACGTCCTATTAAGTCTAACTTTAATTTCGAATCGTCTGGATGGTCACCAGCTAAAATGGCAGAATTTTCATTCATCATTTCTTCATATTCAATAGAAAACAACATATCCGAATGTTCTTTACCATAAAGCGCTTCCATAATTCTATTTTCAAAATAAACCGTAAAGCCTTCATTCAACCAAAAATCATCCCATGTCGCATTTGTTACTAAATTTCCTGACCAAGAATGCGCTAATTCATGCGCAATCAAAGAAACCAATGAACGGTCGCCTGCTAAAATTGTTGGTGTTGCAAAAGTCAATTTTGGGTTTTCCATTCCACCAAAAGGAAAAGAAGGTGGTAAAACAATAATGTCATAACGTCCCCATTTATACTCTCCATAAAGTCCTTCCGCTACTTCAATCATTTTTTCGACATCAGCAAATTCGTACACACTTTTCTCAACCATTGAAGGTTCAGCATACACACCTGTTCTTTCGCCCAAGGCCGCAAATTCCAAATCTCCAACCGCCAAGGCAATTAAATAACATGGAATAGGGTTTTTCATTTCAAAGTGATATTTCCCTTCAGGATCTTTTTCCGTTGGATTGTCAGCACTCATTACCGCCATTAATTGAGATGGAACAGTAACATCTGCACTATATGTAATTCTGTTTCCAGGTGTATCTTGACATGGCATCCATGTTCTAGTTAGAACAGCTTCTCCTTGCGTAAATAAATAAGGTTCATTTTTACCAGCTGTTTGTTGTGGCGATAACCATTGCAAGGCTTTTGAATCTGGAGCTGTAGAAAAATAAATAGTAACCGATTCCGTTTCAGGTTGCACGGCTACCGAAAGTGCGTTCCCTAATAATTCGTCAAATTCGCCTATTTCAAAAGTAGTTTCAACCCCATTATCCAATTCCACTTTTTCAATGGATAAACTATGGGCGTCAAATATCATAGTTGCTGCACCAGTCAAATTCTCGACCGTATGCGTCACACTTCCTTTTAACATTTTGTTTTCAAAATCCACATCTATATCAAGATGCAAATGTGTTGTTCTGATATCCGCAACATTTGAATGAGAGTGCTTATCAACGACAGTGTACGTAATAGTATCAGTGGTCGAATCTGTCGCAACAGTATCATTTATTTCTGCTCCGCCGCAACTCGTTATTAAGAGTCCTATAACGGCAATAATATAGATTGATCTGATGTAGGTCATATGATTTTAAATTTCTTGCAGGGCAAAGATAACACGAATTCTAGGTATCAAAGCTAATTTTATATAAATGGTCATTAATGATAGTTAAATATTGATTTTTACCTGTTTAACTATAAACCTCCAATTAAAATGACGAACGGTTGTTATTTTTAAGTTAATTTAATTAATTTCACAGGCTTAATGTAATCACATATTTATGAGCGCAATTACATCACCTTCAGAAGAAAAATCATTGTTCGGACATCCGGCTGGATTGTACGTTTTATTTTTCACTGAAATGTGGGAGCGTTTCAGTTATTATGGGATGCGAGCTATTCTCGTTATCTACATGATTGCACAAACAACGGACAAAAATGGACCTGGATTAGAATGGACTAAATTAGAAGCTTATCAACTCTATGGTTGGTATGTGATGTTGGTCTATGTCATCTCCATTCCTGGAGGAATATTGGCTGATAAGTGGTTGGGGCAAAAGAAGACCGTAATGCTGGGTGCTAGCATACTTGTTTTAGGACATGGAACTCTAGCAATAGAACAAGATTGGGCATTCTTTACTGGATTAGGCCTAATTATATTGGGTGTAGGTTGCTTAAAACCGAATATTTCAACAATGGTTGGTGGTTTATATAAACCTGGAGATATTAGAAGAGATAAAGGTTTTAGTATCTTCTATATTGGAATTAACCTTGGTTCATTGCTTGCCACTACTTTTATTGGATTAGTAGTTGCTAAGTGGGGCTGGCATGCAGGTTTTGGAATGGCAGGAATTGCAATGCTCTTAGGATTATTAGTATATATCTACGGTCAAAAATATATCAAACATGTTGGTAATAAACCAACTGTAGAACAAAAGAAAAACGACATTTCAATTTTACAACTGTTTATTAACCTTACAAAATCACCACTTCATTTAGGCATTGTTGGGGTTTTATTAGCCTTATCACTTTATGCTGGATTCACTTTCGAAGGTGTCGATCATTGGGGTTATGGCGCATTATTCATCTTTATTTCATTGGTAACAGGAATGATGATGATGATCTATAAAAGTTTGGAAAACCAAATAATGAAAGATCGCTTCTTAGTCCTTTTGCTATCCTTTTTAATTGTGATTGTATTCTGGGGTGCATTTGAGCAAGCAGGTGGACTAATGAGTGTCTACACAGAGGAGAAAACGAACAGAATGTTATTCGGAACATTAATTCCTACGCCTATGTTCCAAGGCTTAAATGCGGGATTTATCTTATTATTTGCGGTGTGGATTGCGAACATTTGGGCAAAACGAAAGTTAAAAGGAAAAGAAGCTTCTTCATTATTCAAAATGGCGATTGGTACTATCATCATGGGTATGGGCTTTGTGTTCATGGTTTTTGCAGCTCGCGAATATGAAGCAACTGGAAGCTCTTCTATGATCTGGTTAATTATGGCTTATTTATTCCATACAATTGGTGAATTATGTTCATCTCCAGTTTCATTATCATTCATCACAAAATTAGCACCAGTCAAATTTGCATCCTTAATGATGGGGGTTTATTTTGCGGCAACTGGACTTGGAGGTAAAGTAGCAGGAATTTTAGGAGAAAAATCAGAACATCTGGGAGAATACACCATTTTTATTGGCATTCTAATATTCACAGTAATTTTTGGATTATTGGTGATTGCTTTATTAAAACCATTAAAACGCTTAACCCACGGAGCTGAGGATAACGAAGGAACAATTCACGACGAAACAGAAGGCTTTGAATTGGCCGACACAGAATTATAAAAATAAAAATAGAAACATCTGACTATGCAAGGAACAGAAGATCAAGCAAATAGCTTTTTTGATTCGAAAGTACTAGGACATCCCGCCGGGTTGTTCGTTTTGTTTTTCACGGAAATGTGGGAACGTTTTTCCTTTTACGGAATGCGTGTCTTATTAGTGAACTTCCTAACCATGGCAGTTATTGGTTATAATCCCGGCTGGGAATGGTCAACCGAAAACGCAACTGCTTTGTTTGGAACCTATGCTGGTTTGCTTTACTTAACTCCTATTTTGGGTGGACTAATTGCCGACAAATTAATTGGTTACCGTTGGGCTGTAGTTGTTGGAGCCTTATTAATGACGGCTGGCCATGCCTGCATGGCTCTAGAAACAGAATTCTCTTTATACGCTGGACTTGCCTTGTTAGTGATTGGAACAGGTTTCTTTAAACCCACTATGACTTCCATTATTTCAGAAATGTATAAAGATCTTCCTGCTAAAAAAGATGGGGCCTATACAATCTTTTATATGGGGGTTAACGCAGGTGCTTTCTTTGGAATGATGCTTTGTGGATATTTAGCAGAAAAAATTGGCTGGAGCTGGGGATTCGGTCTTGCTGGAGTCTTCATGTTATTAGGAACTTTACAATTCTGGTTATCTAAACCTTTATTTGGAAATATAGGTGGTGTGCCTAAAAAAGGAGGCGTTTTATCTGATGCTATTGATGCTGCCGAAAAAACGAGCAAAGAAGAAATCTCAGCTGATACGGCTGATTCAAAAAACCTTAAAAAAGGACAACCGAGTAAAGTGAAAGTGGAGGCTGCAAATCCTTTCACAATGGTCGACAAAGTTTTAATTGCAATCACTTCTATAATTGGATTGGCATACCTTTTCAATGATCCACTTTCAAAAATCGCAGGGATTAACTTATTCGATTTCAAAGTTGGTAGTTTAGCAGGTCAATATGTTATTATTCTAATTGGGCTTGCATTATTCCTCTACCTTGTTGGTACAAGAATCTTTCGATATGAAAAAGTTGTAAGAGATCGAATGATTGCCTTTATAATATTCGCATTTTTCACTGTTTTCTTTTGGCTATCATTCGAACAAGGAGCAACTTCATTAGTATTGTTCGCAAGAGATTCTGTTGATAGAGTTTTAATGGGTAGCAGCGCTACCATTTACAACATAGTCAATGCCTTACTGACCATTATTCCACTCTTAATTATTTCATGGGTCCTTTTCTTACTTTGGAAAAGAACTTTCAAGAAAATACCTGGTTCAAATATTGTTCTCGTTGTTTGCTTTGCTGGATTATGGGGCGTTGTGGGATGGATGCTCAATAGAGACTTCAACACCATAGCTTATGACGTTCAAGTAATGGCTATTCAAGGAGATCCTATTTTGGATAAAGAAGGTCTACAGAAAACAAATGATGATGGAACATTGGTATACGACATGACTCCTATCACAGAGAATATGGAAGTTCCTGCCGACGCATTGGTAGTGCCATGGACTATCGGTTTTGGCGAACCAATAGAATTAGCTATAAACGACGAGATTCACGTCATTCATATGGACAACGAGAAAACCAAATTTGGGTATCAAAGTGAAAAACAATTAGAGAAATCTAGAAAAAATGGTTTAGAACGAAATCTTGATAATGGAATCGTAGCAGGTACAATTGTGAAAGTAAAAGAAAATGAAGTAACGATAACTGTAAGTTGGTTTAGTATTCTAAATTCATTTTTCATCATTGCATTTGCATCATTCTTTTCAAAATGGTGGGAGGGCAAATACAATCCTTCTGTCACTGGAAAATATGCCTTAGGTTTAATTATTATGGCTGTTGGATTTGGCTTATTAGCAATTGGTGCTTTTGGTCTAGAAGACGGAATGAAAGTGAGTATGGTATGGCTAATACTAGCCTACTTATTCCATACTTTAGGAGAACTTTGCTTGTCACCAGTTGGATTATCTTATGTGAGTAAACTTGTTCCTGCCAGAATGATCGCCTTCATGTTTGGTATGTGGTATTTAGCAATTGCAATTGGTAATAAGCTTGCCGCCGTACTTGGTGGACAAATTGAAGCTATCACTGAGGAATACTCGCTTTCTACGTTCTTTTTAATATTTACAATAGTACCAGCAACCGCTGGTGTATTAATTCTTTTCTTAACTCCGGTAATAAAGAAATTAATGCATGGAGTAAGATAGATAATATAAAAATTAATAAAACCCCGATTGGACTATGTCTAGTCGGGGTTTTATCTTTATTTGCATTAGCAGTTTAGTTTTAAGTTATCAAGATAACTGCGCAATTATATTCACTTGCGCTATAGGATCCCGTCTCACCTTTATTAACCATACGACTTGATTAAGTTACCTTTACGCTACTTTTACAAACACTACGAGTTTGTACAGGCCCATTCATGTATTATATTATGTATAATGAGTTGCAACTATTTTGAGATTAATTTTTAAACGTAATTTATTGGAGCGGCATACGATTTAATAAATATCCTAAACGTTAAAAACTCCTGACAGCTATTCTGTCAGGAGTTTTTTAAACTTTATAAAAAGTAAAGAGAATCGTCTTGCTTAATTCTTGGTAAATGCAGTTTGCCCACCATTAATTCTTAAAACATATTGCCCTGGACTAAGCGCCGTAACATCAATCTGCTGAGATGAAGTTAACTCTCCGGTCATTACATTTCTACCAATCGCGTCATAAACTATATAGGCGCCATTTTCAACGGTGTTCTTAATTGTCAATTGATCCGTTGTTGGATTTGGATAGATTTCAATTACTGCATTGTTCTCAACTAGGCTAACTATATTATTGTTTTCTACAATTCCGCCGTACTCATTAATAATCCAATTAGCTGGATCAATTTCCATGTCATCAACTTCACTCTCAAAAGGAAACGAATGGTAAGAGATTTCTCCATCAATATCTGTTAAACGAAATATCGTATAATCTCCGTCTTCATCCTGTACTCTTAACTCCAAATCATTCGTAAAGAATGGCGTAACCCCTTCCATTGAGACGTCTTGTTCTAATAACACTATTAACTCTCCTTCAAAAACGGTATACTCTACCCGATACTCTGGAAATCCTTCTCCATAATACCACTCATTAAAAAATGCCGTAAAATCTTTTCCTGAAATTGATTCAGCAATTGCTTTTAAATCTGCCGCTTGCGCCGTGCTTCCGCCATAAGTTGTTTGGTAAGTTTGCAAAATCTCGAAGAAATGCTCATCATTATCAATCAAAAAGCGCAAGGTATGTACAATTGCCGCTCCTTTATTATAGGTCAAACGTCCGCTAAAAATCCGGCCCACGTTAAGGGAATCCTCGACCCAAACGGATCCTCCATTCTCTTCCATGACATTATCATGACGGCCGCTCATTGAGCTTACTTCATCTCCTGGATAATATTCGGTATACATCAATTCTTCAGAATAAGATGCAAAGCCTTCGTTTAACCAAATATCTGACCAAGAAGCACACGTTACGTTGTCACCAAACCATTGGTGTCCTAATTCATGCGCTGTTAATAACGGATTGAAGTATCCTTGTGTTGTCATAGTTTGATGTTCCATTCCACCGCTTAATGGCGCCATACAATGACCATATTTTTCATTAGCAAAAGGATAAAGACCGTATAATTCAGAGAAAAGCTCCATATAGTCAACCGTTTCATTAATATCATCCATAAAAGTAGGCAAACAAGCAGGGTTATTATAAATGAAGTTTTGAATCATTATAGGATCTGCTCCGTCTGGCTCGGCATAAACAGTATACTCGACATACTCGGCCACAGCTATTGAAATCAAATAATAATCAATTGGATAATTGGTTTTCCACTCATATCTCTTTTTAGTCGCTCCAACATCAACTACGTCTGTTAATAAACCATTGGACCCTGCCATATTGTTTTCATCTGTTGTAACGAAGGTATATACTGAATCAATTTTATCTGTCAATGATTGTTTACAAGGAAACCATTCATAAGCTGCAAATGGTTCGCTCAAACTCCAAGTTGCTTGGTTCCCCCATGATGGTGATGAATCATTATTCATACCTCCATTACCCAATGGTCCACCGCCTGACGGTGGTAAACCTTCATAAATTACTTCAATGAAAAAATGATCTCCCATTACATAATCAACAGGTACAATCACTGCTGATTCTTCTCGACTAAAAGGAATTGCTGTTGTTCCATTTAATAAAATGTCGTCAATCCATAAATCATCCCACAACTCAAATAACAGTGTATCTAAAATTGGTGATAATACTTCTACGTGCATTTGAACTGCCCCATCAACGTAAATAGATGTGCGTTCAATATTTAAATCTAATTTGTAAAAATGAACGTTATATTTGTTAGTTAGATCAATATAATGATCGCTTAAACGATCTGATCGCATATCGGCGTGACCTTGTGACTTAACTCTAGAACAAGAGTGACCGCTTTGAGAATAGGCCAACATTGAACAAAATCCGAATATAAAAACGGACAAGATTATTTTAAATTTCATGGAATAGTTTTCCATAAAGATAAAAAATTCTAACTGAAATTATACGCTATTAGTTCGCGGTTTACTAAAGCGGGTAGTTTAGCGATTAAAAGGGTTTATAAAAACCGTTCCTTTTTAATATCTAACCAAGAAAGAATTGAATTACAAAACATGTTTTCGACATCTGCTGGTGCAATATCACTATCCTCAATAAATTTTCCAATTTCTAAATCGCCTAATGGAAAAGGATAATCTGTACCCAAACAAACTTTATTTGAACCTTGAACCTTTAAAATGTATTTCAATAAATCAATGTCATGTGTAATACAATCCGTCCAAAATTTGCCTAAATATTCTCGCGGATTCACTTTGTTGTCAACCGCAACTAGATCGGGTCTACAATTAAAGCCATGCTCAATTCTACCAATGGTCGGAATAAATGAACCGCCTGCGTGTGAGGCCAACACTCTTAAATTCGGCAATCTTTCTAGCACTCCACCAAATATTAACGAAGCCATTGCTCGTGAGGTTTCTGCCGGCATACCAACTAACCAAGGCAACCAATATTTTTCCATACTATCAAAACCCATCATTTCCCACGGGTGAATCATTATGGCTATGCCTAATTTTTCACAGGCTTCAAAAATGGGAAAGAATTGCGGATCACTTAAATTTTTGTCATTGATATTTGAACCAATTTGGATCCCATCAATTTTCAATTCATTCTTTAAACGGTGCAGTTCCTGAATTGCCAAGTCTGTATCTTGCATTGGGATTGTACCCAAACCAACGTAATTTTTAGGATATCGCACCTGCAAATCAGCAATATGATCATTTAAGAAGCGACTTAGTTCTAAGGCGTCTTTACCTTTAGCCCAATACGAAAACATGACAGGAACCGTACAAACAACTTGAACCTGCGTATTAAACTTTTCATAATCAGCAATCCGAACATCTGCATCCCAACAGTTTTCTTCAATTGTTCGGAAGTAGTCATGGCCTTTCATCATATCTGCCAAACCTGGTTTTTGTGGTTTTAACCAAATAAAATCACCATATCCAAATTTCTCCGTCCAATTTGGCATTTCTGGCGGAAGGATATGCGTATGCATGTCGATTTTTAACATAGACTTGTCTCAAGAAAATTAAGTGTCCTCCAAAGATAGAATTAACTTTTAGGATGAAAAGAAATCCGCAAACAAAAATTTTAAAAATGCAACAATAGAATTGTGAAGTTACTTTCTCCTTAACCGAATAAATTTCTTCATTTTCTCATTCTCAATTACTACCGCCAAATTGTAATGCGCAATTTTCCATTCCCCATTTACTTTTTTCAAGACACCACTTCCACGACATTCTTCCATTTGTGTGGATAACGATTCTTCAAACCAAGCAATTGACTGGTCATCTGAAAAATACCAATTGCGCCAATTCGTTTTAAAATCCCAAGTTGATTTGCGTTCAAAGTAAGGTTTGCAATAATCAGAAAAGGTCGCTTTTGTCCAACGCTCACCAGGGTCAGTCCCGAGATAAATAAAACCATCAGACATAAAATTGAAATAAGCGTCATAATCAAATACAGCAACGTCATTGTGCCATTTTTTTAAATAGACGTCCATTGAAGTTTTATCATCCTTTTTAGGAAACCCATCACTAAAATCTGAACTATAAACGCTTTCTATTTTAAGCTCCCCTCCCCTTTTAGTTAAACAAAAATGATCTAAACCACTATGAGAATAAGTGCCTTCGATATAAAAATCAAAATAAACATCAACATAGGCCAACCCACTTTCAAATTCATACACTTTTAATTGATTAATGTCCTCTGAAAAATAATCGCTTTTAAATTTAGGGCAAACACCAAAAAATTCAGACAAGGGAAGATCCCACACGTCTTCATCTCCCACATGCTTCACCCTGCAATTTGGATGGAAATAATCAACCATATCAGTAGAATCACCTTTATTGAGCGCGTCATAAAAAGTCCGCATCATTTCACTCAGGTTTTCGGCAGAAAAACCAATAAAACTGCACATCAACAAACTTAATAATCCTAAATACCGCATACCATTCAACTTAATTAATGACCAATTGTCATAACAAATCTATGATTATTACAAAACATCCGTATTTTTGTTATTGATAAAATTTAAAATTATGAAAATAAAATCATGGTTATTCGGTATAGCTGGATTGATGTCAATTACAGTTTCTGCCCAAGAACGACAAACGTTGGATTATGTTGAATACGATTTGGACAATGGTATCCACGTTATTCTTCATGAAGATCATACGACACCAATTGTAGCAGTGACTATGATGTACAAGGTGGGTTCTAAAAACGAGAAAGTTGGAAGAACTGGATTTGCACACTTTTTTGAACACCTTATGTTCGAAGGAACTACCAATATTGATCGGCACACTTATGATAAGTTTGTAGAAGGTGCTGGTGGAACGTTGAACGCAAATACTTCGCAGGACAGAACGTTCTATTATGAATTATTACCATCAAATCAATTAGAATTAGGCTTATGGCTAGAATCTGAGCGATTATTACATGCTAAAGTTGAAAACGTTGGAATTGAAACACAGCGCGAAGTTGTGAAAGAGGAAAAAAGACAGCGTGTAGATAATCAACCCTATGGATCATTCATGTATGAGATCTTTAGAAGAGCCTATAAAGAACATCCTTACCAGTGGACTCCAATTGGGAGCATGGAAGATTTAGATGCTGCTGTTGAAGAAGATTATGTGAATTTTTACAGAACCTTTTATGTACCCCACAATGTAACACTTTCTATTGCCGGTGACATTGATGTGAGCCAAGCAAAAAAGTGGATTGATGTTTATTTCGCTTCAATTCCCAATGGCGATAAATTAAATATCTACCGTGATCGTGAATTTCTTTCAACTGCGGCATTTAATAAAAAATATGAAGGAAGAATTGCTGCAAAAGTATTAACATCTGCCATTTTCGACAATGATTTTACTGGCCCAATGACTACTGAAGCCTTCCTTGAAAAGTATTTTCCGAACGCAAGTGAAAAGCCAGTTGAAATTCCAAGACCTACAATTAAAGAAGGTTTGCTAACAAAAGAAATTCGCGACACAATTTATGACAACATTCAGTTAGCTGCAGTTGCCATAGCTTATAGAACTCCCGAATTAAATCATAAGGATAAATATGCTGTTGAGATGTTAACAATGCTTTTGGCACAAGGAAACAGTTCTAGATTGGTTAAAAACGTAGTCGAGAAAGAACAAAAAGCTGTGATGGCTGTGTCATTCCCATTCCCTCTTGAAGATCCGGGTATTGCAATCAATTTGGCCATTGCAAATATGGGGGTTGATCCTGCAGATTTGGAAAATGCGATTGAAGAGCAAGTTAGACTCATTCAAACTGAATTAATAACTGACCAAGAATTGGAGAAATTACAAAACATGATTGAAAGTGATTTTGTTTCAGCTAATTCTACAATGGCTGGTATAGCCGAATCATTAGCAGATTATTATGTTTATCAAGGCGATACCGAGCTAATTAATACAGAATTGGATAAATACATGGCCGTAACGAAAGAAGATATTCAGCGCGTTGCAAAGACCTACTTTAATTCAAATAACCGAGTAGTACTTTACTATTTACCTAAACCTACAGGAGAATAATTAAAATCATTATTAAAAAATTCGGTTAAAAAATTAAAACAACACAAATGAAAAAATTAATATTAATCCTTAGCATCATTCTAACAAGCAATTTATTTGCACAATTAGATCGATCAATAGTGCCAGATGCACAGCCAAATCCTGAAATCAAAATTGAAATCCCAGAGCCTTTAACGTTCGGAAATGGCTTAAAAGTCATTATGGTTGAAAACCATAAACTTCCAAAAGTATCATTTCAACTTTATGTGGATTACCCCAATGAAATGGAAGGTGATATTGCAGGTGTGAGTAGCATTTTTGGTGAGTTGCTAGGTTCAGGAACACAACGCACACCAAAAGATGTTTTTGATGAAAAAATCGATTATATGGGCGCTACATTTTCGACATATGCAAGAGGTTTTTATGCTTCGTCATTAAAAAAACATACACCAAAATTACTCCACTTAGTTAACGAAGTGTTGATGGGACCTGCATTTCCGCAAGAAGAATTCGACAGAATAGTTGCGCAAAGCGAATCAAGTTTAGCCGCGATTGCTTCTGACGCTGGAACAATGTCTAACAATGTTTCAAGTGTTGTTAATTATGGTGCAAACCACCCCTATGGTGAAGTAATGACGGAAACGACACTTGCTAACATTACATTGGAAGATGTGAAGGAATATCACCAACGATTTTTCATTCCTAACCATGCGTATTTAGTGATTGTTGGCGACATTACAAAAGATGAAGTTAAGAGCTACGTTAACGAATATTTTAGCACATGGAAAAAAGGAGAAGCGTTAAACAGTACTGATTTTGCTGTACCACCTGCTAAGGGAAAAAACGTTTATTTTGTAAATAAACCAGGTGCAGTTCAAAGTGTTATCAATATTACACACACCGTTGAATTAACGCCTGGACATGAAGATGAAATCAAGTTAAAAGTTCTGAATCAAATTTTGGGCGGCGGAAGTTTCTCTGCGCGTTTATTATCTAACTTGAGAGAGGATAAAGCTTATACCTACGGTTGTTATTCTAGCATTTCAAGTAACCAACTGATTGGTTCGTTTACGGCCGGTGGGAATTTCAGAAATGAAGTAACTGACAGTGCTGTTGTGCAAATTCTAGCTGAAATTGTAAGAATTTCTGATGTAGAGGTTTTGGATACTGAATTGGATCTTGTAAAAAAATCAATGACCGGTGCATTTGCACGCTCATTAGAAAATCCACAAACAGTTGCGCGTTTTGCGTTGAATACGGTACGATACAATTTGCCATCTGATTATTACGCAACCTATTTACAAAAATTAGAACGAGTAACAAAACAAGAGTTAATACTTGCTGCATCTGAATACTTATCGCCCGAAAACTTGAATATTGTAGTCGTTGGGAATGAAGATATTGCTGAAAAATTAGCTGGTTTTGATGTGGACGGTAAAGTTGCCTATAAAAACTATTACGGTGAAGATGTAGAGCGATTAAAGGACGTTGAAAGCGGTGTAACTGCAGAATCAATTTTCAAGAACTACTACATGAAAACCTTGATGGCTTCGAATGATGAAGAGATTGCTAGCAAATTGAAAGCGGCCCAACAAATAGAAACCATTTCTAAAGCCGAGTTAAAGGCCTATAGCGCTACTATTCTTATGTATAGTGCAGAGGCAGCAAGCAATAAAACAGCAGCGTATCTATTAATTAAAAGCCCAATGGGCAACCAAGTAGGCCAAAAAGAATGGTTTGATGGAACACAAGGTGGTAATGTAGCAGGCCCTGTAGTTACGGTTTACGAAGGTGAAGAATTGGAAGATAAAAAGAAGCCAAACTACCCCGTAAATCAAATTTACTATAAAGATGACGCAACTGTTACCGTTACTTTAATGGGAATTTCGACGGTTGAGGATGTTGACTATTATAAGATTAAAATTGTTGATGAAGAATCCACTGTTTTAGAATTTTATGATGTCAAAACCGGCATGCTTATGATGAGTGAAACGTATGGTACGAATGATAAAGACGAACCAACTACAGTCATTGTTAAGTTTGATAATTACGAAGAATATTCGGGCTTATATTTACCAAAAAACACTTCAATTAATAATGAAGGCCAGTTATTCGAATTTGAGGTAATTAGTAGAAAAATTAGTAAGAAAATAAAATCTAAAGCTTTCACTGGAAATTTCAAGAAAGTTGATAAAGTTTTAGGAAAATTATAATAAAATTGATTTCAATTCGCTCAATAGTTTATCTAATTGTTAAATTATTGAGCGACTATTGCCTCGCGACTAAAAAATGGCTAAATTCGTATACGAATTGCTATTTTAATGAAAACCACAATCCTCTTCTTGTTGGCACTATGTACTTTGACTAGTTATAGCCAAACGGTGTTTTCTGAGTCTTTTGATGAGGCTGATGATGCAATTACCGGTTCTGATGCCATTGGCCCAGCAACCTGGACAACGACTTGCCCTGGATCGGTTGCAGCAACAGACTATTTTAAAGTACTATCAAATCGATTAGAAGCAAGAGATACCAATGGCCCTGCAGCCACCTGGACAACTGGAGATATCGATATTTCAAGTTGTACTGGGCTTGACATTTCTTTCGTCATGACTGAGTTGAGCGATATGGAGGCCTGCGTGGATTGTCCTGGCTTAAGTGGTCTTACCTGTATTGATTGGGTAAAACTAGAATATAATTTAGATGGTGGAGGTTGGACAGAAGTTGCCGGTATTACGTGCGCACTGACTGAATCACCCGGTGAAATGATACAAATTGGCAATATCGCCCTAGGAGGACCACTCGATTACACTTCCCCATGCATTGACTTTGGAACAACACTTCAACTTCGAATCTCTTGTATGTGCTGGGCTGGAGCAGAAGTATGGCGCTTTGATGATATAATTGTTGCTTGTAATGATTGTATTTTACCCGTTGATATTGTTGCTTACAAAGCCGAGCAAACTTCTAACGGAATGCAAATAAATTGGACGACTTTAGCGGAACGCTCTAATGATTATTTTTTGCTAGAACGATCCTATGATGGTTCAAATTTTGAAAAAGTTCAAACCGTGGCCGGTGCTGGTAATTCATCTGCCACTATTAACTATTCAATTACAGATGATAATGTTGAATTAGGAAAAACGGTCTATTATAAACTAACACAATTCGATTTTGATGGAAAATCGAATTTTTCTGAAATTATTTCCGTTGAATCTCAACAAGCTGTTGCCGTTTATTATGGATATAATGAATTGCATTATACAATTAACGCTAAAGGTTATAAGCGCATGAATATTTATAATGTAAATGGGCAACTCATTCATGAAGAAATTGTGAACGGAACAGGAGCAATACCATGGAATAAATCGGGCTTTTTTATCATAGAATTCCCTGAATTAAACCTGCACCAAAAACTGGTAACGCCATAGTTTTCAAACCCCTACTTTGAACAAAGGCAGTATCAAGACCACCCTCGAAAATAAATTTAATAATTTCGTTTACACTCGTCCTGCATTTCGTATCTTTGTATAAGAATGGATGATAAGAAGCAAATAAAACCCAACACTAAGCGCGGACTCGTGCAAACCACTGTAAACGCGGTGAGTGAAGCTGGTAAATTGCCTCCTCAAGCACCAGACATTGAAGAAGCGGTAATTGGTGCCATGCTTCTTGAAAAAAATGCGGTGAATGATGCAATCGACATTCTTCAACCTGAAAGTTTTTACAAACCAGCACATCAAAAAATATTTGCAACCATCCTTGAATTGTTTGCCAACTCTGAAAGTATTGATATTCTAAGTGTTACAGAACGATTAAGAAAAAAAGGAGAACTACAATTGGTTGGTGGGCCTGGTTATATCGCACAATTAACAAGTCGCATTGCTTCGGCAGCGCACATTGAATATCACGCCCGAATCATCTCGGAAAAGTTCATCTTACGTTGCTTAATTGAAGTGTCTTCTGAAGTGATTAAAAACGCCTATGATGAAACCAAGGATGTTTTTAATGTTCTAAATGAAGCAGAAGAAGGGCTCTTTAAAATTGCGGAGGGTAACTTGAAAAAAAGTTATGGTAAAGTTGGCGACTTAGTACAAGAAGCCATTGAGGAAATTCAAAAAGCTAGTGAAAACTCAGATGGTGTTAGTGGTGTACCATCAGGATTTACAGATTTGGACAGACTAACCTCTGGTTGGCAAAAATCTGATATGATTGTATTGGCTGCACGACCCGGAATGGGAAAAACGGCCTTTGTACTTTCAATGGCTGCAAATTCTGCGGTTAAATACGGTCAAGGTGTTGCTGTATTCTCATTAGAGATGTCAAGCGTACAGCTAACCAAACGATTGATGGCTATGACTACGGGAATCAATTCGGAAAAATTACGAAAAGGATTTAAAGATCAAGCCGATTGGGATCAACTGCACAGTAAAATTAATGATTTAGCCACTGCCCCACTCTTTATTGATGATACTCCCGCCCTTTCAATTTTTGAATTGCGTGCAAAATGTCGTCGATTAAAAATGCAGCATGACGTTCAATTAGTCATTATTGACTATTTGCAATTAATGACTGCTGGAACTTCTGGCGGAAATCGTGAACAAGAAATTAGTACGATCTCACGTTCAATTAAAGAAATTGCAAAAGAAATTAGTATCCCAATAATTGCATTATCACAGCTGAGTAGATCAGTTGAAACACGTGGAGGTGATAAACGTCCAATGTTATCAGATTTACGTGAATCAGGAGCGATTGAGCAAGATGCGGATATGGTTATATTCATCTACCGTCCAGAATATTACGGGCTAATTGAAGATGAAAATGGAATGCCAACAGATGGAATTGGCGAGATTATTGTAGCTAAGCATAGAAATGGTTCATTGGACACAGTTCGTTTGCGATTTATTAAACAATTGACAAAATTTGATAATCTAGACGCTTTTGACGAATTTCAATTACCTGGTGTACAAGCCAGTGATTCTGGAATGAGTTCGAATCGTAGTTTTGATGCGAATCCAGAAACAATGACCATGCAAAGTAGAATGAATGATGATGATGACGACGTGGCTTTCAGTACTAAAATAGACGATAACGTTCCGTTTTAATACGAAAAGCATTTGTACCGTTACCTTTTCATCAATAAACAATTATAGATTTACGTGAAAAATATACTATACATCTTATTATTTCTTTCCTGTTTCGTTACGCCGATACAAGCTAGCGCAAACGCGATTTTAGTTCCAATGGACGAAACGCAAAAAGATCATTTAAAAGCATATGGTGTTGCCTATTGGGTATTGGAAAATGCAATGGTTATGGAATGGCTGCTCAATTACCGTGGCGGAAGTTTTCTTTTTCCTCAAAACCCTTATATCGAAGAACAATTAGTAATAAAAGGTATTTCATTCAAAGTACTACCAGACATTAAAGTAAAGCAGATTAAATCTGAAATTGCAAATCCTGAAGTTAATATGGAAGTTGTGCAGTTAGAAACCGCACCAAAAATTGCAGTATACACGCCAAATGGTAAACAACCATGGGATGATGCCGTAACATTGGTATTAACTTATGCCGAAATTCCATACGAAGAGATTTACGATTCAACAGTCGTTGTAGGCGGTTTGCCAGATTATGATTGGTTGCATTTACATCATGAAGACTTTACGGGGCAGTACGGAAAATTTTACCGCAGTTATCACACGCAATCGTGGTATCAAAAACAAGTCCGCGACAATGAGGCAATGGCGGCAAAATTGGGATTTGACAAAGTATCAGAATTGAAACGTGATGTCGCCTTGAGGATTCGCGAATTTGTTGCTGGCGGTGGTTTTCTATTCACCATGTGCTCTGGAACTGACAGTTATGATATTGCTTTAAGCGCTCAAGAAACAGACATTTGTGAGCACATGTATGACCATGATCCAGCCGCACCAGATTTCCAAAGTAAAATTGATTACAATCAAACACTGGCATTTAAGGACTATACCTTGTCAAAAGATCCAATGGAATATGAATATTCAGATATTGATGGCACAAGAGACCATAAAGTAGCTGAAAACTTGGACAAGTTTTATTTATTTGATTTTTCAGCAAAATGGGATATAGTGCCAACCATGTTGTGCCAAAACCATACGAATGAAATTGACGGTTTCATGGGACAAACAACTGATTTTAGAAAAGAATTTATTAAACCAGATGTTCTAGTAATGGGCGAAAATAAAGCGCTTGGAACCGCACGTTATATTCATGGAGAATTTGGACAAGGAACATGGACATTTTATGGTGGTCATGATCCAGAAGATTATCGACATATGGTTGGAGACCCTCCAACTGATTTAAGTCTTCACCCTAATTCACCAGGTTATCGCTTAATCTTGAATAACATACTTTTTCCAGCTGCAAAAAAGAAAAAACGTAAAACATAATTTGCTTTTGGTATGCTTTTTGCCAATTGAGGTTTATAAAGTATTCAAAAACAGCAAATCACATTTGCAAAGTATTCCCCATTACTCAGTTGATTTTGTTTGATTCTTAATTATTTTATTCTATTTTTGGATGAGCCAATTGAAACATTCAATTTTCGGATTGAATTGCAAGCCAAAGATTACAAATTAAAACTACTGATTCTTGACTAAATTTCCTTCAATAAAATTTCTTACCATATTGGTCTTATTCCTTTTTATAGGCATAAACGGTGGATCACAGCTATATGGGCAACAGTCAATTAATAATGTATTGAATGACGCCAAAAAGAAACGCTCAAAACTAGATTATCCGCAGGCCATAAAACTGTTTCAAAATGCGCTTGAAATTGAACCGCAAAATTCTAAAGCTTTAGAAGGTTTGGTTGAAATATACTTGTATCAATATGAGCTATACGATTCTGCAGAGGTTTATATCCTTAAAAGAATTGCTACCGTTGAAATGGAGCCGAATGATCTAATTCATTATGACTATGCCAATTGTTTGCGTTTACAAGAACGACCGATAGATGCGATTGAACAATACCAATATTTCAAAAAAAACGGACTTACAAAAAATAAAAACGCCTATTTAGATGAGGAAGTGGATTTTCATCTTGAAACCTGCAGATACGCGATTAAGAATAAGGCTATTGTTAATGATAACAATACTTTTTCGGTAGAAAATATGGAATACTTTATCAATTCTGTAGATTCTGAATATACACCAGTATTCATTGAAGAAGACAGTGTGCTCCTTTACAACGCGCGTTACAAAGATTTTGAATCAGAAGAAATTACAGAAGACAATAAGTATTATGAAAACATTTATTATTTCGATTTAATTGAGTCTGTCGCTTCGAGTTATAACCCGGGTATAAAACAAGACAACCACCACGCTGTAATTGGCAGACGCCGAGACAATAATGACATCCTTATTTTCTATAAAAATAAAATTTGGAAATCTTCAATAGATCAAGATCGCTTAAATGAGATTGATCCTTTACCCGAGATTTTTGGCAAATATTATTTCCAACCACATGGTGTTTATTCTGCCGACGGAAATACATTCATTTTTAGTGCCATGGATAAAACTGAATTTGAAGGTGGAGATTTAAATATCTACGTTAGTTACTTAACAGATTCCACTTGGTCTGCACCTAAATTTTTAAGTCCTATTATTAATTCTGAAAAAGATGATGATAGCCCTTTTCTTTCTGAAGATGGAAAAACGCTCTATTTTTCTTCAAAAGGTCATAATAGTTCCGGCGGATACGATTTCTTTAAATCTGAAATGGTGAACGGTGACTGGACCTATCCAGAAAACTTGGGCTACCCTATGAACTCGGCAGGAGATGATATTTATTTAAGCTTTACCGAAGATGGTAAAAAGGGATTCTTTTCTTCTAACCGTTCAGGTGGATATGGTGGAATGGACATTTATACTTTTGCGGTTGATCAAAAAACTATTTCTGGTGTAACGTATGATAAAAAAGGAAATCCATTGCCAGATGTTATTGTTACGCTAATAAACCTTACAAGTGGTGGCGAAGTATATGAAAGCAGTGATCAAAATGGCGTTTTTGAATTCCAAGTAGATTCCGATCAAGAATTTAAATTATTAGGCGAAAAGACTGATTATTTTGACGGAACAAACACGGTAAATACATTACTGATAGATAAACTTGTTACGGCAGACCTGATGCTTGAAAAAGATCCAGGCATTTCATTATTAGCTTTGGTGACTGATAAAAAAACAGGTGAAGCTTTAGATAGTGTTAAAATGTCTATTACAGATAATATGACTGGTGTTACTGAAACATATCTGACGCCTGAAACTGGGAATTATAGACGTGCTGTTGCCGACAAAAAATTGAACGATCGTGGAAGTTATAATTTCACATTTGAAAAAGAGGGTTATTTATCAAAAACGATTACCTATAATACGGTGTTTGATAAAGAAGGGATCTACAATGTTCATACTGATATGGATTTGAGTCTCGAAAAAATTGAGGTCGGAACGGATCTTTCAGAAGTAATCGATATTAAACCCATTTATTTTGATGTAAACAAGTCAATTATTCGTCCTGATGCTGCCCTTGAGCTAGACAAAATTGTAATTGTTATGAATGAAAATCCTAACATGATGGTTGAACTCGGCTCGCATACAGATTCTCGCGGAAGTGCAACCTCTAATGAATCGCTATCCGATCGTCGTGCAATAGCTTCTGCCGACTATATTAAAGCGCGGATTACAAATCCGGAACGAATTTCAGGCAAAGGTTTTGGTGAAACTAGATTGGTGAATAGATGTGCTGACGGAATTAAATGCAGCAAAGAAGAACATCAAGAAAATAGAAGAACAGAATTTATTATCGTCAGATTATAAACTCAGGTTTAAATTACTCTTCTTCATTTGCCGCCGCTTGACTTGGTCCAGCATATTCATTTTCATCAAAATAATTGATTACAGCCTCTTTTATTAAGTGCTCTTGATCTTGATTACTAATTGGTGGAATGTTTTTTATCTTTTCAAAATGTGGCCAACCATCATCATCATTCGCCAAGTATTTATAAACGCCATAGGGCTCAAGAATAGTGCAAATTGCAATATGCATTAAATTCACTTTCTCATCCTTTGAAAACTCCTTATACCCCTTCCCCAATTCTTGTACGCCAATTAACAGTAAAATTGTATCCAATTCGAGTCCACCACCAAATTTTTCTTCTAACTTTTCTACTAATTCCTGAAATTTCAATCCTAGCTTGTAATCCACCTCTATAAACAGTTTTTTGTTTGAAACAAATTGCCAAATGGCAACCAAAGCGCAAACTTCCGAATTATTTTTGTTTCACCATGAACTATTTGGACATATTATTATTAATACCAATTATAATTGGCGCATGGCGTGGTTTTAAAAAGGGATTTGTCATTGAGATTTTCACTTTACTCGCCCTCTTAGTCGGGATCTATGCTGGAATTCATTTCTCAGATTATATGGCCACAATTTTACGCGACAGTGTTGGAATTGAATCTGAATACCTACCCGCAATTGCTTTTACAATTACATTTTTATTAGTAGGTGCCATGGTTTACTTTTTAGGTAAGCTGATTGAAAAAGGACTCAAAATTGTTGCCTTAGGTATGGTTAACAAAATTGCAGGCTTATTTTTTGGTGTCGTTAAAATGGTTTTTTTCCTAAGTGCGGCGCTGGTTATTTTAGAGTCTTATGATGAAAAAGGAAAATTTATTCCTGCCAATTTAAAAACAGACTCGCTCTTATACGAACCCATTAAAAAAACATCCTTAACAGCAATTCCTGCCTTAAAGTATAGCGACTTATTTATAAAAATGATTGATAGCGGTGATGAAGAGGACATTGAGGAAACCGATAACAGCGAAAATATTGAGGTCAACGAGGAAGGCTAAAGTTTATTTAAATCAAAATTTCAGGATTTAAACTATTCCAAGCAGGGCATCTGGCAACAATTCGTTTAGACCTGAGTTCGATCATAGCAAACGCGCGCAGTTGTCAAAATGCAAGAAACAAGAGAAGAAGCTAGCAAGTTTGTTGGAGAAAACGCAGCTCATTTCCCATTATTATCTACTGTTACATCTGAGTATCTTTCAGTTCCTTATTTTTCATGATTCAGTTGTACTCGAAGATCTCCTTGGCACATAATTGAATAATTCTTGTTTTCCATTCTAGAATAAAATTGAAACGATTGTTTAATCCTTTTTAAGGTTACTCGTGTAGTTTTCACTAACTTTGTAACTAGTGATCCAAAGATATCTATATATATTGGCATTTTTCGTCTCCTTCTCAGGCTTTAGCCAAGAACCTGACAAAGAAGATGGTAACACCCTAATGAGACGCGATTACTCCTTTGGGCTTAATTTTAATGCCAATGCAGGCGCTACAGGTTGGGGCTTAGCATTTGAGTATGCCGTTCAAAAAACTTACAAATACCGAAATACTTACGGTTTTACTTTTACTAATATTAGACATCCAAAAGAGTTCAAAATATATAGCTCTTTCAGTAATTCACGGGGATATTATTTTGGGAAATTAAACTCATTAGTGAGCTTTCGTCCAACTTATGGCGGAAAACTTGCCATTTTTAAAGCGAAAAGGGAAAATGGTATTGAAATTTCATTGAAATGGAGCGCTGGGCCATCAATTGGATTATTGAAACCTGTTTATTTACGAATTGAGCGTTTTGGAACTGCTTTTGATGAAAAGTACAATCCAAGCATTCATAATATTGAAAATATTACATCACGCTCATCATGGGGCAAAGGCCTTGGTGAAGCTACATTCGAATTTGGTGTTTTTTCAAGAATCGGATTTGATTTTAACTTTTCAACTACTAAGAATAAAATTAGCGGTGGAGAGGTTGGTGTAATGGTAGATTATTTCATTGGGAAACCTGTTATCATTATACATAATAACGTAGGCGATAATTTATTCCCTTCCCTTTATCTTCAGTTTAATCTTGGACAAAAGCTCTATTGATTTAATACATGGAAACGACAACTCAAGACAATATAAGAATCAAGAAACCAAAGTGGCTTAGAGTTAAGTTACCAACTGGTGAAAATTATAAAAAAGTGCGTTCATTAGTGGACGAACATAAATTGCATACCATTTGCGAAAGTGGCAATTGTCCCAATATGGGTGAATGTTGGGGATTAGGTACCGCAACTTTCATGATCTTAGGGAATATTTGCACACGTTCTTGCGGATTTTGTGCCGTTTCTACTGGTAAACCACTTGAAGCTGACATTTTTGAACCAGCAAAAATAGCCCAATCGGTAAAACTAATGGGAGTTAAGCATGCGGTTATTACTTCAGTTGATCGGGATGACCTTGCAGATGGCGGTTCCGAGATTTGGGTTGCTACAGTAAAATCTATTAGACGCAAAAGCCCTGGTACAACTATGGAAACGTTAATTCCTGATTTTGGTGGAAAATGGGAAAACCTACAACGAATCATTGATGTTGGGCCTGAAGTCGTTTCTCATAATTTGGAAACAGTAAGACGTTTAACCAAACAAGTTAGAATTCAAGCAAAATACGACAGAAGCCTAGAGGTTTTAATGCGTTTGAAACGCGGTGGAATGAAAACTAAATCAGGTATCATGCTTGGTTTAGGTGAAACAGAAACCGAAATCTATGAGGCCATTGATGACTTAAGCAGTGTTAGTTGCGATATTTTAACTTTAGGTCAATATTTACAACCAACTCCTAATCATCTGCCAATTGTTGAGTTTGTTACGCCTCAAAAATTTGATGAATATAGAGAGTATGCGCTCACTAAAGGATTCAGGTTTGTTGAAAGCGGTCCTTTAGTCCGTTCTTCTTATCACGCTGAAAAACACCTTTTCTAGTCAATTTAGCAGCTTAGATTTGTATAAATAAGACGAATCTTTATCATTTCCCTATTTCAAATCGGCCTAATTCTCACGAACTTAGCGTCAAATTAGCACAATTTACAATTGTTCATTGCCGTAAATAGCGAATTCCTAAAAGGACATAATCATGGCTATTATGCCCGAATTTCGCTCTGGTAAAACGCAACTCTAAAAAATTGAATATTAATTTATAAGTCACTTAGTTTTAAGCCTCCGATTGTGAAGTAAAACTCAGTGGTATTCACGAATTAATAGGTTCATTGTGTGAATTAGAATGCACTTAGATGAAAATTTTAATATGATGAAAAAACTACTACTATTAAGCTCATTACCGGCACTTGCAATTGCAGCTGGCCTATTCTTTTATGCCTCAGATAGTTCTGAAGGCGTTTACGAACAGCGACTCTCCTCTCACCTTGATGCTGATGAAGCATTAATTGATGGAGCTTTTGAATATTTAGAATTATTAAAAGGAGATTATACACAAGAACAATGGGAACGCGCTCGCGCATCTGCCAAAGCGGTATCTCAAAACCGTGCTAGTTTCAACTGGATTGATCAAGGCCCAGATAACATTGGTGGTAGAACAAGAGGTATCGTTATTGATAGAAACAGCGTCAATCACTTGTATGCTGGATCTGTTTCTGGCGGACTCTACGAATCAATCAACCGCTCAAGTACTTGGAGTCGTGTTGATGAATTTGACGTGAACTTATCGATTTCATCCATCTGTCAAACAGTTGATGGAAACTTCTATCTTGGTACTGGACATAGTGCTGATCAAATTCAAGGTATTGAAGATAGCGGAGGTAATGGCTATGGTTTCTATAAAAAAGAAACTGACAATTCATGGACATTAGTTGACGGAACTGAATCTTGGCAGTACATTAACGAAGTTGTTACAGATGATGTTAACAATATGGTTTGGATCGCAAGTAGCAACGGTTTAGATAAATATGATCCAGTTTCTGGAACTATTGTTGACGTTGCTACATTCCCTTCTGGAGCATGTAAAGCATTATCAGTTTCTAAAGACGGTCAAGTATTGATCGCACATTCAACTGGTACAGGATCCAAAGTTCTCGTTTCTATTGATGGTGGCGCAAGCTTTTCAGAAGTTTCTTCCATTGGAGAGGACGCAGGCTTTATAAATATGATTGCTGTTTATCGCTGTGAATTTGCCATTAGCCATGAGAAAGTTGATGGAAATTATCGCATATATGCTTCATGTTCATCTGGTCCTTTTAATGGTATACTAAGAGGCATTTGGCGTTCAGCCAATAATGGTTCAGGTTGGGAGCGTATCGCTCCGGCTTATGATGACACTCCTGGCGGATTTTCTCCATTCAGTTCCGGAGGAAGTGGACAAGGGCATTATGACAATATTATCACAGTAGTACCAGGCGCACCGGACAGAATTATTTTAGGTGGAATTGATTGTTATTCATGGTCAGTTGGCGGTAATTGGGAACAAATTTCACAATGGTTCTTACCTCCTACTTTCGATCGTTATGTACACGCTGATAACCACGAAATGGTTTGGGATCAGTGGGGAAGATTTTATATTGGAAATGATGGTGGTGTAGCGTTCTCGGACAATGCAAACACATTAGATCCTGAATTTCACCCAGCAAATAGAGGGTATAACGTGACACAATTTTACGCAATGGGAGTTTCTGCACACGGAGATGTGATTGGTGGTGCACAGGATAACGGAACTCTAGCAAATTATCATACAGGTACAACTTACCAAGAACATAAAGAAGTAGGTGGTGGAGATGGATTCTCTTGTGACATTTCTTTTATCAATAGAAACTTAACATTTGGTTCAGTATATTATTCAGCTGTTTATCGTTCTTCTGATAGAGGCGGAAATATTGATCAGTTTGGACCAGATGACTTTATTGACGGGGATGGAGATCCTTGTAATGCAGGTGCAACTGACGAAACTGGATGTGGTCAATTTAATACAACATTCGAAATGTGGGAAAACCCTAAGGATTTAGCATCAGATGATTCATTGGATTATATTGCCTCTGGAGCTTACAGCGCTGGTGAAACTCTTATGGTACCATCTGCTACTGCGCAAACATTTATTCCTTATGTAACTCTTATCGATCTTATTTATGACGATACTTTAAACGCAAATCCAGATTTAACCATAGAAGATCTAGTTATTGTTGATGAAATTGACGGTGGCTCATTTAACCTAGGCGTTTTAGATTGGGCATTTATTTTTGGTGGACCAGACGTATCTGTTGGTGATAGTTTATTGATCATGGGGGTTGATGTAGTAGATACAGTAATTGTAGAAAGTATTTCAACAATCAATCATTACTTTGGTACGAATGACGACAAACCAGGTGAGCAAATTGACATGGGTGGAGATGATCAAATCTACAGCGTTGCTTGGGACACCTCAAAGGTTCAAGATTATTACCAATCATGGTTTGCACTTGATATGGGGGGACCAAACGGTTTATGGATGACACGTAACGCTTTAAGATTCTCAGCGACTACTCAAGGTTGGGTGAAAATTGCTGACGGTATTGGAGAAGTTTCTATCATGGAATTCTCTAAAGATGGAAATCACCTATTCATTGGTACAGAATCAGGCGCAGTTTGGAGACTAAGTGGGTTTAATAGCGCTTATTCGCCAACTGAAGTTCTTGATGGCGGTCCTGCAATGGGCGGAATTACACGTGATACGTTAGTTGACCATGAAGGCGTCAAGCACGTAATGGAATTGAAACAATTAACTTCTTTCGGATCAATTGTTACAGGACTTGCTACGGGACCAATTGGTAATCCAGATTTATTAGTGGTAACATTAGGTAACTTCAGCTCA
>WTCE01000154.1 GCA_013138735.1 Crocinitomix sp. | reverse complement strand
TTCTTTTTTAAGCGAAATGGTTAGATCAGAGATTTCCAATGCTTTTTTAGCATTTTTAAACTGTGTTCTGACTTTAACAAAGTTTTCCCGCATAGCAAGTAATGTTTTTATTTTTAGAATCTCGCTGTCGAAGTGTACAATGTTTAATACGTTTGACGGGGGGGGGCAATGTGCAATGAGCAATTATCAATGTTCAATGCGTTTTGACTCGGTCTTTTTTAGTTTCAACACAAAGAACACTGAGGTTAGGTTGGTGAGCCTGTCGAACTATCGAAGTGCTCTTTGTATCACTCGAAGTGACCGCTAGTGAAGTTATTTAAGATTCAGGTGTTTCAAATTCCCAATCTTTAATTGGTTCAAAACGTTCCCATGACTCTTTAACTGATGGATGTGTGAGCACAGATTCAACCGAAACTTCTGGAATTTCTTCGTCTGCCAAGCCATTTTTAACAAAAATGAAATTAAAGCCAAGTTCATTTGCACCAACTAATCGATACCCTTTCTTTTTGGCTAATCCAACCATTGCGATAGGAGATGCACCATGGTAAACTGGATGTTTGCCTGGAAAGAAGTAGTCTTTATCATAAGGCACGACAATATTGCGCATACCAAATTCGACATGTGTTTCAATAATTACAATATTCGGACTCACCGCTTCAAGCGCATTCCAAACCCAATAATCATTTCCGTCAATATCGATTGACAAAACATCAATATCACCTTTTAAGCCCGCCTCAGTTACTAAAGCATTAATATTCTCGACTTGTACTTTTGCGCATTTGAATTTTGGTGCATACATCCATGGATGTGGATATTTACCATAAAAACGTTCGCCACGTTTAATCGCTTTTGGATTCCCATCTAAAAACAAACCATGATAGCCGTGATTCAAAGCTAAATTTGCGCAATTACTATTAATTCCATCATCAGATCCAATTTCAACAAAGGTTTTATTCTTCATTCCAATTACAGACAATATAAATAGCAGTTTTCCATCCTCTTCATATTGCGAGAACACACGAAAACCAGTATCATCAATACTTGGTAGAGTCCCTTTTTTATGCCATTGTTGATAGTTGAGAAAGAGTTCGCGCTGACTAATTTGTACTTCGGCAGAAAATCGATTTCTCACCTTTAAAATGTACATTCGATTCTTTAAAAAATCCTTGATAAATCCCATTTTCTTAATTTTCAATAATCCAATCTACTTCCTTTTCCCACCTTGATTTGACATCAATTAATTCTCGATTGTAAATTACCCTTTCGGGCAATCGCCTCTCTTTTAATGAGCCTGTTGTCCATTTCTCATCATCATTATCATCAAAGATAAGTCTGATTTGATATTTGCCTGGTATTAGTTCTTCAAAGACTAATTTTTGTTGGAAGGATTTTAAAACAACAACGTCATTTTCTTCATTTAAAAGCTCTACAAATACTGGTTGATCAAATAGGGTGTCAATATTTATTATTAATGATCCAAAATAATCTGCTTCTAATAATTTGAGTTTAATCCATTGGTCGGCTTCAACTGAATTGCCAAATTTAGAAGTTGCTACTAATGAATCTAATTTTATGAAATTCACTTGAGGATCAAGCGTGTCAAATATCAAAGACCGCCCATTTTCAATTGTATAAGTCACAGGATCTAATTCAACCGAATCTTTGTCCATAAAATGAATGTGATCTTCCAACACCTGATCATATGGCTCAGGAGAAATTAACGTGAACTGCGCATTGGGTAATAAATTTCCGCCCTTTAAATTATTGGTTAAAATCAGCACTTTTGAAGCACCTTTCTCAGGAGCACCTTTAAATAAAGGTTTTATCGTATCAATTTCACCATTAACATTTACTATAAATTCCATTCTCCCCTGTGGCTTCCCCTCTAACCAATATACGAGCGAATCTTTTACACCAGTTTCTTCTTGATTGATTGCCATTAAATCACTAGACACCTCAAACTTCTCAGGTGGATTATTGAAAATAAACTCTAAACGTCCAGGATATTGAAACTTTGTGGTCGTTAATTTCGACTCACCTACATCAGGACGAAAAGCGCGAAGGATTACATTTTTATTTTTTGCAGCAATTGTTAGTGTATCCATCAGTAAAAAAGCGCGCCTTTCTAGTGGCTCCAATCTTAAATTTCTATTTTGATCTTCAATCGCGAAAATAACATAGTCACCAGCCTTCAAATAATTCATGTTAAAATTACCTGTTCGATCTGATTGCGCAATATAGATGGGACGTTCATTAAAAGGGATTGAATCGTATTGAAAAGTTGAGTTGGCATTATAAAGTCCAACCAAATACCCTTCTGCCCCTTTATTGTTAAAAGCATCCGTGATTTTTCCTTTTAATGTTAATGAATCGATATAATCGCCAGTGGAAAAGACATATTGGAAAATGGAGTCGTTTTTTTCGGTGATATCTGTTATGGCGTGGTTAAAGCTAATTGTATAGGTTGTGTTTTCTTGTAAGGTGTCTGTAAAGAAAATTTTTAGCTTTTTATTTTTTACAGAAATCTCTGGTTTATTTTTGAGTTGCGGTGTTATTATGATGTTGTCATTTGGATTATTGAGGGCAATATATTCCTGAAACTTAATGATGATTTCATTACCGGTAAAATTCGTTTGGCCATTTTGCGGATATGTGCCGGCCGAATCGATACTTGGGGCAAAGACATCCTTTTCTCCGCCAAGCAATGGGTTGATTTGTGCACAGCTTATCAATAGCAAGCCGAATAAAAAATAACCGTAATATTTTAAGTGTATTCTTTTCATTATCTAAAACCTATCCGCAATTATTTCAACTAGGTCGGTTAAATATTTTTGATCTATTGCATTAAAATCATCTAATTTGTCACTATCAACATCAAGTACTGAACGCACTTGACCCTTGTTTATTATAGGAACAACTATTTCGGATAGACTTGCTGCGCTGCAAGCGATATGTCCTGGGAAATCATTTACGTTTGACACCACAAGTGTTTCAGCATTTTGCCAAGCAGTACCGCAGACTCCGCGTCCTTTTGCTATTCGTGTACACGCAATCTCACCTTGAAAAGGTCCTAGAACCAATTCATCTCCCTTAACAAAATAAAAACCAACCCAAAAAAAGTTAAACGTTTGTCGCAATGCGGCTGCAATATTAGCGCAATTTGCTACTAGGTCTGGTTCATCTGCAATAAGTGCCTTGATTTGCGGAATCAAGGTTTGATATTTCTCTTCACGTGATTCGCCACTAAGGATTAGTTCATCCGCCATAAGCTAATTTTGAGCAAAAATAGAGTTTTTAGAGTGAATTGGCTTTGATTGTATTGACAAAATATACTTATGACGCAAACAAATCTGCTGAAATGCCGTCTGCAATATATTTACCTTCGTTTGTTAAAGTAAATACATCTCCGTTTTCTTCAACACAACCCTCCTCCAGATATTCTTTCAAAATTGGCATTGAATCGGTCAACATTTCTGGCGAAATGGCTTTCATATCATTCAAATTAATGCCCCATTTGGTACGCAAACGGGTTAAGATATACTCATTAAATTGATCCTTTTTAGACAATACCTCGGTCTCATTGAATGATTCATGCTTATTAATTAATTGAATGTATCTCGGATTATTCGCTACATTCCAACTTCTTTTTGCACCATTAAATGAATGTGCAGAAGGTCCAATCCCCAAATATTTTTCTCCTAACCAATAGGCCGAATTGTGCTTTGAAATAAAGTTTGGCTTCGCAAAATTAGAAATTTCATACTGCTCATAGCCGTGACTTTTCATATAATCCATCAAATATTGAAATTGCTTTAAACTTTCCTGATCCTCATAAGGTTTCAGTTTTCCGGTTTTTTGCCATTTTCCAAAAACAGTATTTTCTTCAATCGTTAAACAATACGCAGAAAGATGCGGAACTCCCAACTCGATCATTTGATCCAATTGATTTTTCCAAGTTTCCATGCTTGTACCAGGTACACCATAAATTAAGTCAATGGTAATATTCTCAAATCCGCACGCCTTCGCTAACTTCACAGAATCCAATGCCTGCGTTGAATTATGTGCCCGATTCATAAACTGCAGCACCTTATTATTGAACGATTGGATGCCAATACTCAGTCGGTTTACGCCGAATTCGCGCAACCCGATCAATTTCTCTTCATCTAAATCATCTGGATTGCACTCTAGTGTTACTTCACAATCAGGAGCAATAGTATAATTCTGCTCTATTGCTTGAATGATCTCATGAAGCAATTCTACCTCAACCACACTTGGTGTACCACCTCCAAAATAAATGGTTCGCACACTTTCATCACCAATATAATCTTTGCGAATTATTAGTTCATCACAAATGGCATGAATAAGGGCTTCTCTGTTTTTAAGCTGAACTGAAAAATGAAAATCACAATAATGACACTTTACCTTGCAAAAAGGTATGTGCACGTAGATACCTGCCATTTAGAATTTAATTGCTGGTGTATTCGGCAGCAGTTGGAGTTTTGAAATAAACTTTCTTTAAGTCGATATAACCGATACTGTTCGTTTCGAAGTCTCTAACAAAGGCTTGTTCTAGGGCCAAATCTTCGCCATACCAAAGAATAATAAAGACAGCATCTTCCATCAATACTTTTTCAGCAGCGCTAAAATACTCATTCGCTTGAGCTGCATCTTTAGCATTAGCACCTTGTTCGAACAATGCATCAAATTCTGGATTTTGATAACGCGCACTGTTTGGATAAGAAGGTTCATTTGTATTATTAGGCACTCCTTTACCATAGGCATTTGATAAAAAAGCCTCTGGAGTTGCATATTCTCCAGCCCAATTCGTTCTAAAGATATCTGCATTTCCCATAGCTTTATTTTCAAGCATTTGGTTAAATTCTACTGCTTCAATATCCAAATTAATATTTAATACACTTCGCAATTGGCTTTGAAGTTCAGAAGCGACCAGATAATCTGTACTCCCGCTCTTGAACTGCATTTGCAAAGAGGGGAAATTTTTCCCTTCAGGATATCCAGCTTCGGCCAATAGTTCTTTGGCGCGTTGTGGATTATACACATAAGACACATCCTCGACTCCTTCGAAATCATAATCTTCAAAAACTTTTGGAAGTGGCGGAACAATACCAAATTTACCTATTTCGTAGGCTTGATTTTTCAAGATTTTTTCGAATATCTTTTTTCTGTTAATCGCAAAATTCAGCGCCTGTCTTACTTTCCGTTTTTTCAAAACCGGTGTGGTCATGTTCAACTCTAGATAAGTAGTGGTTAGTTCAGGCTCACTATTCAAAATGAATTTAGGTGGCTTACTTTCGAAATCTCCAATGCGTTCTTCTAATACTTCAGAAATTTTTGTGATCGGAACTCGGCGCATGAAACTTAGTTTACCATTCCAAAAAAGTTCCATTTGTTCATCATTATCATCATAATAAGCAAAAACAACACTGTCCAAATACGGTAACTTATTTCCTTTCTCATCAACACCGTGATAATTGGTGTTTTTGGCTAATTTGACCAATTCAGAATTTGAATTTATATGATCGTATACAAACGGACCCGTTCCAATTGGAATAAAAACATCAGCTTCAACAGCCTCTTTCGCTACAACCGATCCGAAAATACTTGCCAACTTTTTAATGAATGCTAAACTTGGAACTTCCAATTGAAACATAACCTTATTTCCGTCAATTGTAATCCCTTCAATCGTTTCTACCTCGCCATTATGGAAAGCATCTCCACCTGCAATTGTGTTTTTGAAAATAGAATAAGCACTATTAGTTGACTTATCATCATAAATTTGTTCAAACGAATAAACTACATCTTCTGTAGTCACCTTTCTTCCTTTTCCACCTTCAAAGCAGCTATTGTCATGAAAGTAAACATCCTCTCTCAAAACAAAAGTATAAGTTAAACCATCATCAGAAACCGACCATTCCTTCGAAACTGCAGCTTCTATTTCTAAAGTTTTCGCATTGTATTTAACGAGCCCTTCAAATATTTGCGAATAGATTTGTGATTCTTCAAGCTTTTGAATTTCATTGACTTGCACTTCTTTGTTGTAGCTCGCAATAGGCATTGTAAAGACTCCTCCTATAGGGATTACATCTTCAGTATCGTTGTTTTCATCAAGATTTTCACTTGACTCACCTCCACAGCTGAACAGGAGAAAAACGGATGAAATTAAGGTTAAATATATGTTTTTTGTCATGGTAAAGGGTAAATCGCTTGGTGCTATATCTTTTCAAATATAACCGAATTTTTTATAAGTCCTTAATTATCTTTAGGAAATTAAATATCACTGAACTAATTGCAACCGCTAAAAAAAATAGGTGTTTTATCTTGGTTATTATTAAAGTAAACTTTATTATTGCAATTGATAATGATTATAAAAAAACGCTTAATTATCATATGTTATTGAAAAACAACATATTGTTCCTTTTGATTTTTCTTGGAGGCACTTTCGTTTCTTATGCGGATTTGTCACTTGAAGGACACTATCAAGGAAAAAATCTTTACGTTCAGAATCCTGAAGATGAAGATGGATTTGGTTTTTGTGTTACAAAAGCAACCGTAAATGGAGATCCAATTGTAGATGGACTGCAATCAAGTGCATTTGAAATTGACTTTGCTGCTTTTGGTTTAAGAGTTGGCGATCCTGTATTTATTGTTTTAGAGCATGGTTTAGGATGTAAGCCTAAAGTTCTAAACCCAGAAGTATTGCTTCCAAAAAGTACATTTGAAGTTCAAGAGATTTCTTGTACACCTGACGGAACGTTAACTTGGTCAACCACTGGTGAATCTGGTAAGTTGCCTTTTGTTATAGAGCAGTATAGATGGAATAAATGGGTAGTTATTGGAGAAGTAGACGGATCGGGCGAAGCAACAACTAATTCATACACTTTTAATGTTTCACCACATTCAGGAGAAAATAAAGTACGTGTTGTGCAGACTGACCATACGGGTAGAAAACGACCTTCAGAAGCAGTATCTTTTACGAACACTGCAATTCTTGAACCCGAAGTCAATCCTAAAAAAGTAAGAAAATCAATCACGTTTACATCTGGTAATACGCCAATTGAAACGAAGTTTGAAATTTATGATGCCTACGGTAACATTGTTAAAAAAGGTGTCGGGTCAGAAGTTGATTGCTCAAATTTGAAAAAAGGGGCTTATTATATCAACTACGACAATAAGAATGAGAAATTTATAAAGCTATAAAAACAGCTTTCAACGATATTTAAGAATCCGTTTTGGCTTGGCTAAGACGGATTTTTTTATTTAATAAAATAGCCTATGAAATTGGAACACATTGGGATTGCAGTCAAAGATATTGAAAAATCAAATGAATTATTTGCAGCCTTATTTGATGAACCGCATTATAAAATGGAATCGGTAGAATCAGAAGGAGTTAAAACGTCTTTTTTTAAAGTTGGAGAGTCCAAAATCGAGCTCTTGGAAGCTACAAATGCTGACAGCCCCATTGCCAAGTTTATTGAGAAAAAGGGAGAAGGAATTCATCATATGGCTTTTGAAGTCAATGATATTGACGCTGAAATTAAACGTTTAAGTGAACGTGGGTTTACTTTAATTCATAAGGAGGCGAAAGATGGAGCGGATAATAAACGCATTGCATTTTTGCATCCTAAATCAACCAATGGAGTTTTGATTGAATTGTGTGAGGAGAAAGGCTAGTGTTTAGTGTTATGTTTTTTGGGATGACTGGCGAAGTACGAAGAATTGGACTTCAGTAAATAGAACGCAGATGACGCTGATTGAGCTGGTTTTTAGATCATGCTAAACGAAATAATCCTGCAAAGCATCTTTGATCTTTATTCTTTGCTCTTACCTCTGCCCTTTTGCCTAAAAAAAACTACACCTTCAAATTAATTCTAAAAGTTGTGCCAACGCCAGGTTCTGATTTTACCACGTATACTTTGCCTTTGTGGAAATCTTCAACGATTCGTTTCACTAAAGAAAGCCCGAGTCCCCAACCCCGCTTTTTGGTTGTGTAGCCTGGTTGAAAAACGGTTTTTAGTTTGTTGGAGGGAATTCCTTTACCATTATCGATAATATCAATTTGAACATGGTCTTCGATTTGAGTAATTTCAAAAGTAATATCTCCTGAACCTTCCATAGCATCTACGGCGTTTTTGGCAATATTCTCAATCACCCATTCAATTAATGAACGGTTGACCATAGCCGTAAATACTTGTTCTGGCAATTGATAATTTAAATTAATTTTCGCCGAAATCCGCACACGTAAATAGGCAATAATTTCTTCTAAAATAAGGCCCATATTCTCTTCTTCTAAAACGGCTTCTGAACCAATTTTAGAAAAACGATTGGTAACCATATTCAGGCGATCAATGTCTTTATCTATTTCTTTAGTGATGGATGCGTCTACGCCTTGCGCTTCCAGCAATTGATTCCAGGCCATTAGAGATGAAATTGGCGTTCCTAATTGGTGCGCGGTCTCTTTAGCCATTCCAACCCAAACTTGATCTTGTTCGGCCTTTCTAAAGGTGCTAAACACAATATAACCGATTAGAACAAAAAGTCCAATGATAAAAAACTGCACAAAAGGAAAATATTTCATTTGGGTAATTTCTGCCGAATATTCAAAATAGATCACACCTTCGTTTAAATCGCCCAACTTCACTTCAATCGAATCGTTTTTTGCAGCTAATTCTTGAATTATCTTTCCAGCGTTTGTTGAATCGTATTCAGGAATATTGGTGGCTATGACCTCACGTGTACCTTTATCGATAAACATGACGGGAACTAAATTGTCATTCTCAATCAATTCATCTGTAAATGCTTGGCTCAATGAATCTCTATTTCGTTGCAATTCTTGCAGCTTGATGGTCCTATAATAGGTCGAATCAAAATAAAAGACCTTTTGTTTCTCTCCTTCATAAAGGTCAATTTCTATTGGTTCTCGTTTGGTGCGCCAAAATGCCAAGAATGACTTTAAACTATCTGTTCTGATTTGAGTTATTAATGAATCTTTCAGGTCATCCGAACCGTTAGGTTGATCAATATCAACCTGATTTTCAATACCTTCTATCACTTTGTCAATATTATGATAAGACACAATATTTTCCTCCATATCGGTCAAAATCATAGGGATTCCGCCATTCTCCTGTACCACTTTAATGACAAATGAATAATCGTCAAGCGGTTTATTAATTTCATTAATCGCCAAGGACCACATTTCTGCTTTTTGGCGATCGCGTTCCTGCATTTTTTTTAATGTAGCAGAAAGTTCGTTAAATGCTGTATTGGTCAAGTTCACCAATTCGGATTTTCTTTTCACAGCGTCAGCCCACTGCTGAACCCGATCTACCTCTTTGTTTTGAACCTTTTGTACAATTTGAAATGAGAACCACAAAGATGCCGCCACCATGATAGTTGCCACTCCTAAAAGGGCCAATTTCCAACGTTGTTTTTTGTGGTATAAATTCATATAAAGCCTTGCTTTGAAGAAACGGAAATTACTTATTATTATTGTATGTCCTGCTCGTACTCCACTTTATCCTTGTCTTTTTCTGCTTCTTCTTTCAATTTATCGAAAAACTTACCGACGCGCTTTTTATTTTTCTTTTTAGAGGTGGTATCAATTTCTTCCGTTTCAATATCGGTTTCATAGAAGATAAATTCCACTTCATTTTTATTGTCTTCGGCAACTTTTTGAACCGTGCTGTCCTTTTGAAACAGTCCAAATTCAGTTTTTAGCATGGACTTCATATTGGTTTTTTCTAACTGAATGTTCTCCTTAATATCATTTTTACGCTCATCCGAATCTAGGCTAAAGGTTGGTTCATCAATTGTTCCGCCCATGGTCATATAAATAATAATTCCTAATCCATCATCTTCTACCTTACCAAATTCTGTATACTCGGCTTTGGTTTTGAGTTGTCTAAATCTAAAACTGAAATGATATTCAATATTATTATCAAAGTCATGCCATCCAAATAAATCAACATCTAAGGCATTACTTTTTATGGTCATTTTTGGAATTGTTATTCGCCGATCTTTAATTTCAATTGTATTCTTCATTTCTGAGAATTTCAAATGCATTAACTTTTCTTCAAATCGATCAATATGTTTATTCAACATCATTTTTAGCACATTATTTGAACGCATATAGTCGGTAATCGATTTCATAGTTTCCAAATCATTCAACTCACCATTGATAATTGTAAGGTCAGAAACTGCCAATATCTGTTCCTCAACCAATGAAAAATATGGATTAAAGAGCAGCAATAAATCAATATTTCCGCTTATTGTTCCTGAAATATGTTCGTCTGTAATAGATTTTTGCTGGAAATTATCCCATTCTTTAAATAAATTTTTAGCGTTGATTGAATTGAATGCAATTTGACCGTCAATGATATTTCCATTCTCTAAGCGGTTTTCTAAAATCAATTTTCCTTTCACATTTCCACCCAACGTACTTAAACGCATTTGATTCACGGTTACCTTGCGATTGGCCAGTAAAAATTGCCCCGTAATTGCTTCAAATGTGTGGTTATCCCACAAAAATCGATCAATATTCATTTGAATGTTGACATTAATATCACCTGGGAGTTCAAACATGGTTAAAGGGCCTTCTTTATCTTTATTGGCTGTTCCTAAAAATTCATTTAAATCAAAATTGGAAGATTCGAGTGAAGCAATTAGGCCAAGACTCCCTGAACCTTCGACAAAAGGGACAAAGTTTTTCAATGCGCCATTTAAAATCAAATCTGAATTTTGTGTTTTAATCGATAAATTTTTAGCAGCGGCATCTTTTCCTTGGACTAAAATATCGCCACTAATATTGGTATATCTCAAAGCATCCCCTTCTGCCTTATAAACCACATTGCTTAGGGCTATATTTCCATTGGATGATTGAATTTCAAAGAGATCTTTTCTATATTCAGGATCAAAAAACAGAATGACACATGAAAGATCGAGTTTTACATTACCGGCTAATTCTTCAACATTTTTAAAGCCAAAAAAGCGGTGAAAAGCAGCCAAATCTAAATCACCTACAGCTTGAGTAGTGAGTTTCGGTTGGGAAAAATCTTCCATAGTCCCTGTTCCGGTCAAATGACTGTTTAATAATTTAAAACTAAATGTTTTAAAATCAAGCACTTCTTTTCGGTCCTCGAAGGCGTTTTGATAATTTCCAAGCACATTAATGCTATGAATTTTAAGCTTGTGTTCGGCTTCTAGCAAGGCTCCTTGGTCTACTGAGAAATCCGCCACAATTGAGGGCATTTTTGTTCGCGAAAGTGGCCCGCTAATTTTCCCATTAAAGTTGACCAGACCTTCGCCTTGATATTTCCCAGCATGTTCGGATTCTTCTGGAATGATACTATTCACTAATTCTGAAACTTGAATTTGACTCCCAATTACGTCTAAATCAATTTGTGATGAATCAATTATTCCAGTAATATCAAAAGCCATATCCTCTACTCCTAAATCCCCTTTTTTAAAGCGATAGGATTTATCCAACGTATTAATATCCAAAGCCAAATTTAAATTCGCTTCTTTATTCGAAATCAACGTTAAAGATCCACTCTTTAATTTCTCTACCAACAAATCACCCTCAGCATTTAATTGATAATTTGTTTCAGCAAAGTCGCCACGAATGAACGCCTCATGAATTTTTAAGCGATAATCCTGATTGGTGGAACGATTCATAAAAACAAAGTCAACATCCTCTACTTTCAATAAGTCTAGTAAAAAAGAAAAATTACTTTCTTTAGGAATAGAGTCTTCTACAGGTTTAATTATACCATAATTAATATCACCACTTTTGGTTGTCTTAAGGTTAATTTGTCCTTGATGAATACTGGCGCGTTTCACTTTATAATCACCACTCCAAATATCCCATAAATTAAAATGAAAATACATCTCCCGTGCAAAAAGCAAGGTGTCATCACTCGTTACTTCTTCATAAGCATCAGCAATAAATACGTTTTCAAAAGCAATGGATGCATTTGGAAAATCGTGAAATATGGAAACCTCCATATTTCTTACTTGAACATCTGTTTTAAGGTGACTATTTAATTCAGAAATGGCGTATTCCTTAATGTCATCCTCGTAAATGTGCAAGATAACTGTGGTTACGGTAACTAAAAATAGGCTAATAAAAAAGACCCAAAAAGCAATCTTTTTTAATATCCTCCACACACTTTTCACCCGATTCATCTCTTAAAATATTTTATTGCGGAAATCAACGTCTTGTATAAGACGGCAATATATCGTAATAATAGTGCAAGAAAACGGTGAGGTTACGGTATTTTTCAACCTTGGTTCGTTAGTATCGACCAAAAAAAAACCATCCCTTATCCGTCTTAGACGAAAGGAATGGTTTTGAATTCTTGAAATTAATTGACTTTTCTTAGAAAGAATTGTTTAATGCATCAATTCCTTCTCCTACTTTGTCTTCAATCAAATCTTTGTTGTCTTCCATCACATCTTTCAATGTGTCCATCATGTTGTTTAAAGCAGATGTAGAATCACCTAATTGCTCAGTTGCTTCATTTATAACTTCATTCAACCCTTGCTCCATCATGTTGTTTAACATGTTGTTTCCGTTTTCAGTTGTTTCAATTACGTCTTCAACTTTTGGCTCATCATTCCCACATGACGTCAAGGCTACAGTCGCCCCAACCATCATAAAAAATACTAATTTCTTCATCTTTTAATTTTAATTTTCCTCAAATGTATGAAAAACTTTAATTTTTTCAATATTAGAACATAATATGGTTGATTCTTGTTAGATTTGGTAGAGATAAATATTTAACACTTAAAACTATACTATAATGGCATTTGAATTACCTGCATTACCATATGCACACAACGCTTTAGAACCAAGCATTGATACACAAACCATGGAAATTCATCATGGAAAGCATCACGCTGGATATACATCTAAATTAAACGCTGCAATTGAAGGAACTGACTTAGCAGGAAGTTCAATCGAAGATATTTTGGCCAACTGTGCTGACAACCCAGCTGTTAGAAATAACGGTGGTGGTTTTTACAATCACTCTTTATTTTGGACGGTTATGTCGCCAAATGGTGGTGGTGAACCATCAGGAGAATTGGCTGATGCAATTAATGCCGCTTACGGCGATTTTGCAACTTTCAAAACTGCTTTTTCGACAGCTGCTGCAACACGATTTGGATCAGGATGGGCTTGGCTTTGCGTTCACGCTGGAGGAGTTGTTGAAGTTTGTTCAACACCAAATCAAGACAATCCATTAATGAATGGAATTGGATGTGGTGGAACGCCGATTTTAGGATTGGATGTTTGGGAGCACGCTTACTACTTAAAATATCAAAACAGAAGACCTGATTATGTGAACGCATTTTTTAATGTGATCAATTGGGATGAAGTATCTAACAGATACGCGGCCAATAAATAATGTTTGTGTATAAAGATCGAGTTCAAACACTTGACTTTATTATCAGACGCTAAATAAGCTGTATCAAAACAATTTTATAACCGTCGCTCTAAACTTTTAATAAAACTGCTTTAGAGTGGCGGTTTTTTGAATTTATACCATGAAAAAAATTACACTTCCAATTCTAATTTTGGCCATCATCAGTCTTACTTCTTGCTTAAAGGATAAGGTTTCTCCATTTGGTTGTGACACGATCATTTCCTATGAATTTGAAATCAGACCAATTATTGAATCCTCGTGTAAAACAGGACTTGGCGGTGGAACAGGTTGCCATGATGCATGGATAGATGATTATTCTCAAGTCCAATCTCAACTTAACTCAGGAAATTGGCAAAATGAAGTACTCGTTGAAAAAACAATGCCTATCAGTCCGAATCTTTTTGGGATCGATTCATTGACAAACGACGAATATCAAACAATGAGATGCTGGATTTTGCAAGGTTATCCAGAGAACTAACCCGCTTGTTCTCGATACGCTTTTTAAATTAGCTTCGCTTTTTTAAAAATCACTCGAACTGACGCTAAAGGCTGTGACACATTTTGGATCATTTTTACCTTTTGCCCAAAACCTCTTGCATTTGAACTAATTCCCCCTTCCTAATTGAAATATTGCACATTGATAATTGAACAATTGCACAATTGCACATTGAATTTACTACCTTTGCGCCTTTATAATAAGAATCAAGGACATGGAGTATAATTTTAACGAGATTGAGGCCAAATGGCAACAATACTGGGCAGAGAACAAAACATTTAGTGCTGAAGACGGATCTGACAAACCAAAATATTATGGCTTGTCTATGTTTCCTTACCCTTCTGGTGCAGGTTTACATGTTGGTCATCCATTAGGTTATATTGCTTCGGATATTTATGCGCGTTATAAAAAATTAACGGGTCACAATGTCCTTCATCCAATGGGTTATGATTCTTTTGGATTACCGGCTGAGCAATATGCTATTCAAACAGGGCAACATCCAGCAATTACAACTGAAACCAATTTGAATCGTTATCGGAAACAATTGGATAAAATTGGATTTTCCTTTGATTGGGATCGTGAAGTTAGAACCTCCGATCCTTCTTATTATAAGTGGACTCAGTGGATTTTTAAGCAGCTTTACAATGCTTGGTATAATAAAGACGCTAATAAAGCAGAAACGATTGACAACCTTGAAGTTATTTTTGAAAACGAAGGGAATGCGAATGTGAATGCTGATTGCGCAGAAACAGCAGACTTCACTGCGGCAGATTGGAAAGGCTATTCTGAGGCAAAACGCCAACAAATTTTAATGAATTACCGCTTGACATTCTTGGCAGATTCATGGGTGAATTGGTGCCCTGCGCTAGGAACTGTTTTGGCAAATGATGAAATTAAAGACGGCGTTTCAGAACGCGGCGGGCATCCTGTTGAGCAAAAATTAATGCGCCAATGGAGCATGCGAATTACTGCTTATGCCGAACGTTTAATTAATGATTTAGACACGGTTGATTGGACGGACTCTATTAAAGATCAACAGCGCAATTGGATTGGAAAATCTGTTGGAGCTTCTGTTGTATTTAAAACAGAAAGTGGACACGACATTGAAGTGTTTACAACCCGCCCAGATACAATTTATGGGGTTTCATTTATGGTGCTAGCGCCAGAACATGAATTGGTTTCTGAATTGACAACAGATAAATACAAGGATGCAATTGCAACTTACCAAAAACAAGCAAGCTTAAAGACAGAACGTGATCGCCAGGCAGATGTAAAAAACATTAGTGGTGCTTTTACAGGAGCTTATGCCTTGCATCCATTTACAGGTGAGAAAATTGAAATTTGGATTGCTGATTATGTGTTAGCCGGATATGGAACAGGTGCAGTTATGGCAGTTCCTTGCGGTGACCAACGTGATTATGATTTTGCAGGACACTTTGGAATTGACATTAAGAATATTTTTAAAGACGTTGACATATCAGAAACGGCTTATGCTGAAAAAGATGTGGTAATTACAGATTCTGACTTCTTAAACGACTTGCCAGCTAAGAAAGCAATCAAATTAGCTATATACGAAATTGAAAAACGCGGCTTTGGAAAAGGTCAAACGAACTATAGATTACGTGATGCTGTCTTTTCAAGACAACGTTATTGGGGAGAACCATTCCCAGTTTATTATAAAAACGGCACGCCTTATTTAGTGCCAGATGATCAATTGCCAGTTACACTTCCTGAGGTGGATAAATATTTACCAACTGAAGATGGCGAGCCACCTTTGGCGCGAGCTGAAGATAGTGCTTGGAATGTTTTTATGGGCGACCGAATGGAGTATAATACCATGCCAGGTTGGGCAGGTTCTTCATGGTATTTTTTAAGATATATGGATCCTAAGAATGAGGATGTTTTTGTATCGAAAGAAAAAGCGGATTATTGGAACCAAGTTGATTTATATATTGGAGGATCAGAGCACGCAACGGGGCACTTATTGTACTCCCGTTTTTGGACGAAGTTTTTGAATGATATGGGTTTCATTAATTTTAATGAGCCGTTTAAGAAAATGATTAATCAGGGGATGATTTTGGGGAGAAGTAGTATTATCGGCAGAATTCAATTTTCTGAAAAGATTCGACCAATATATGTTTCCCATTCTATTCTACGGGAAATTGGAAAAGGAGCTGCATATATGAATCAAAAAGAAGAAATTTTCAATCATATCTCAAATAATATTTGCGGAGAAAATGCACAAAAATTAATTGAGAGAATTGAAAATGACGGAATCTTTTGGAACAAATTACATATTGATATTAAATATGTAGATAACGACAGATTGGAAATAGGTAGAGCCTCCAAAGATCCTTTATTCAAATATCTTGGTGAAGGAGATATATTACCCGAATTGGATGGGAGTTTTGTTTGTCAAGCTGAAGTTGAAAAGATGTCGAAATCATATTATAACGTTCAAACTCCAGATGATTTAGTAGAAAAATTTGGAGCAGATACCTTACGTTGTTATGAAATGTTTTTAGGACCATTAGAGCAAGCAAAACCTTGGGATACTAAGGGGATTAATGGCGTACACAATTTCTTACGTAAGTTTTGGCGCTTATTCCATGATGCTGAGAATAACTTTGAAGTTTCAGATGCTGAACCGGACAAGGCTGCTTTAAAAACGCTGCACAAAACCATAAAAAAAATTCAGGAAGATTTAGAGCGTTTTTCGTTTAACACGGCAGTTTCTAACTTCATGATTGCCACCAATGAATTTACGGAGCAAAAATGTAATAATAAAGCTGTTTTGTCTGAATTATTGATTTTGGTTTCAAGCTACGCTCCGCATATTGCAGAAGAATTATGGTCTAAACTAGGTAATACGGAAAGCATTACAAAAGCAAGTTTCCCAACCTTTAACCCTGACTTTTTAGTAGAAGCTAATTTCGAATATCCGGTTTCTTTTAATGGTAAAATGCGTTTCAAAATTTCATTGCCAACGAATATGGGTAAGGATGATGTTGAAGCGTCTGTTTTGGCTTATGAGCAATCTGCTAAATATTTAGATGGTAAGCCGCCTAAAAAGGTAATTGTTGTACCTGGAAGAATTGTGAATATTGTGGTGTAATCGAAAGACTACCAAACCCTATTCAATTGATTTGCGTTAATAATAAAAAGAACGCGCTTATGAAATTCTTAATCGTCATTACCATTTTAGTTGGAATCAGTTTCTCATGTAAAAAAGAAAACCTGAAAAAGTTTGATCGCGTGCATTATCCTGCCGAAACCCAAACATTTGATGTAAACGGAAATGGAACCGCCGATTTTGCATATAATTTTTCACAAGTATCTAGCAAAGATATACCTGTTTCTGAATCCATCATTATAGGCAGTTTTATAGAACTTCGATCAACGCTGATAGTGCCTCATCTTGGTGGTGAAACCTTTAAATTGTCACAAGGAGACACGATCAAAAGACCGAGTGGGTTTATGGACTTAGTTTATTATAACCGAAAAATTGTTTCAAGAAATTGGGATGGTGATCGTTGGGATGAATTGTGGACGGTGAATGCAGTAGTTGACAAAACGTATTACTTAGGTTATTTATTGGACGACAATTCTGAGGATGATTTAGGTTGGGTAAGATTTGACATCAACAAGGAAGATGCTACGGTTATTATTCTAGAGTCGAAGCATACTAGTGGTGATTTTATTGTGATAGAGTAATAATTTTTCACAAAAGAAAACAGGCATTTTACGCAAACGCAAATCCCTCTCACTCTTCATAGGATTTGGCAGCACATTTCTTAATACTTCTTCCTGAATAATGATTTTCTTCAAATTCTATTGGTATCACAACTGATAATCAAGCCCTAACAGCCGCTTACATGCAAAATACGGGATTCACCTTAGTGCATTTGCTAATAGAATGGTTAACTTTATTAGGAAGCAATAATCATTGATTTAATCTGAATTTACGACCATGAAAATAAGCACCCTACTACTTTTATTCATTAGTCATTTAAGTTTTTCGAGTACATCTAATTCTGATTGGCGGAATACAACTTTTAACGAACATTTAGCGGTTTGCCAAGCCATTCTGAAAAAATATCAAAAAGAGAAATCACTTTCAGTTGATTGGGAAAAGGAAACATTCATTCTAAGATCAATTGATTCTGAGACAGTTATTCAAATAACGGACAGACTTAAATATGAATGGCAGTCTAACGGTAAGAATTTTGCGCGTTATGTGTTTGAGGAACCGTCGAATAAGGCAATAGTTAGCTATTCTGTCGGAGGTACAGACACTTCCTACTTCGAGAAATACCAAATTGAATTTAAAATAAGACCTAAAGGACCACGAGGAGATTTTTATGATAGCATGCGACGCATGTTGGAAATTGCTAAAATAGGCCAAAATGAACTCGGTCGAATATCAGGTGACATGAGTTTTGCTATGCTCGAGAGAGAAATAGAAGTCGACAAAAGCAATTCTTATAAAAAAGTAAAAGGCTACGCCAAAACCATGAATGCACTTTTAACCGAAATAGATTCGAATTATCCTAATATCAATCTTAATAAAACGATCGGTGAAAAACTTTTTAATGTCACCTACGAAATCCCATCATTCGAATTTCCGTACACAAAAACAATACTTGAACAGAATGAAAGCACAGGCCTAATTCGGGTTAAGGTACATAGAACTGGAGGCGAACCGCACTTCACAGGCTCTTTAAATTACTACTTCGAATTGATCGAATTAGCTGTTACCAAAGGTGATTTTTATTTTACAAGAACAGAGGACGAAAACCCTCTTTTAGAGGGCTACTACCCGGTCAAAAAACACAGCACAGGTGAAATTATAGCTTATTATAATGTTAAACTTGATGAAACGGGTTTTGAAGTTATAGACTATCGGACAAAAAATATTGCGGAACAATTTGCTACGGTTTTAAAGACATTTATGGCATCTAATGATTTAAAAACATTTAATAGAGACTTGTTGTTGCCAGGAAGTAGCATCTATGATAGTGGCATTGCAAATAAAAGTAAAGTTATTAGCCAAACCTATGGAATAGATGGGTTTATGATGCTTGAAACAATTACAGGCTCCAATCAAAAACACTTTAAATCGTACCTGCCAACTGGCATAAATATGGAAAGAGGTTTTAAAAGAGACGTTCGCGTAGAGTCTGGTCATGATCGTTATGTTTATTTATTTAATGTAAATGAAAAACTGGTTTATATGTGGATTGATGTTGATCATGAAGGTGATACTCCAATAATGACTGTTGCCCTTTTTAAAGGTGACGACGAGTTGTACACACAACTAATTGAAGACAGTGAGCTGGCAGATCAGTTAAGAAATGAAGAGGCTATCCTTCAATCAAACATGCTCAAAATGGAAAAGGAGTTACCGTTTGCAGGCACAGTTATGAATACGAAGCAATATTTTAATGACAGCGGATATACCATACTCGGTGAAAAAGAATTCAAGGAAACGCCAAATGATAAAAATCTTTATTTCAGATATGCCCATGAAGATTTGTACGGGTATACAGAAGTAAGTGTATTTATTGTTTTTGATCGCGACGACTATTTTTGGGGGGAACCTAACCTCTATATGAAACTTAGATATAGCGGAAATGAAGTAACACAATCTACGAGTGCAATGAATAAACAATATCCCTTCGAATCGGATTTGACAATTGCTCGCTATTATAAAGGAGCTGTATTTACAAAAAATGACCTGGAGTTTATTAGTGTATATATCGACAATTTTACCAAAGGCACTTATTATATTGTTGCAAAATAAGTGCGCTAATTTATACCAAAAAAGAAGAGGCATCTACGTAAACGCAAATGCCTCTTACCCTTCATAGGGGGTTGTTGGTTATTTCTTTATAATTCTTCCCGAATAATGATTTCCTTCAATAAGCATTGAGTAGTTGTAGACTCCATTGGCCACTTCTGTACCTGCATCCGTATTACCGTCCCAAACAACACTTTGTGCTCCTTGTTCTTGTTCTCCACGATACAGTCTACGTACTACTTTCCCACTCAAGTCATAAACGAATAAACTCACGTGACTTTGCTCTGCCAAGTTATACTCAATCGCAATTGTTTCATCAAAAGGATTTGGATAAACTGTTATTTTCTTATCAGGTAAAGCCGCTTCGCCAGTACTTAAGTCCTCTAAATAAATTGTATTTAAGCTATCTAAATTCACAAACTCATCTCCATCTTCATATCCCATAATATGGAAATAACATAAGAACATTTCATCAGTCGTATTAAATCCTGGGTAAACATCTACTGGTGGATCTGAAGGGTTGTGTGGATTTGCACTTGTATTGTCAAATGACGCATGTCCTCTTAGATCACTCCCAGCTGGCATTTTTTGCATGTATTCAAACCAATAAAAATCTTGCCAATCAAAATCCCATTTCGGAATACGTACAAAAGGAATTGTATCACCAATAGGGTCTAAGGCATAGGTCTCAATTGATTTTCCTAAAAGATGCATATGAGGGAATGCACTCATTATCGTCAAGTCAAAAGCTACATCATCATAGGCAGCATCTACTTGCGTAATTTCATCTGCAGGTAACTCAAAATCCCAGTTTTGAATAAATGGCCCTGCTAATATTTCTCTAAAATCAGCAACAGGTTCCTCATAGAAGTAAAAATGAACTTTTGTTTGATCATATTCGCCATAACTACCATGTGGATAATGCAGTGCTAATACGACACTAGAACCTTCGGCTAAAATCATCCCCGCATTAAAGTCATCTCCGCCAGGAAAAATTGTTGGACGCGCACCTGGTGTATATCCAGCCATTAATGGCTCAACAGTTGGTCCGCCGCAATTTCCACCTATCGTGTCAGTCGCATAATCATTATTATCATCTACATACACCAAACAGTGATGCACGATAGAAGGGTTACCCGGAATTACTTCAATAGATTTCACTATTCTATCTCCTGTTAAACCAGTTGGAAGTGATATACAAACGTAGTCATCAGCACCTTCAGTAGCCTTACTCATGTACAAGGGCATCTCTACCACCAAGTCTGGTGTGCCTGGCAAAATTTGCTCAGCATCAAAAACAGGTGGTGGTGGTGCCAATTCGGGATCACCTTCTAATCCTCCGCCGTCTGCCCAATCAATGATTGTGTTTCTTTCGTATTCTGTCAATATTCTTTCGTCAAAATAATGTTGGAAAGACGAATCAGCAAACCAAGGCGGCATAATATTAAATTCTACATACGATTGAATTAGAGAACGATAATCGTAAGCGGTGGAATAATCCAACAATGAAAAAGATCCAACCCCATCAGGGTTGTGGCATTTCGCGCATTTGTCGAAAAAGACTTCCGCAGCATCCTCACTCCAAGTTGGCTGAGCCAAAGCTGAAATTGATGCAAATGCTAAAATACTAGAGAGTAAAAGTTGTTTCATGCAGTACATTTTTTTTAAGATTGTCTTAACTGAAATCAATCATGAACTACAGATTATAAGTTCTAGTAATTTGATAGACAACCACCAAATATAATGTTAATTACCATGAAATCAAAGTAATTGCTATTTGCCGACTAGGTTTGAAGCATATTTGCGCGCTAGTTCATCCGTTTCAAATAACTGTTCCAATGTTGGATTATTTATGAATTGGATAGCATTTACTGTCTTTTCGTTGATTTCTGCAATCTCTAAAAATTTAATTTGATCCTTTAAAAAAGCCGCTACGGATATTTCATTTGCAGCATTTAAAACACAAGCTAAATTCCCTCCTTTTTCCATGACTTCATAGGCCAAACGTAAATTTGTAAACGTCTCTAAATCTGGTTGCTCAAAAGTGAGGTTAGGATAATCCATGAAATTGAAACGCTCAAAATCAGTTTCTAAACGATTAGGATATGTTAAGGCGTATTGAATGGGCAATTTCATATCAGGCAAACCCATTTGTGCTTTCATGGAGCCATCTTTAAATTGCACTAAAGAATGTACGATAGATTGTGGATGCACAATGACATCAATTTGATCATTTTTCAATCCAAACAGCCACTTTGCCTCAATCACCTCTAAACCCTTATTCATCATTGATGCAGAATCAATTGTGATTTTCGCACCCATTTCCCAATTTGGGTGTTTTAGCGCTTGTTCTTTTGTGGTGCTCAGCAAATCTTCTCGCTTTTTACCACGGAAAGGACCGCCCGAAGCTGTTAGATAAATCTTCTCAATTGGATTTTGATATTCCCCTGTTAAACATTGGAAAATTGCCGAATGTTCTGAATCTACGGGATATATATTCACCCCTTTTTCACGTGCTAATTTTGTGATAATTTCTCCCGCTACAACCAAAGTCTCTTTATTGGCTAAAGCAATATTTTTACCTGCTTCTATGGCAGCAATTGTTGGTTTTAAACCAGCAAATCCGACTAAAGCTGTTAATACAATGTCCACTTCATCCATTTGCGTGACTTCTGCTAAAGCTTTCTCACCCGTATATACTTTAATGTCTGCCTCGAATAATGCATTACTTACTTTTTCATATAAACTTTCATCAGCAATTACCACCACGTTGGGCTGGAATTCCAAAGCTTGTTCAATCAATAAATCAGCATTACGATTGGCTGTTAAAACAGAAAATTCAAAAATCTCAGGATAAGTTCTTACAACCTCTAAGGTTTGAGTTCCTATTGATCCAGTGGAACCTAAAAGCGCAATTTTTTTCTTTTCTGACATTAACACAAAAATAAGGTTTGTTGACTACAAACAGTTTGAAATTAGAATTGAATCCTAATTAATTGTCTAAATAAACTACATTTGAAACACCTAACAATTAATTTAGTTCTATGAAAACGCTCCTTTTTTCACTTTTTGTATTTTTCTTAAGTACATTTTCAAACCAAGCCGCGGCACAAATTAACTTTGCTGATTCTTCAAACACCGAACAACTCTATGTCATTAAACGGCATGACGGCGTAGAATACATTGGCAAAATTCTTATTGACAATGCTAGAGAACTACTTATAGAAACCGAAAATTTAGGTCAAATCTATCTGCCAAAATCAGAGATTAAGAGTATTACTAGAATCATTAACAAAAAAGACATTATCAATGGCGAATATCAACAAGATGGACCGTTTACTACGAGGTATACATTTACGACCAATGCCTTACCTATAAAAAAAGGTGAAAATTATGCCATGATTAATCTGTATGGACCTGAAGTGCATTTTGCCATGAGTGATAAATTCTCATTGGGCGTAATGTCCAGTTGGATTGTTAGTCCAATGCTGCTTGCTGGAAAATATACCATTAACACGAAAAATGAAAAGATAAATTTCTCTTTAGGAACCTTAATGGGAACCTCTGGCTATTTAAACAATTTTAGAGGTTATGGAGGACTCCATTTTGCAAATGTGACTTTTGGATCTCGCATGAATAATGTAACTCTTGCCGGCGGCTATGCCTATCTTCAACCTGGATCTAAAAACAGATTAGATGCAGAAGGAACTTATTATTCGGAAGACCAATATTTTTATAGTTACGAGCGGATTACAAGCCCATTAATTAAAGGGCCAATATTTTCAATTGCAGGTATTACTAAAGTGGGCGCCAGAGCAAGCTTTGTATTTGATTCAATGATCGGAGTATTTTCTCAAACCGATTCCAAGAGAACAAGCACGGCAATTACACCTACTGTAGAAAATGACTTTAATAGCTATCAGCATGTTGTTACGCATTATGAGAATAAAACAACCGCTTTATTTGTAATGCCGGGCATGCGTTTTCAAAGTACAGAACGCCGTGCTTTTCAAGTGTCACTCGCAGGAGTTTCCGTTTTTGGATGGGCTTCTAACGAAGGAGGAAGCTATAATTTCTCATTCCCAATTCCAATGTGCTCGTGGTTCTTTAAATTTTAGGTGTTTAGGATCTGAAATGAAATACAACGAAACCAATTAATACCTACGTTTTTTTTATCATTTTTTTGGTTGAATAAAAAATCCCCTTATCTTTGCACTCCCTTCTTCAAAAGTGAAGAATTATAAAGGTGTGATGATCCCGATAACTTTCGGTAAGTAGACATCACTTAGATTATTGCGGGTGTGGTGAAATTGGTAGACATGCTAGACTTAGGATCTAGTGCTTCACGGCGTGTGGGTTCGAGTCCCTCCACCCGCACTACAGATGGCCTGTACGCTTTAGGCGGATAGGCCATTTTTGTTTAAAACAAAATTTGATAACAATGAATGTTGTAGAGGAAAAAATTGACGATTTAAATGCAATTCTTAGAGTTACTATTACTCCTGAGGATTACTCAGAAAAGGTAAATAAAGTCATGAGTGATTACCGCAAACAGGCTACTATCCCTGGGTTTAGACCTGGAAAAATTCCTGTAAGCGTAATTAAAAAGAAATACGGTAAAGCTATTTTAGCTGAGGAGCTTAATAAAATGGTGAATGAATCCATCAATGAATTTATTACAACCAATAAATTAAACGTATTGGGAAATCCTTTGCCAAAAGCAGACGAGGAAGTAAAAGGTGATTTTATAAATCCTGCTGAATTTGAATTTGCTTATGAAATTGGAATTGCACCAGAATTTGAAGTTAAATTATCTAAAAGCAACAAGTTTGACTATTTAAAAGTTGAGGTTTCTGATGAAATGTTAAACAAAGAAGTAGAAAATTTGGCGAAGAGATATGGAACATTGATTGCAGCTGACGTTTCTAGCGAAAATGATATGGTTTTAGGTGAATTCACTCAAGTTGGTGGAGAAATTAAAAACACATCTACTATCTCGCTTGAGTTTATCGAAGATGAGGAAGCTAAGAAAATGTTAGTTGGACAAAAAGCGGGCACTACTTTAAAAGTTGATCCTCGCAAGGTTTCTAAAGGAAATGATGATATGGCTTCAATGTTAGCCATTGCACCAGAAGCAGCTGAGGTTCTTGAAGGAGAGTTTGAATTCAAAATTACCGAAATCAAAACAATGTTACCTGCCGCAGTTGATCAAGCATTATTTGACAAACTTTTTGGAGAAGGTGTTATCAATTCTGAAGTAGAACTAAGAGAGAAAATCAGTGGAGATTTAGAACGTATGTTCGGAAACGATTCAGATCGTTTATTTAGCCAAAAGATTACGGATGCATTAATTGAAAAAACTTCATTTGAATTACCTGATGCATTTTTAAAGCGTTGGATCATGGCTTCAAGCGAGAAAGAAATTTCTCCAGAAGAAATTGACAAAGATTTTGAAAACTACAAAAAGAGTTTAAAATGGCAGTTAATTCAAAATAAACTGATTAAGGAAAACGAAATAAAAGTAGAAAACGAAGAAATTCTTGAATACACTAAAGGACTATTGATCAATCAATTTGCTCAATATGGCATGCCAGCTCCTGAGGAAGATGTATTGGTTGAACAAGCAAAAAATGTACTTCAAAATAAAGAAGAAGCAAACAAGATTTATGACAACGTTTACGGAGTTAAAATGTTGAACTTTTTCAAAAACACGGTTAAATTGAACGAAAAGTCAATGCCTTATGATGATTTCATCAAGGTGGCTTACGCTCAAAACTAATTTACGAAATACAATTTCACATTATTATTCGAAAAAATAATACCTATATTTATGGGTATTATTTTTTTTGCTTTAAATCCGAGTGAAATGGCAATAAAATGTTGAACTAAGTTGTTTAAACATTTGCCAATCGAATTTTGTCGATCAGGATCATTTTTTTCACAGGACAAATGGCATTATTAAAGTAATTACAAAACACTTAATAAAACGAAAACTAATTACATGTTTGGAAAAGACGAATTTAGAAAATACGCTACAAAGCATCACGGAATTAATGGTACTGTAGTTGACAATTACATTACCTCATCCCTAACGCCATATATCATTGAAGAGCGCCAATTAAATGTTGCTCAAATGGATGTGTTCTCCCGTTTAATGATGGATAGAATTATCTTTTTAGGTACAGGGATTGATGATCACGTGGCTAATATTATTACGGCTCAATTATTATTCTTAGAGTCAGTAGATCCTAAAAAGGACATTCAAATTTATTTGAATTCACCAGGTGGTGGCGTTTACGCTGGTTTAGGAATCTATGATACTATGCAGTACATTGCTCCAGATGTAGCAACAATTTGTACAGGTATGGCAGCTTCAATGGGTGCTGTACTATTATGTGCTGGAACAAAAGGAAAAAGATCTGCATTGCCACATTCGCGCGTTATGATTCACCAACCTTTAGGTGGTGCACAAGGTCAGGCATCTGATATTGAAATTACAGCACGTGAAATTCAAAAATTAAAGAAAGAATTGTACGACATTATTGCGAAGCATTCAGGAAAAGATTATGATACAGTTTGGAAAGATTCTGATCGTGATTATTGGATGATTGCAGATGAAGCAAAGAAGTATGGGATGGTAGATGAAGTATTAGGAACTCCAATTGTTGCTGAAACACATAATCCAGACAAATAGAAAAAATAGTTATGGCTAAAAATGAGGGGATAAATTGTTCTTTTTGTGGCAGACCAAAGAATGAGGTTGGCATTTTAATCGCTGGAGTTACCGGGCATATTTGTGAAAACTGCATTGAGCAGGCACATCAAATTGTTGATGAGCAAGTCAAATTTGACGATCCAAGTGAATTGAGTACTGATTTCAATTTGTTGAAACCTGCACAAATTAAGGAACAATTGGACGAGTACATTATTGGACAAGATGAGGCCAAAAAAGTACTTTCTGTTGCAGTTTATAATCATTATAAAAGATTATCGGTTGCAAATAAAGGTGAGGAGATGGAAATCGACAAGTCTAACGTAATATTAGTTGGGCGAACGGGAACGGGAAAAACGCTTTTAGCAAAAACAATTGCTAGAACTTTAAATGTCCCTTTTTGTATTGCGGATGCAACGGTTTTAACCGAAGCTGGTTATGTTGGAGAGGATGTGGAAAGCATATTGTCGCGCTTATTACAATCGGCCGACTTTAATGTAGAAGCAGCTGAAAGAGGCATTGTTTTTATTGATGAAATCGATAAAATTGCGCGAAAATCAGACAATCCTTCTATTACAAGAGATGTTTCTGGTGAAGGTGTGCAACAAGCTATGCTTAAATTACTCGAAGGAACTGAAGTTAACGTTCCACCGCAAGGCGGACGTAAGCATCCAGAGCAAAAAATGATCAAGGTAAACACAAAGAATATCTTGTTCATTGCGGGTGGTGCTTTTGACGGCGTTGAAAAGATTATTGGACGTCGCGTTAACCGAAACATGATTGGGTTTGCATCTAAAGACACGGAAAAGCCAGATGAAGAAAATTTGTTAGAATATATTATTCCAACAGATATCAAAGAATTTGGATTAATTCCTGAATTAATTGGACGGATGCCGGTTTTAACTTATTTGCATCCATTAGATGAAAAAGCACTTCGTCGAATTTTAACTGAACCAAAAAACGCATTGGTAAAACAATACGTTCATTTATTTGAATTGGACGGTGTAAAATTACAGTTAGATGCAGATGTATTAGACTTTATAGTAGGCAAGGCGCTTGAATATAAATTGGGCGCCAGAGGACTTAGGTCAATTTGTGAAGCAATCTTAAATGATGCTATGTTCGATATTCCTTCTCAAAAAGAGATAAAAACCTTTAGAGTAGACTTGAACTATGCAGAATCTAAATTTGCTGGATCGAAAATGGCCAAACTAAAAATTGCATAGTTATGGACAAGAACAAGATTGCCAATGTAGACTACCTCAATTATAGCGAAGGTACAGCAGAATCAAGAGCTAATTTCATACAAGAGTTTGGAGATTCGTTTTCGAACATGGGATTTGCCATTGTAAAAAATCATGGTGTTACTGCTGAATTGAGAGCGAAACTTTTTGAGGTATCTAAAAAATTCTTTGAATTACCTGACGCCGTTAAGGCGAGTTACGAGCATGAAAAATTGCACGGACAACGTGGTTATATCTCAAAGAACAAAGAAAGTGCAAAAGGCAAATCTGTTCCAGACTTAAAGGAGTTTTATCATATCGGTCAAACGGTTAAGGATAATGATCCGATTAAAGCAGAATATCCAGATAATATTTGGCCAAAAGAAGTCATAGAATTTGAGGCAGTTGGCCAAGAAGTTTATGATACTTTTGAAAACACGGGGCGTAATTTATTGCGTGCCATTGCCCTTTATTTAGATCTAGACGAAGACTATTTTGACATTAAAATTCACAACGGAAATAGTATTTTACGCTTGTTACATTATTATCCTGTAACAGATAAATCACAAATTCCGGAAGGAGCGGTGAGAGCTGCTGCACACGGAGATATTAACTTGATAACGTTATTAATGGGTGGTAGTGCGAAAGGACTGCAAGCGCAATCTTTGGACGGAACGTGGATCTCTGTTGATCCTGAAGCGGACGAAATTGTAATTAATATTGGAGACATGTTAGCGCGTTTAACGAATGATCGTTTAAGATCAACGCAGCATCAAGTAATTACACCTGATGAAGCTTCTTGGACGAAACCGCGTTATTCAACACCTTTTTTCTTACATCCGCGTTCAGACATGGACCTGACTTGTTTAGATGCTTGTATTAGTGATGCCAGTCCAAAAGTATATACTGACATGACTGCGGGAGAATTTTTAACTGAGCGCCTAATTGAATTGGGATTACGAAAGAAATAATCTTCTTATAAAATTAAAACGCCCTGCGTGCATTACGATAACCTCAATGTACACAGGGCGTTTTTTGTTTCATTCAATTTTATATATCAAATAACTCCCATAATATTGCCGATCACAATTATGCCAAAGTTCTTTCGTTTCAATCTTACCAAATGGAGTCAAAAAAGAGGCCTTAAAAAATTTAAACGAAACGGGATATTCGAGCGCGTGTTGGATAAAAACGGAAATCATATTCATTATTTCGAAGGTGGCTCGGGTGAAACTGTCGTGCTAATACATGGCTTTGGTGGTGATGCACAAGTCACTTGGGGAAAAACAATTTTGGATCTTAAAAAAGACTTTCATGTAATTGCCCTAGACTTACTTTGGTTCGGTCAAAGTCATAGCTCTTCTCAACCTAATCTTCTGAGCCAAATAGCTACTTTGAAACTCCTTTTAGATGAAATTGGAATAACCGAAGCTACTTTAGTTGGCGTTTCTTATGGAGGCTTCGTGAGCATGGCCTTTTCATATCATTATCCCGAAAGTGTGAAAAAATTAGTAATGGTTGATAGCCCTGGCTTTACTTATAATAGCGCATTATTAAATGACATTTGCCAAGCCTATAAAGTTCAATCCATAGACGAAATCTTTGTACCAAAAAATCCAGCCGAAGTACAACGTTTATTTAATTTAGCTTTTTATAAAAGTAGACGTATTCCTAAAATGATTCTGCGTGAAATTTATAACCTCTACTTCGCACAACATCATAAAGAACTCACGCAACTTATGACGAGTTTACTTACTGAACAGGATACTTATTTGGTAAATGAATTCAAAAACAAACCTAAATCCATTGTTATTTGGGGAGAAGAAGATAATGTTTTCCCCCTTGCAGAAGGTCGTGTTTTGTCCGAATATTTAAACTCCTCTTTTGTTGCAATGCCTCAATCTGGCCATGCTATGAACATTGAATCTTTCCAATCATTCCAAAAGGTACTTCGAACGTTTTTAGCCGAATAATTGTACTAATTTGAAATTAAACCATCCCAATTTGTTATCAAATTAAAACGCCCTACGTGCATTGCGATAACCTCAAAGTACACAGGGCATTTTTATGTTTAACTAAGCACTACTTACTTCTATTCAACTACTGCAACTGCAGCATTTGTGCATCTATATTTATAACGAATTCTGCCGCCTTCAGGTGTTCCTTGTGCAACATCAAGAGCTGTTGAACGATCCATATATACAGTTGAGCTTCCTAATGCTAAATCATTTTTTTGCAAAACGCCCATTACAATTTCCGTTGCACCTAAATCACCAGTCCAAAAAGAGGCATCTTCACCCCATGTCCATGATCCTACAAAAACACCTACGTGTTGATTTGCCGACAATGCCGTACCATCCCAAGTTAGATCTTCTGCAATACCTTTAGTAATGGTATCAAAATCTGCTTGAAAAGCAATGGCCTCACCTGTTGGAATTTCATTTGTATAAGACACACCGTTTGTATTGGTATACACAAAAGTTCCACCTGCCAATTGGCCTGCAAATTCTTTATGATGACCACCGTACCAAATATTATAAGGTAATGGGTCTTCCTCAAATGTTACCGAGGCGTCTGATGTATCTGCTAATTCTAATAAAGTTCCAGTTGGTCCTCCAAATCTAAAACGTGCAACAACGTGCGTTTTATCTTCATTTTGATTATAAAACAATTCATAATCGCTATACACTTTGTTTTGGTTTACGTCTGACGAGTCTTCCTTTTCGCATGAGGTGAAAATCAACCCAAGTGCCAAAAATGCAAAAATTAATTTTTTCATGATTTTATATATTAATTGTTAGTTTTCAATATTAAGTCGTTTCAATTTTACTATACCCCTACACCATTAAATTTAGATAAAAAAAATAATTTGGATTATGATTTAGGTCAGTGGCGCTACACGAAAATCTTGATTTTAAGCCGATTAAATAACAGTTACTTAAATTCTAGGAAAAAAAGGCCAGTAACAAAAATGTAATCAAAAGATAAGTTGGTAGTCGTTTCATAAAACAGTTTATTGGTGTATGCTATAGTCGAATGAGAAATATTTCTCCCCTACTGCTTTAATGTATTGCACGTCGTTTGTCAGTTGCAACAAATCACTATATTTGCAGCCCGCGTTAAACAACGCAAATTATTGGAGAGGTGGGTGTCTCGATAGCTATCGGGAGGCTGAACGGTCCAAAACATAAGGAGAGGTGGCAGAGTGGCTGAACGCGCACGCTTGGAAAGCGTGTTCATGGTAACATGACGGGGGTTCGAATCCCCCTCTCTCCGCAGAAGGGGATAAGTTGAAAATTTCTTTAACTTGTCCCCTTTTTTCTTTTCCCAATCCTTTGTCTATATTGGGAAACAGGTCAAATATTCGATTTAGTTTTGGGGTTCGACAAATTTTTCCGTCAAAACTTAACTGTTCCATAAATATCGAACCCACGATCTTATGTTTGAGATAAATGCTGCCTGTGGTGTAGGTTTCCCGTACATTCTCCAGCAAGTGTAGCCCACTTTCTACTAAGTCTAAAAATTCTCGCTTAGAAGCTTTGAAATCGGCTATTCTCTCTTTAATGTCTTTCTTTTGTTTCAAATAGCGTGCTTTGATACTTACATATTCCGAAGGATCTAGCATGTCGTCCAACATCAAGTCTTGTGATTTTATCAAGCGACTTTCAATTTGTTCGAGTTTCGCTTTGAGTGTTTTTAGTTCCGCTTTGTTGTCCACTTCCGAAATTTTCATTTCATCTTCTAAGTGCGCATTATATAACAACATGATTTCAGGCTCAATTTGAATGGATTTTAACAATTCATCAAAAGCGTTGTGAACTTTGATTGCTGATACCCTTTGTTTTTTACAATGGTTGCAATGATAGTATCCGTAACGTTTTCCTAATTTTCCTTTCGAATAGCTTGCCGTCATGGTGTGACTGCATTTGTCACAATTTAATACACCGCGTAAATGGAAATCGTCACGCAGTTTAGTGTATTTTGGTTCAAACTTACCTCTTGCTTTTCGGTTTCCTGCTAGTGCTTGTTGTACTTCATAGAACAAAGTCTCGCTTACAATCGGCTCATGCCTTCCTTCTACAATTTTCATTGGTTCTTTGTCTAAAGCAGGAACTTCTATTTTACCCATATAGATTATTCGCTTTAACATTTTACTCATATTGTTCCGCGAAATCTTAATCTTTCTTTCAGCAAGGTCAGCTCTAATTTCGTTTTGGGGTGTGCCTTTGGCTACCTCTTCAAATATCTCTCGAATGATTGGTGCTTTTACAGGATCATGAACTATGATATGTTTCCCTTCTTCATTTCTAGCTGATATGAAACCGAAGAAAGGTTTACGAGGCCAGTAGCCATTTTTTAATCCTTGACGAACACCGCGCCGAATTTTAATCGAACGTTTTTGATTGTCAACGTCAGGGGCAGCCATGTAAACGGCTAGCATGATCCATTGGTCGGGAATGTTTAAGTCAACAGGTTGTTCTATTGCTTGCGCTGTCATTCCCCGTTTGCTTAAATCTCTTATTACATTTAGTCCGTCTGTTAAATCTCTTGAAAATCTGTCCCATGAAGTAACGAGTAATTCATCTGTCTCCAATTCATTTTTCTTAACCAGCTTCATCCATTTCTTCCATTCGGGTCGATCAAATGATTTAGCAGAATGATCTTCGCGAATGACATGGACAATCTCATATCCCCATCTTTTGCAATAGTCTGTTAAACGGTCATATTGATCGTCCAAGCTATATCCTTTGGCTTGCTCGTCTGAACTTACCCGACACATGATTGTTACCTTCTTCATTTCTTTTTGTTTTTTTCTGATTCAATGTAATCCTTCCACCCTAAGACAATTTCTCTAAAGTCTGAGGTTGGTAATTCGAAATCAGGTGTAGCACCTCCTGCTCCCCATACATCTATATCTCGATAAATTCTGGTTGATTTTTCCCCAATCTCAGCCATATACATTTCCTCCGTGTCCATTGGTGTTATTTCTTCGCCACCTGCTATCGAATAATCGCAGGCGGCTATTAAAACATCCATAGCGATTGATGAATTATAAGATGTGGATGTGACATAAGCTGATAACCAACCATCCGTTGATGACATAGTTTTGATTTTAAGTATATCGTGCAAATGAAATCTAACCTTGTATTTTTCTAATACACTCATTTCTTTTTGTTTTTCTGTTCTTGGATGATTTTGATATTTATTCGGGCAAGTCTTTTGAGTTCCTTCGCTATTTGCTCAATTTGCTGATCGGTTAAATGTTCCCCTTTCTTTCCCAACAATGCCCTACATTTTTCCAA
>WTCE01000110.1 GCA_013138735.1 Crocinitomix sp. | reverse complement strand
CCCGACAGCTCTGTTCTGTTGGGAAATCTGTCACAAATTCAAGTATAGTCATTCCTTTTTTTCTATAAATGAACAAACTCAATACGTAATCTATTTACGTTCTGGTATAATTGCGACGAATCAATTTTTTTTTCAAAGATCGAGATAGATTTAAAAGCAGCTTCTATATTAATATCGCGTTTACTAGGACAAAAGACGCTTTCTATTTAACTTTATAGCATGACGATATTGCCCGTTTTAAATATTGAACAGTTTGATTTTGAGAACCAACAAGGTCATTTTTATGCGAACGAATTTGCAACACATTTAGAAAAATATCACGCGGCAATATCTAAACCGCATAAACATGATTTTTATCTTGTCGTATTATTCACCAAAGGCCAAGGAGTGCATGAAATCGATTTTAATGCCTATCCAATAAAACCTGGATCACTCTTCCTTTTGCGCCCAGGGCAAACCCACCATTGGGAGTTGTCAGAGGATATTGACGGATACATTTTTTTTCATACTCGTGAATTTTATAATTTGCTTTTCCCAAATCGGAACATTGATGATTATCCCGTATTTAATTCAAATTATAATTCACCGTTGATTGAACTAGAGACCAATCAAGTTGATGAATACACTGAACACTTCAAGCAAATTCTAGAAGAATACGAACAACGTTTCTGGCTAAAGGATCGGCGAATCTCCTTGCTAGTAGATTTAATTTATGTTGATCTGGCTAGGATTTATCGCGCCAAACACCCAACGACTAGTGATGACAGTATGAAGAGAATAAATCGGTTATTGCAGTTGGAAAAACAAATTGACCTTTATTATAAAACGAGGAAACATGCGAAGGATTATGCAGCCGCACTAAATGTAAGTGTAAAGCATTTAAATAAAAATGTAATCTTAGCACTTGGCAAAACTACAAGCGATTTAATTCATGATAGAATTTTACTTGAAGCAAAACGAATGCTAATTCACGGTAACGCAAGCATTCAGGAAATTGCTTACGACTTGGGTTATGAAGATGCTTCTTATTTCTCTCGCTTTTTCAAGAAAAAAACTGGCATTTCGCCTTCTGACTTTTTCCAAAAATATGAGGCGAAATAAATTTAGAACTGAAATCTTTGTCATTGAGACGAATCAATTCCATCTCGAGTTTTAAAATTTTAACAAATTATTTTAGACATTGGTAACACAACATGGACAGCTGTTTTGCCATTTTTCGATTCAATCTTGAAAATACCTGAAAGCTGCTTCGCCCTTTTTTTCATATTCTTCAAACCAACTCCTTCTTTATTATAACCAATGAAAGATTCATTGTTCAAAATACTTAAATTCAAATACCCAACCTTCTCTTCCAGAATTAAACTTACAATGGTTGACTTTGTATGTCGCGTTATATTTACGAGTGCCTCTTGAACGGTTCTATAAATATTCACCTTGGCTTTGGTGGTCAGTTTTAGGTTTGACAATCCATTAATTGACAAATCAATTTTGAGATTTTCATCTGCAAATGTGTCAACAAGATCTTTCAATAAATGTTCGATCGTTACATCTTTACTCCAGCTGTATTCATTCAATTCATGCGCTAATTCTCGAGTTTTCTGACCTGTTTGACCTAGCATATCAAGATATTTAGAGGCTTCTTCATTTTCGCCAAGAATATGATCCAATCTCAGCAGTATGGCATAAATATCATTCGCTATTCCATCATGCAATTCTTCAGCAATTCTTTCTCTTTCCACGTTTCGTCCAGCTTCCATTCTCTCATGTTGTTCGAGTAGCAGTGATTGAAAATCGCTTTCCATTTTCAACGTATTATTCTTTGTTCGCAGCCGTACAACCATTAAAATAATCAATGTTCCGATCAGGCTAATAGCTGTCATCCAAAACTGTCGTTCAGAAGTCTCAAAATCCTGTTGAATTATCGCATTTCTCAATTTTAAATCGGTGTTTTGTTTTTCCTTTCGCTCTGTCTGATATTTTGTTTCCGTTTCTTCAATAATTGTCAGATAATCTGCATTCAAGACATCCTCGTTCAAGACGATTAGTGTGTCGTACCAGTTAGATTGATCCTTATAATTATTCAATTCCTCACAAATGACTATTATTTCTTCAACAGCCTCCTTCTGGTTATTTGTATAGCCATGTAGTTTAGAAATCTCATGGGCCATAGTTGCGTCCTTCAGTGACTCAGTTAAACGCCCCTTTTTCTTATTAATCTTCGCTTGTGTCAAATAAACTTCAGCTTGAACGTAAAAATCTGAAATGGAGGCTACTCCCGTCATTGCTTTCTCTGAATACAACTCAGCTAAATTATAATCCAATTGACTCAAATAAATCTGCGCCAAATACACATATGCCAAATTTAGATGTTCAACGAAACCAACATTTTCTAAAATGCTTTCCGTTCTTAAAAAAATCTCTTTCGCCTTTTCTAACTCACCTTGCAATAAATAAGTCCTTCCTAATCCAACATAGACATTACCCAACTGAACTAAATCACCATCTTTTTCAGCTGCTTGAATCGCTAAGTCATGATAAAAAAGAGCCTTATCATACTGCCCCATTTCCTGATAACACCCTGCAATATTATTGTTGCCAATTGCAATGTTGTCGAAGTTTGAATTTAACCTAGATCGATCAACTTCTAACGACTGGAAATAAAGAGGTAAAGCAGCTTCATGTTTGCCCATTTTTAAATAAATATTTGCTTTATTTTGATAAGATGAAGATAGGATGTCAAGGCTTTTAATAGCCGTATCTTTGCGAAGAATTCCAATAGCCAAATCATAATAGTAAAAGGCAGAATCATTATCATTTTCTGCCTCACAGAAAACCCCCAAAAGCATATGAATGTGTCCTACACGGGCAATCATATAGTCCGAGTATCCCACACTATTTAAGCTTCTCCTGATTATGGACTTAGCCGCTCTATAATCGCCTTTTACATAATAATTAATTGAGGAAGCAAATTCAATCGGAAAGATAGAATCGAAGTTTATTTCTTTTGAAAGTTTTAATGCTTGATCAAGATAATAAAGATTCGAATCAGCAGGTAAGCCAATTTCAGTGATGTCGAGATAAGTTTCGATTTGTTGTCGCTTGGATTCTCCGTTTAAGCGATTTCTTAGTTCTGTCGCGTCTTGCGCGGTTACCGCATGTGCAAACATTAAAAGTACCACCATTACAATCCTTTTCATCATCAAAAATTTTGTTCTGCGGCACTTAGGGTAAAAAATAAATTTAAGAATTAAATCTACAAAAAAGCAATTTATCAATACTAAAACTTGCAAAGTGACTGTTATGGTAAGAAGCATGGCTCATACTGCTATTTTATTCGCCATTTCAAATTTTAAGATCGCGCTTTTATTATTACAATTTCAAACATTTTACGCAAACCCCTATCTTTGCCATCAACATGGCTAGTAAAGTAAACGCAACTTTAAAAATTACCAACGCTTCAACGCACAATCTTAAAAATGTGTCGTTGGAAATTCCGCATCACCAATTCATTGTGGTAACGGGTATTTCTGGCTCTGGAAAGTCCAGTTTGGCTTTTGATATTATTGCAAAAGAAGGCCAACGCCGTTACTTTGAAACATTGCCTTCGTTTGCACGACAGTTTATGGGTAAAATTAGTCCGGCCAATGTGGATCGCATTGAGGGACTTTCGCCAGTTATTACGGTCAGTCAAAAAACAACCGGGATGAATACCCGATCTACCGTTGGAACTTTGACGGATATTTATGCATGGCTGCGCTTATTGTATGCACGCACGGGGACTTCGATTCGAACAACTTCGACTTCGAGAGCCTCAGTCAGCGTGGCACAAACCGAAGCCCCCTTAACCCGTTCCCTATTTTCATTTAATTCGGATGAAGGAAAATGTTTGCGTTGCAATGGGCTGGGAAAGGAAGAGGAAATTGACCTGAAAAAACTAATAGTTCATCCTGACAAATCGATTCGGGAAGGGGCTTTGGCGCCAACCTTGCCAACGGGTTATATCATGTATTCGCAAGTGACGATTGATGTGTTGAATGAAGTTTGCAAGGCGGAAGGTTTTGACGTGGATATTCCGTGGAATGAATTGACGGAAGCACAGCAAAAGGTAATACTTTACGGTAGTGAAAGGCTAAAAGTGCCCTTTGGAAAGCATAGCATTGAATCGCGTTTAAAATGGACAGGAATTAAAGCAAAACCCCGCGAGGATGGTTTTTATAAAGGCATGATTCCAATCATGTCGGATATCTTACGCCGTGACAGAAACGCCAATATTTTGAAGTATGTTTCGGCGATTACTTGTAAGGAATGTGCCGGTAAACGGCTCAACAAATTGGCTTTATCTGTATTGATTCACGATCGTTCTATTGCTAATTTGTTGGAGCTATCATTGGTGAAATTATTACAATGGTTAGCTACACAAAAATGGAATGAGGTCGCCAAAACAATTGTAGAAAAAATCACGAAACAAATTGATTTATTGACCCAAATTGGTGTGGGATATTTAGAGCTTAACCAACCCGCAAAATCACTTTCGGGGAGTGAAATTCAACGAATTCGTGTCATTAATCAGATTGGAACTGAACTGAGTAATGTGCTATACGTTTTTGATGAACCGAGCATTGGTTTGCATCCGGATGAAAATAAAACCATGCTAAGCATTCTCAAAACCTTGGTTGCGCGTGGAAATACGGTCATTGTGGTTGAGCATGATTTAGACACGATTAATAGCGCGGATTGGATTATTGACATTGGTCCAAAAGCAGGGATTGAAGGTGGAAACATTTTATTCAATGGAAGCTATACTGATTTTTTAAAACAGAATAAGAATGAAACGATTAGTCCAACATTTGCTGCTCTAAAAAACACAAGGCAAAATGAAGCCATAATAAATGCCCACTCAGAAAATACCGTAAAATCTATCCTTTTAGAAGGTTGCAATGAGGGACGACTAGAAAATGGCAGCTATTCGTTTAAATTGGGATGCTTGAATATTGTTACTGGTAAATCCGGCAGTGGAAAAAAAGACTTGGTGAAGCGGACTTTGATGCCACTCATCCAAAATCAATTTAACGAAGAACAAAAACCAGTTGCAATTGCAGCTTTTAATCAGTTAGACGCGATTGATCGATTGGTGTATGCAGATCAAGCACCGATTGGCCGAACACCACGAAGTAATCCAGCCACTTATTTAGGTATATCAGATCATATTCGTGATTTATTCTCGAAACTACCTGAATCTAAGGCCAAAAAATTGACAAAATCGAGTTTTTCATTCAATACTAAAGGTGGCAGATGTGAAACGTGTTTGGGCGCTGGTAAAACACAAATTGGAATGCATTTCTTAGGTCAGGTGGACTTAATTTGTGGCACCTGTCAGGGCAAGAGATTTAATGCAGCATCACTTGCTGTTCAATATAAGGGCAAGACAATATCAGAGGTTTACGCCCTAACAGTTAATGCCGCTTGTACCTTCTTTCAGGAGAATAATAAAATTTTGAAAGGTTTAAGGACTTTACAAAAAATTGGCTTGGGTTATTTAACATTGGGACAATCGGCAACCACTTTATCAGGTGGCGAAGCGCAACGGATTAAGTTAGCCAATGAATTACAGAAAAAATCGACAGGAAAAACGCTTTATATTTTAGACGAGCCTAGCATTGGTTTGCATCCTTTTGATTTGGATAATTTACTAGACTTATTTACGGACATTACTTCAGATGGAAACACCATTGTTTGTATTGAGCAAGATGAACTTATTTTAAATCATGCAGCACACATCATTGAATTGAAACCTTTGCTTGAACGGCAACATTATGCTCCAAAAGTATTAGACAACAAAGCCTTGGTCGCTCAAGCCATTGATGCCCAAAAATTTATTCGATTGAATGGTGTAACTACGCATCAACTCAAAAACGTGAACGCCGTTTTTCCAAAAAACAAACTTACCGCTGTAACTGGAATTTCGGGTAGTGGAAAATCTTCATTGGTTTACGATAGTTTGTTTGCCGAAGCCAATGCACGGTTTTCAGAATCATTATCGACTTATAACCGCAGTTTAATTCAGTCACAAAATCGTGCTGAAATTGAACAAGCAAGTGGATTGACACCAACTATTGCCATTCAACGTAAAAGAGGGAATAATTCTAATCGATCAACAGTAGCGACTGTCACAGGAATTCATGACCACTTGCGCCTATTATATTCGCGTATTGCACAATTGGAAGGTCATGAATATACGGCCCAACACTTTTCGTTTAATCATAAATTGGGCGCTTGTCCGCAATGTAAAGGACATGGGATTGAAAAAAAATGTGATCCTGACATCCTCATTCTTGATCCAGAAAAAACAATTTTTGAGGGAGCTTTAAATGCAAATAAAACAGCCCAATATTTCACCAATCCACAAGGGCAATTTATAGCCACATTGAAAACAATTGCAACGCAAAAAAAATGGAATCTTTTACACCCATGGCAGGATCTCTCAGCTGAAATTAAGAACGTTATTTTGTATGGAACGGGCGAGACAGCATGGCAAGTCAATTGGGCGTTTAAAACAAAAACCAGAAGTGGCACGCAAGAATTAAACACAAAATGGTTAGGGTTCTATCATTATATCAATGATGAATATGAACGCCACCGAGACAATAAAAACATCCAATCTGTTTTAGAATTATTGCATGATGTGCCCTGTGAAATATGCAAGGGAGACAGACTCCAAGCCAATTTATTGGATATAAAATTCGCTGGAAAAAACATGGCAGAATTGTGCAAAATGAGCATTAAAGCTGCCTTTACTCTCCTTCAAATAAAACAAACGAACAAGGCAATTAATGCCATTTTAAAATTGGTTTTACCTCCCGTAAGCCAACAAATGGAGACTATAATGGCACTTGGTTTGGATTATTTAACCATGGATAGAATGTCTGGTAGTTTGTCCGGCGGAGAAATTCAACGGATTCGATTGGCAGGACAACTTTCTGCGAATCTATTTGGCGTAACTTACGTTTTAGATGAACCTACTATTGGTCTGGATCAGGATCAAGTAAACGTATTAATTGATCTCTTGCGCCAACTCACCAAAAAAGGAAATACGGTGGTTGTAATTGAGCATGATAAATCTTTTATTTCAGCGTCCGACTATTTAATTGAAATGGGTCCGGAATCTGGTAAAAATGGTGGTGAAATTGTTTATCAAGGTGCAACAAGCGCTATTCAAAACCACCCTGAAACGATTACGAACAAACTACTTTTTGAGGCTGTTTCATTCAATCGAAATGAAAGCAAAAGCCCTGCATCAGTATTCGGAGTAAAAGGGGCTTCTAAAAATAATTTAAAGGGAATTGATGTCACTTTTGAATCCAGCCGAATAACGGCCGTAACAGGTGTTTCTGGTAGTGGGAAATCCTCCTTAATTAAGGATGTTATTTATGCATCAGTCACTAAAAAAAGGGCCATTGGTTGTGACAAAATATTCGGATTCGAGATTTTTGATGCAATACTATTAATCGACCAAAATCCAATTGCGATTAATGCATTGAGCTGTCCCGCTACAATAGTTGGGTTTTTAGATTTATTGCAAGCTGAATTTGCTGGTATTGCAAAAAGTGAAGCTTTGCCATTTAAAAAAGCAGACTTTTCCTATCAATCCAAAATAGGAAAGTGCGAGGCCTGCAAAGGTTATGGCGAGATTAAAACGAGCATGGATTTCATGAGCGATATTTGGGTCCAATGTGAAACCTGTGAAGGAAGCCGATATAACCCTGAAGTTAACGCCGTTAAATTTGAAGGACAAAATGGTATCCTGCATTCCATTGGCGACCTATTACAATTAAGCGCCGCGGAAGTCATTAACCTTTTCCAAAATGAAAAACTGAATCTAAGATTACAGCAATTAATTGATTTAGGAATTGGCCATTTACAATTAGGACAAGGCGGAAATAGCTTATCAGGCGGTGAAGCACAACGACTAAAACTCGCAACGGCATTAACAAATCCCAAACGAAAAACACTCTACCTTTTTGATGAGCCAAGCAATGGTTTACATCAATTGGATTTATTGCGTTTAATCACCATTTTTGACAAGCTAATTGAACAAGGGCATGCTGTTGTTTTTATTGAGCACCACCCTACCCTAATCTCAATTGCTCACAAGCAAATTCGATTAGGACCAGGAAGCGGGGAGAATGGTGGAAAAATCATGTAATTCGAAGAAGATAGGATGCTTTCGAACATGCATTTTTGATTGAAATTGACTATTTTTAAACTTCATTATTTCCGATCCTTTTTTATGCACATCACCCGATTAAATTATTACGCCGTTTTATCCTGAATAAGTATCATATGTTCTTACCAGAATTAGAAAATGAAGCCATTCATATTATGCGCGAAGTGGCGGCTCAATTCAAGCACCCATTAATTTTATTTTCAGGCGGAAAAGATTCATTGACGTTGATTCATTTAGCGTATAAAGCATTTTGGCCAGCACCAATTCCTTTTAAAGTTTTGCATATTGATACAGGCCATAATTTTCCGGAAACCATTGCCTTTCGCGATAAAATAGCGGATCAATATCAACTGGATTTAGTTGTAGGTTCTGTTCAGGCGAGTATTGATAAAGGTGATGCAACTGAAGAGCAAGGAAGAGATGCCAGCAGAAACGCTTTGCAAACCGTAACACTCCTTAGTTCTATTGCAGATTTGCAAGCAGATGCCTGTATTGGTGGAGCAAGAAGGGACGAGGAAAAAGCAAGAGCAAAAGAGCGTATTTTTTCAGTTCGAAACAATAATGGAGGATGGGATGCTGAAGCACAACGACCTGAATTATGGAACTTGTACAACGGTCATATTCAACCCAATCAAAATGTACGTATTTTCCCTTTGAGCAATTGGACAGAGTTAGATGTTTGGAATTATATTCTCACTGAAAAACTAGAAGTTCCTTCGATTTATTTTACCCATCAACGCCAAGTTTTTTATCGAGACAATGTATTGATGCCGCATTCCGAACACATCATAATGGACGGCGAAACTGTTTTTGGAGACCATGTGCGTTTCCGGACAGTTGGCGATATGTCTTGCACAGCAGCAATTAAATCAGATGCTATGACTGTTGCGGAAATCATTGATGAGATTACCCATTCGGAAGAATCTGAACGCGGTGCCCGTATGGATGACCAACGCTCTGCATGTGCCATGGAGGATCGAAAAAGTAAAGGATATTTTTAGGTTATGGAACTCTTTCGATTTTTAACGGCAGGCAGTGTTGATGATGGTAAAAGCACCTTGATTGGACACTTATTGCATTTAGTCAAAGCTTTAAAAGCAGATCAAATTAGTAAAATAACGGCATTAAGTGAAGGTGATGAAGTCGTCAATTATGCTTGGTTTACAGACGGTTTAAAATCTGAGCGTGAATTAGGAATTACAATTGATGTCAGTTATCAGTATTTCTCAACAGCTGCACGGCGTTTTATCATTGCAGACTGCCCAGGACATAAAGAGTATACTCGTAATATGTTTACGGGTGCTTCAACGGCAGATTTGTTGGTACTGATGGTGAATGTGGAAAATGGCATCACTGAACAAACTAGACGACATTTGAAAATTGGGCAGTTATTACAGCTTCCAAATATTCTGATTTGTATTAATAAAATGGATTTGGTGGATTATGATGAGAAGGCGTTCAATCAATTGAAGTCTGATTTTTCTGAAATCATTAATCCAGCTGAAGCGAATCATTTTTTCATTCCTGTTTCTGCAACCAAGGGCGATAATCTTGCAGAAAAATCTGACCGTATGAAATGGTATGAAGGAGCAACTTTATTAGCAGTTTTAAATAATGCCAAGAAAATTGATACAACGGATGATTCCCCTTGCTTTCCTGTTCAAGTTGTTCTGAATCATGAGAATGAAACACATATTTTAGGTAATGTTTTTGACGGCGAATTGAACACAGGAGATACCCTATTTATTTCTTCGTCAGAAAAGTCTGCGACCATTTCTAAGATTTATCAAGCGAATAAACACGTCAATACTATCAAACCTGGCGAGTACGGAAGTCTTGTAATAGATACAGATTACGCGATTAAGCGGGGTGATATTTTAGCAAGGAAAAAAGCAGATTTACAAGCAACAAAAACGATAAAAGCAAAATGTTGCTGGATGGATGAGACTTCTTTGCAGTTTGACAAAAGCTATATTCTAAAATTGTCCACACAAGAAGTAAGCTGCATGATCAAAAGTGTAATTGAATCAGACAAGACGAATGAACGCGTAGATCTGAACACAATATTCACCGCCGAATTAGAAACTGAAGTTGCTCTTATAACTAAACCGTATGTAGAAAGTAAAACACTAGGCACGTTTATAGTGATCGACCCTACAACAAATCAAACTGTAGCTGCCGGAACGATTTTGTAAGCATATCTTAAGAAAGATCCCTAAACACAATGCTATTAAACCAATTGAACGCTACTCTTTAACGAATTTCAGCAATAATTGCTGCCCATCATTATTCGTAACTTCTAACAAGTAAATCCCCGTTTCAAAATCTGATACGTTGATAGTATTTACCAATTGTGAAGTTTGATACACTTGTCGTCCATCAACTGTTGTAATGCGGATGGACTGAATAGCCTCATTCGTCAAAGCTGTTTGGATCGTGATATTATCAACCGCTGGGTTGGGGAAAAGAATAATTTCATCTGTCCATTCAGCTGCATCAGGTATACTAGCAACTATCGCTCTATTTTCATAGAAATACGTATTGCCATAGGGCTCAGAGATGAACAAATCATAGTCTCCATCTCCATCAATATCCGCCAAAGTTGGGGCAACAAAATATTCTTCTGCGCCTAAAGGATCAATGCCAAAGGGCGAAACGACACCATCTCCACCACTAAATACAGGTGATTCTGAATCTCCGGTATTTTCATGAAAATAAACCGAAAAACCATAATTTTCAGTACGAATAAAGTCAAGATCACCGTCATTATCTAAATCAGCTAAAATAGGCGTGTATAGCGGATAAGTTGGTGCCAAACCGAAAGGGTTTGAAATGGCATCCGCGAAAGCAGGAGCTGTTGCAGTTCCCGTATTTTCTTGATAGTAGAATACTTCGTCATCCGGATTGCTATAAAACAAGTCTAAATCACCATCTCCGTCCAAATCGACCAATTGATGCTTCGTATAATAATAGCCCTCTGTTCCCATGCTAAAAGGATTCATTACAGGGTCAGCAAAGCTTTGCGCATTAGCATTTACTGAAATAAGCATTATTGCTGCTCCTAAAGTTGTCACTAAACGCTGCTTTCCAATAAATTGTCGAACACTGTTCACCAATCTTTTTAGAGCACTTTTTAATGAGTCTTTCTGCACCTTGCTCAACACTCTCCATTCTCCTGACTTGATCAGTTGATTGATGTATCCCGCTAAACCTTTTAATTTTTTATAATTATTATGTTGCACTGTTCCGCTTTAGTTGTCATTAATTTCAGTCCCAAATGAGTGATATTTAAATCTCCCTCCAATAACCTTAGTTGCTAAATATACAATTACAATTCGAAATCAAAAAGCAGCACTTGAGATTATTAAGCGTTCAACGCCTTTGCTTTTGCGGATTTAAGAAAAAATTTTGAGAACGGATGTCGTAAATAGAACCTTGGGTTATACAAAAAGTATAAACATAGGCGCATTTTTTTGCTTGATCTTGAAACGAAATAAACTTTAGCAGTAAGAACAATTTTATACGTTCTTAACATCAGAAAATCGTAAACCGCTACTCTTTAATAAATTTCAACATCATTTGCTGCCCTTCATTATTGGTAACTTCTAATAAATAGATTCCCGTTTCAAAATCTGCTACGCTAATTGTATTTACAAGTTGTGTGTTTTGATAAACTTCTCGTCCATCAATCGTAATAATCCGGATGGACTGAATAGCTTCACTCGTTAATGCTGTTTGGATAGTGATATTGTCTACAGCCGGATTAGGGAAAAGGGCAATTTCATCATTCCATTCAATTGCGTCAGGAATACTCACAACAATTGTTCTGTTTTCGTAGAAATAAGTTCCTTCGCTAGAATACTCAGATATAAATAAATCGAAATCACCATCCGCATCAATATCAGCTAATGATAATGCAAAAAAGTATTGATCTCCCCCAGTAAGCGCGTCAATATCGAATGGAGAAATTAATCCACTTCCTGCATCAAAATCTGGCGCATCAGCTTCTCCCACATTTTCATGATAATAAACAATTTTACCATACATATCTGTCCGCATAAAATCGTAATCGCCATCATCATCAAAATCGGCAAAATCTACAAACGTAAAATAATCGGCACCAGAAAAGGTCATTCCGAAAGCATCTACAACTCCGCTCGCAAAAGCTGCAGCTTCTGGTGTTCCTGTATTTTCTAAAAAGAAAACTTTTCCTTCTGAAGTAACATCATCATATTTAGAAACAAATAGATCCAAATCACCATCATCATCAATATCAACTAAATCGTCCATTATGATATAACCAGCTGTAATTCCAAATGGTATAGCTACCCCTGCACCAAAAGCTGGATCGGTCGCAGTTCCTGTATTTTCGAAATAAAGTGCGCCGCCTTCCTCGTAAGTACTCGCTAAAATATCAAAGTCGCCATCATTGTCTAAATCACCAAAAACTGGCATTAATAGACCTGCTGCCGGAGATAAACCGAAAGGATTTATTTCCAATTCGGAAAAATCAGGTTCTTCTGCAGTTCCTATATTTTCCTGAAAAAGAAAGCCCTCCGCGTCATAATTAGTTTGAAAAAAATCTAAATCTCCGTCACCATCTATGTCAACAAATTCTGGTTTGGTTAAATAGCTTACGCCTGCCAGCCCAAAGGCACCCTCAACCGGATCTGCAAAAGATTGTGCACTGGCATTAACCGAAAGCAACATTACTGCCGCTCCAAGCACTCGTGTCAATTTTCGTTTTGCAACAAACCTTTGTACACGAGCAGCTAATTTATTGAGTGCATTTCTTAATGTGTTTTGACGATTTTCACCCAATGCTGTCCATTTACCTGTATCGATCAATTGATTAATGTACTTGGCTAAACCTTTTAATTTATTATAGTCTTGATTTTGCATAGTTTTGGATTAAGTGTCTTTATTCATTTGTGCCCAATAAGTTTGGTCTGGAATACTAATTCCTAACTTGCTTTCAGGCATTTGATTATTGATAATATTTGGTCGCGTCATATTCGGCAGCACTTCAATATCGTAAATTTCATCCACAGAAGAGTGATATTTAATTTCTCCACAATGACTCCCTGTAGGTAAATGTACAATTGCTATACCGCAATAGTTGGCTGAATCAGCGATTTTTAAGTGTGCAAATGTGCTAGAATTTTTTCGAAGCTTTGATAGCCCAATAAAAAGATATTCGCCTATTTGGCCCATCCCACGCACAAAGCCCTTCAAATTAATGACTTCTTCTTGTGTTCCCTTTTCAGGATCAAGGCGCATTAACTGACCAGTGGCAGAAAGCAAAACGTAAAGTTTACCATTTATAATGGTAGGCGAATGAGGCATGGGCAAATTATCAAATAAAACTTCATTGCTCTGAACATCAATTATCGTGCCTGTTTCTGTGATGTTTTCTCGCCAACTTTGTCGCGTATCCCCTTGATTGAACATGGAGACATATTTGGGTAAACCGTCCTGCATAGCCATGCCATTTAGGTGGCAGCGATCTTCAGAAGTGATTTTGGTAATAAATTCAGGCGACCAATAAGGTGTGAAGTTATACTGATCATCTAATTGAATAACGCAAGAGAATAGCGTGTTTACGCCAAATATTTCACCATTCTTACCAAATCGCAAATCATGAATATCAATAGCAGCTGTGTTATAACTTACTCTTGGCATAAAAAGCGCATCATATTTACCAGGCCCTTTTGGATAAAAATCGGCTAAGTCTTTTGAATTTTGAAATATCTCTACACTTGATTTACAAGCTAAGCCCAATTTGCCACGTTCGCCATCAAAAGCAATTCCCATTGGTTTTTGAAAAGTACGGGGTAACTGAACTAAATGCTCTTCGTTTTTTGGCGAAATAAAGATTAGTTTACCGGCCTGATAAGTAGAAATGGCTAACGAACAATTCAATCGCGTTAACAATTCCGCTACATTTGAACTGTAAGAGCAAGAAAATGGATGTGTAATATCTTTTGGCTGCATTTATTGAATTTTGAGCGTAATAAATTCCATTAACTCTTTGACGCTTTTCGATAAGAAATGGTTGTAACAATCTAAAATTAAATCTGGATTTTCCGGAATTTCGTAGACCGAACTAATTCCAGTAAAATTGGGTATTTCTCCCTTTCGGACTTTTTTGTACAGTCCTTTCGGATCACGTGTCTCGCAAATAGCCAATGGTGTATTGATGTAAACTTCATTAAAAAAATCCACGCCAATAATCTCAGCAGCCATATTCCGAATGGCATTGGTAGGACTGATAAAAGTGCAAATGCACGACTGTCCATTTTGAATAAACAATTTGCTCACTTCAGCTACCCGTCTAATATTTTCTTGGCGGTCCTCAATGCTAAATCCCAAATCCTTGCACAGGCCGTTTCGGACAACATCTCCATCTAATAAGACAAAGTCATGACCAGAATCTTTAAGCTGTTCAACAGCCTCCATAGCAACACTCGTTTTGCCGGCTCCTGATAGTCCTGTTATCCAAAAAACTTGATTCGATTTCATAGATTGGATTAAAATTACAAGAAAGAACGGATTCTCAAAGCATCTCGAATAATTTGATTGTTTCAATTGTGCTTTTTTAACAATTGTAATCGTTTTTTTTGCTTCGACCTGATTCGACTCACGTTAAAGAAGAAGAAGAAGAAGGAGAAGAAATTCAAGCGTCCTTTATCTATTTCGGTTACTTTTGGAATCATTTGAACATCAACCTTATGAAATGAAAAAGTTAATTCCCTTACTGCTCCTTTTGCTTAATTGCCCATTATTTGGGCAAGAAACATTCCAATTAAACATCAACTTTGACAAGGACGAATACATTATTAGCAATGAAGAAAAGCTTAAATTAAACCTGCTATTGGATTCAATTGAAACTTGGGATGTAACGCAAATTAAACTTGCTGGCCACACAGACAATGATGCAAGTAATGCTTATAATCTCCTTTTATCGCAAAACAGGGTAAAAACTATCGCATCCTTCCTATTGAATAAAAATGTAGCTGACAAATTAATTGCCCGTGATTTCTTCGGCGAATCCAAACCAGCATCTACCAACTCAAATGCAGAAGGAATGCAGCGCAACAGACGTGTTGAGATTACTGTTCTCTACAACAAACCAATAAAAATTTTAGCAATAAAAGAAAGCATAAAACTGCCAGATTGCTCAGCAGACACTATGATTGTTTTACCTGCTGGCACCATTTACAAAATCAATAAATGTGCGTTTGAAGCTAATCCAAATTGTGTGAATATTTCAGAATTTTTAGATCCTGCTAGTGCAGAAGAAAGGGGTTTTGAAACAGTAACATCAAGTGGTGCTTCGTTGGTTTCGGGTGGAATGATTGAATATGATATTTGCGAAGGGATTGAAGTTATAGCATACATTCCTTTAAATGCCGCATGTTCAACTTTTGGCATGAATTTATATGAACTCGGTGAAGGTGGTGCCTGGGAAATAGTGAGCGACGAAACGATTAAAGAAGTTCAAATTAACGATCGTTATTATTATGAAGTCCCACTTTCAGGCATGAGCACTATTAATATGGATAAGGGAATTCCACCTGAATTATTAATCAAAGTAAAAATTAAATCGAAGCGCGGTGTTGAATTAGACTATGCGACGATTAGCTGTGACTGTCAGTTTTTTATTTTTGGGAATGTCCCGAAAAACAAACGGGACCGAAAAATTAAGATAGACCTTTTATGCTGTCCAGATCCTATGATTTCAATACTTGCCAGAACAACAGAAGGCGACACTTTAATTATGGAGCGGCAATCCATTGAAAATATAAGTAACAAAAGTAATAGGGGCTATTGTCCAAGCCAAGAAATTAAAAAGCAGTGGTGGTTCATTAAAATTTTTGAAAAAGGAATTTATCGTAAATACAAAGTTGGTCTAGAAGATTTTCAATAGGCTTCGATTAAATAAAATATTAGATTTAGAATAGACCGATATGACACCGATAAAACAGGTCTTAAAACCCAATTTTCAAACTTCTTCGGATGTTAATAATTTCACGGCTAATATGTGTTTACAAAGCCCTCGATTCGTTTTGTTTTTAGTGAACCAGGTGCAGGTGCAAAAACCCGCTTGACTCGTCAATATGACTTTATGAACTACACCAGCTGTACCCTTGACTTCTGCCGTTAATTTACCATCAGAATTACTTAAAATTTTGATGTTTTTTTGGTCAATTAATTTCTGAGCATTTTTATAACGCGGATTTAGGTTTCTAAGCCTTTTTAATTTAAACGGGAGCCTTCTATAAAAGTGGTTTCGTTCTACCAAATCATATCCTAATAAGCCGATAGATGAAAGATAGGCATGTGATTGATTCATTAAACTCAAATCAATATCACTTTCAACGGCAAGTAAAGTTGGATTAAATGTATCATTTGCCTTAAAAACGTTGTTAATTCCAACCAAATATTCATCTGGAATATTCAATGCAAAATTTTCCGCATTTCTACCTTCTCCAGAAAATCCTCTATATGCCCCAGCGGAAAAGAGGAATAACATTTGTACATTCTTAAAATCCAAAATCAAAGCAACGCTCTGGTCGTCTTTATCTTTATAAAAATTGAAGGAATTGATATGGGGTAACAAATGCGTAATTAAATGGAGCCTATGAATTGCACCAAATTTAAGAAGACTCTTTTTAACTGAGGGTGTAAACTTATAGCGATTCCCTTCTTTTGTTAGATAAAAATCGTCCTTCACAATTGATTTCGGCACTGATTTAAGGAGCATTATTGCTTCAACTTTTGTTAGCTCACAGACCAACTCCATTTCAGAAAGATAGACTTGTACATTTCCTAGTCCCTTAATCCATTTATCTGGCAGACTTACTTTTTTTTCTTTTGTCGTTTTAGATTCGGTTATGATATCCAATTCTTTTGCGCCAACTCCTAATATTAATTTTTCATCCTTTTTTACGGTGTTAAAAGCTCTAACAGTCTCATTATTGAAATCTACATTTGTACTACCCGAAAATAAAAACTCACCATCAATGGCTTTTGGCTTAATGTCTACTCTTGCATAGACGCCATTACAGGAAGAAAAGCCTTCAAACTTTAATTGTTTATTGCCAACAGACACAATCGGATCTCTTAAACTTAAATGAACTCCCCTTGCTAAGGCGAAATGAGAACGTACTGTTTTTGAAAGGGCACTTAAACATTTTGAAACGATATATGAGTCAATGATATTCCCATAGAAAAAACAGTTTTCGTTTGAATTTTCTTGAATTTCAGAACAATGAGAAAGTAAAAATTCTTTCCCTAACTTTTCATCAGAAAATCTTGAAGGTGTATCATATGAATATTCAAAATCAGTTGAAATCATTTTTTAAACCTTTTTAGTTTTACCATTAATTCAGAACTCGATTCAATTTTTAAATCTTTTTGAAATTCTTTAAATAAGGTGACTATTTTGGGGAAACTTCTTGGTTTATCTTCTAAATCCACCTGTTCAATACATTTAGATAGAATACAAAAATGTAATTCCTTCAATTCTTTAATCGCAAATGAACGTTCAATATAATCCGTTAATCGTTTGACAGGAATAAATTTTGTGACGATTAATTTCGCAATAATCTCGGATAAGTAAGTTTGCTTCATAAACTTATTCGCAAGTGCGAAAACAATATATTCCTCTGCCATAGCTCTGACTTCCTTCCCATTAGTCAATAAACAAGCTGCAATATAAATCCAGCCGCTATGATAAACTTTGATATTATTATCCAAGATGAATTTAAGTGGAGCACTATGGATTCCCTCCGTATTGCAATAGAAAAAAACATGCGAACAGAGTAAAGGATCAATATAATTAATTACCAAGCTTGCCTGGTAATACATGTCATGATCGCTTTCTGTTAAATGAAATGAATTAGAATAGGCATAATTGTTTATTTGCGAATAATCACTCCCCATTGAATTCCAACCCTTTTCTAGGTCTAAAGAAGTCCATGTATAACTACCGCTTTTGTCAGTTCTAATTTCAAAACCTAAATTGAGCGGTCCAACTACGCTTTGCTTATCTTCAAGAATGGTGTTTTTAAATGCATTGTACACACCGTCTACATCTCTTGTTCTTGTTACTTGGGCCCATAAACTCAATAGTTCTTCTTCAACATACTGTACCACTTCCTCTTGACTCTCCTTTTTAGAACCGAATAAAGATTTCAACATACTTTTCTTCGGTTTTTCAGTTTTAACCGCTAACTCAATTTCATCAGAATTTCCGATTAAGTAATTAATGGCTTTTGCATATTTACCTTGAAGCGAATTGGCTTTATCAGCAAAGTCATTGCAAGGCGTATTTTTTAAAATTCGATTACAAGCAACAGTTAAATCAATCCAGTCTATTTCTGAATTTGCGCTTTCATACTCAAGCAATCTATCAATTAAAATTTCTGGATGAATGTAGCAAGGCGTATGCGTGGGAGTAGATAAAATTGACAGTTTACTATTGGTTTTCAACTGTTGAAACACCTTTATAAATTTATCACTTAAATAAGGAAGCCTTGATGGATTAGAATTGTACACCTGATGTTCATACACATCCGAATTATTGACATAGTTAAGAAAGAATTCAGAAAAATATCTCAGCAAAGAATCCCATGACTCTCGTGACAATTGCTTTTTATAAGAACCTAGCTGTTTTTGATAATTGGGAGGTAGTTGATCATTGAGCTGAATGAGACTTTCCAATAAGACATCCATATCTGCTGGGTCTTTCGTTCGGATAGTTTTAGAAATATGTTCGAGTAATTCGTCCCAATTTTTCGGGTAATTTAATTCCTCAATAACGGTTTCAGTAGCTTCTAATTGGGATGTTTCTAGTTCTTCCTTTTTTTCAACCGCTAAAATTTCTTTTGATTCTGACTTTAAGTAAGAAAGATAAGGTGTAACTAATTCTTCTAATTCATTTGGAGAACAAAATGCTGCAATTCGACTGGCAAATTCAGTCTGTATTTTGGTATTAGATGTGGTTAACCCTAAACAAAGTGATTCTGTAATAGTTTCTTTTAATGTCGCATCTTTTGAAACGCCATAATCTATTATTTTCAAAACTTCTAAAAGGGATTTATTTATCTTTTCATTGACAAACAAAACGGATATGCTGTCAAAACAGGTTTCAAAATCAAAATCCTTTTCTTTATGAACTGATTTAATTGCACCCACGGCATAATTGACAATTGTGTTGTTTTCTGAACTAAGCGCAGAGAAAAGCAAATGCTGATCGGCAATATATTCACTAGACGTTGGCTCAAGCAATTTTAAAATTTGAATGTGCCAATTTAGGTGTGGTTTTTTCCAATGATTTAAAAGTGATTCGAGCAAATTAGTGATCAAATTTCGCGGAATTTCAACTCCTTTTTCAATTAAGATTGTAAATACCTCAGTCCAAAATTTATGGATTTTTGTACACTGAAAACCTTCTCTAGATTCCCATTTTGAAATGTCTAAGATTTCAATTTCGTATCGATAAAACTGCAATAGTATTTTTTCAATTGCATCTGGATTTTCAATTAAAAAAGCAGCATCTTTTTCTGTATCACGCGTAAACATTTGCACGTAAAAGAGTGAATTAACGAATAACTCTTCGTCGAATTCAATCCAGCCGTTTTTATAAAACTTCCATAGAATTTCAAACTCAATTATGTTTAACTTTTCCCTCTTGATTAGCTTGTCTAAATAATTCGGTGGATGCTGCTTAAAAAAGTGAATTTTTTGCGCATGATTACCTGTATTTCCCCCCCATGAGGATCCAAAAACCAAACGCCCCATTTCATTAGGAAATGATTTTTTAAATTCATCAAAACTTCTTATTGAAACTAACTTAGCATATTCAATTGCTCCAGCATTTTTTTGTCTGTCTTCATAGAACGTTTCCCTTGCTTTGCCTTTCAAGTCTTCGCCATTATCTGAGTCTATATCCGGATAACTGATTGCACCTATTTTATACTGAAAATCTAGTCGTTCAGTATCATTCAAAGATTCAGCGTAATTGAATATTACTCTCCAGTCATGCTGCTTAATTAGCTCAATTATTTGATCCATTAAAGATTCAGTTTAGTTAAAAACTAAATATAACACTTTAGCGTATTCTTTGAAAGATTAGACGTAAGGTTATTTTACTAGCATAAGCGATAAATGTTTCTGTGAGCTAATCCGTTCAAACGTAAATCCAACTCGTCTATTTTTACGGTAATCGTTACCATATGAATGCGGTATACGTGGTTTAGATTCTTCAATAAATCATTTTCCGCCCATTTATCCCTAACTTTATCTTTCTAAGTCAAAATAATATGAAAAACATTCTTTTAGTACTTTCTCTCACTTTTGCAGTCTCTCTATCTGCTCAAATCCGGGTTTCTAACAATTGCCGAGCAGACATTGGTCAGATCACAAAAGCGGTAAACGAATCTAATAACGGCCTATCCGATCAAATAAAATCGAAATACCCAATCAACACGATCAATCATGTTGATTATCTCTCGCTATTGGTAAAAGTCAACAGTAACTTTGATGCGGTTGATTTAGACGCGGATGGAATTATGGTTGGATCAAGAGTTTCAGACATTGTAAGTATTAAACTTCCACTATCTCAACTCGATCAGGTTTACGAATTAGTCGGCGTAACGGAATTACAAGTAGCTGGAAAAATTAAACCAGAACTGAACAAAGTACTATTTGACACTAAAGTTGACAGCATTCACCGTGGACTAGGTTTGCCAAGTGCATTTACTGGTAAAGATGTTTTTATTGGCATTACCGATTGGGGATTTGACTATTCGCATCCTATGTTTTTTGACACTTTATTGGCCGACACAAGAATTTTTGCCGCTTGGGATCAATTTAAAAATTCGGGGCCAACACCCGCAGATTATGATTACGGAACTGAATATAATACGCCTGCAACATTAGACGCAGCACAAGCAGACACGGCGAACATCTATTCATTTGCTACACATGGCAGTCATGTTGCTGGCATTACTGGCGGAAGTGGAGCCGGAACCATTTATAGAGGCGTAGCATTTGAATCTCAATTCTTATTCACTACTTTTTTAGTGGACGAAAGCGCCATTTTGGACGCATGGGAATGGATGTACACAAAATCTCAAGACGAAGGTAAACGCCTCGTAATTAATATGAGTTGGGGTTTATATCATACCGGAGCATTGGATGGTACTTCAATCCTTTCTCAAGCTTTAGACAATTATTCAGATTTAGGTGTTGTTTTTGTTACCTCAGGAGGTAATAATGGGAATGTTAATTTTCATATTAAGAAAGAATTTACAGGTGATACCTTACAATCGCGCATTGAGTTTTACACAGGTGCAACGCCAAACCTTTGGGGACAAAGTATACATGCGTGGGGCGAAGAGGATGAATCATTTTTAGGTGGTTTTAGAGTTTTAAATGGAGGTAATGTTTTACAAATTGAAACACCTTGGTACAATACCTTAACTACTGATACTTACGTTGATTCCTTTTTAGTTGTGCCAGCAACTACAGACACTATTTATTATAATTTGTCAATGGATGCGGCATACCCGAGTAATGATCGACCACAAATGAGGTTGCGCGTTAAAAAAAGTGCTCCGGGTTATAAAATCGTATTAAAATCTGCCGCCACTTCAGGCCTTGTTCATTACTGGAATGTAACAGAACTATCTACAGATGTAGGAAATTGGGGCATGCCTTTTAGCTCTATTGGTGCCGATTATACGGCAGGTGATAATTTATACGGAATTGGCGCACCAGCTTGTTCGAATACAGCGATTTCTGTTGCGGCTTTTTCAGCCAGTTTTTTAACAGGTGGAGGAACATTAGTAGGCGGAGGTCCTGCATCTTTTTCAAGCGTTGGTCCAATGATGAATGAGAATTTAAAACCAGACATTTCTGCTCCAGGAGTTTCTGTTGGATCTTCAATCTCGTCTTATACTGATGGCAGTTATACCGAAATTACTTCCGTTTCTTTTGACGGTAGAGATTATCCATTTGCTAGATTTAGCGGCACTTCAATGTCTGCTCCAGCAGTTGCAGGAATTTCGGCTTTGATGCTAGAGGCAAATCCTTATCTATCGCCTTGGCAAGTAAAGTTGATTATTATTGCCACCGCTCGAGAAGATATTTATACTGGAGAAATTCCAGCAGAAGGAGACACAAAATGGGGCTGGGGAAAAATCAATGCCTATGCTGCCGTAAAAAAAGCACTAGCCACTACTGGTTGGTTAGAAATAAACCGCAGCATTGATTGGAGCGTTTATCCTAATCCAACAACTGATGTATTAAACATTGTTGGCGCCGACCTTCAGGATGCAGAAATTCAAGTTTTTGATCTTTCAGGAAAGTTGTGCGGAGAATTTAAAAATACAAGCGTAATTAATACAACGCATCTTACAGCTGGCACCTATTTATTGCGCATTGTTAAAGATTCTAAAGTGGAACAACTCAAGTTTGTTGTACAATAAGCCTTTTCTAAATAGGGGGAATACCTTTTTCACCGACAGAACATTGTACTAACAATGTTTGCAAATTCAATACGATAAACTACCAGTTTGGTGGTTTATTATGAAAATGTTAAATTTACATGAACAAGCGACTGACTATGAAACAACTATTTACCTTAACATTACTTCTTTTATGTGCATTCTACTCTACTGCACAAAGTGTCTTTAATATAGATGTTGTGCATAAAGTTGAAATCACATTTTTTGATGATAACTGGGATCATTTGCTTGACTCTTTAGCAAGCGAAGGAACTGGAACTGGAAGTGGAACCGGTAGAATATTGGCACATGTCATTATCAATGGAACCGAATTTGACAGTTGTGGCGTGCGTTACAAAGGGAATAGTTCAATGGATATCGCAAGTGATAAAAACCCTTTTAATATTGACCTCAACCATATCATTTCTGGGCAGGAATATCAAGGAAAAGATAAAATCAAATTGGCGAATTGTTATACTGATCCTAGTATGGTTCGTGAAGCATTAACGTATGAATTATCGAATTTATATATGGATGCGCCACGCGCAAGTTTTGTAGAGCTTTATATCAATGAAGAGTATCGCGGAATTTATACCAATACAGAATCGGTAGATAATGAATTTTTAAATAAACATTATGGCTCAAGTAATAATCCTTTTTTTAAATGCGACCCTGTAACGTTTGATCTATTTGGAGACAATTCTAACCTAGCATACCATCCCGACTCAATGGACTATGTTGATCTTTACGACATGAAATCGGATTTTGGTTACGGCGCATTGCAAGACCTCACCTATGAACTAGAGCTCGAACCCGAAACTGTAGGTGATTATTTAGATGTGGATCGCGCATTATGGTTTTTAGCGGTAAGCAGTGCATATGTTCATAACGACGGATATACTGCATTTGGTCACAACTTTTATGTCTATCAAATGTCTAATGGAAAATGGAGTATTGTTATTTGGGATGTAAATATGTCCTTTGGAGGTTTGGTTTTTAACGGTACTGGTTTTTTACCACTTGGTTTTGATGCCTTGGCTGAGCAGGATCCATTTTTGCATGATGATGCGATTGATTTTAGACCACTCATTGCAGCGCTCTTATCCAATCCTAAGTACAGAAGAATGTATGTAGCACACTTACGCACAATTACAGAGGAAACTATTAGTAACAATCACTATTTAGATCGCGCAGAAACAATGCATGAGTTAATTTCTCCTTATGTTGAAACAGAACCTTATTCGCATTATTCTTTTGATGATTTCAACTCCAATGTTTATGACAATGTTGGATTTTGGTTTGATTTCAGACCAGGACTCGAAGCATTAATGGATGCGCGAGAGCCTTATTTAACTGGACTTCCTGAATTTGGATATACACAACCTACAATCAATCCAATTGTTGTTTCACCAGCTGATCCAGCTCCATATGAAGTTGCAACATTTACAACTGAAGTTATGGATGCAAGCATTGTAGAATTCAATTATCGTTACAATGAATTTGATTACTTTTTGACACAAACCATGTTTGATGACGGCGCACATGGCGACGGCGGCGCCGGTGATGGTGTTTACGGGATTGAAATTCCAATTTTAGCAACAGATTTGGATTATTATATTTATGCTGAAAATTCGGAAGCTGGGAAATTTTCACCCGTGCGCGCAGCTTATGAATATTACACGTTAGTTCCAAGTAAAGGACTTGTCATTAACGAATTAGCTGCAAACAATGGGAATATTGCTCCAGATGAGGATGGAGAATTTGATGATTGGATTGAATTGTATAATAATTCAGACGAAACAATTGCATTAGCCGGTTATCATTTATCGGATGATGCTGATGACATGGCTAAGTGGACATTTCCAGATGTTTCAATAGCCTCAGGTGAATATCTTATTTTATGGGCAGATCGTGATACGGTTGATGCTACGGACTTGCATACCAACTTTAGATTATCAGCTGCTGGCGAAGTACTCTCTTTAAGTGATGCGGATGGACAATTATTGGATCAGGTTGATTATCCTGAACAATACGAGGACATTACATATGGTAGATATGAAAACGGGACAGGTACTTTTAATTATCTATATCCAACTTTTAATGCGGAAAACACTACGTTAATTGGTTTAGAAGAAGAAAAGGAAGAAGCAATCGAAATTGCTGTTTTATCGGCCTATCCAAATCCTGCTCAAAACCAAGTAACGGTTAATTATAGCTCGGAACAAACCACCATATTGCGCATGTATAGTGTAACTGGGCGATTAATGCTTGAGCAAAAAATTACGGATCAAACGACTGTTCAATTAGACATTTCAAATTTTGTACCAGGCCTATATATTATTACGGATACGGAAGGTAGAATTTTCAAATTACTGGTGAACTAAGCTTTTTTATCCAAAAAATCGCCCAAACTTTTGAGTTTGTCATCCCAGAATTTGTCGTAAACGGCTAACCAATCTTTAATCTCATTTAATGGGGTTGGATTAACCTCACAAAAGCGTTCGCGACCTTTGTTATGCGTTTGTATTAATCCTGCGTCCTCCATTAATTTGATATGCTTAGTAACACCCTGACGACTGATGTCAAATTCGGCGGTAATTTGAGTCAAAGATAAGGCAGATGTCGCCACGATTAATAAATGAAAAATCTCTCGTCGATTCGCATCTGCCAATGCCTTAAATATTTTGTCAATGCTGTATTTCTTAGACATTAATTGCTGTTAAATGTTTTTCCAAACCGCTAATGCAATTATCCCATCCACCACTAAAACTATTAAACATTTCTACCGCAGATTCTCCAGGGAAATTACTAATTCCAGTATGTTCTAAAACCAGAAATGTCCCTCCTTCGTTCGCTTCTAATTTCCAACTGACGGTTGTAATTATATCTGTCCCTTCTACCACCCATGTGTACACCAATTCGGTAGTTGGATTCACCTTTAAAATTTCACCATTTATTGTGGTGCATTGATCTTCAGCTTCGTGTTTAAAAGTATAATTATACCCTTGCTCTGCTTTAAAATCTGCCGGTATAAACCAAGTAGAAATTTCGGCTTCTAATGTTATTGCATCCCAAATTTTTGAAATTGGATGTGCGAATTGATGTTCCTTTACAATTTTATCATTCATGTTTTTAATTTTATTTTACGCAACTATTCGGTTGCAAATATAAATCAATTTTTCAATTAAGCAACTTTTTGGTTGCGTTTATTCTAATAATCCAAAAAAACCTCTCCGTTTTGGCAGAGAGGTTTTAATGTTGCTATACTTATTTCAAATTTATACGTTAAAATAGGTTCCAAACTTGTCTTTATAGCCAAATAGAAGCACTAATGCTAAGACAAGACCAATAACTCCTCCGCCAACCGTTGCTGGATCGTGAAATATGTGAAAAAGCACCGCATTTACCATGATTGCAATTGTAATTGTTAAAGCAATTGGTATGTATCTTCCCACTAAAAGTGCAAGTCCGGCACCTATTTCAAGTGCGCCTACTATTCCCATAAAACCGGAACTAATATAGATGTCCATTAATTGCCCACCATCTCCTGGCACGGGTGGAAAAGGCATAAATTCCGCAAATTTATTCACCCCAAAAAGGAGCACAAATAAGGCCAACAGGATTCGAATTATTAATTTAACTTTTGAATTCATAAGACTGGTTTTTACATGTTACAACAAGTAATATAAAGAAACTTTTTGATTACGCGGACTATTTGCACTAAAAAAAACAGTTATTCAACCCCTTATTCAGCATGAGTTTCTCGACAGAAAAAAATATTAACTAACAATTAACATCTAAAAATAGATGTTTAAACATCTATTTACTTATATTTGTTCTAGAATCTGGTATGATTCATGTTATAAATGAACTAATCTTAAACTAAAACAAGAATAAAATGAAAATCAAATCACTAATAATTTTGGCCTTTTTTATAATGCCAATCATGACAATAGCACAAGAGTTGACGCTGAATATGGCTGATGTTAAAATTTCCTTTGTTGCAGATATGCAAAATACAACAGGAACAATTTCCGGGCTACAAGCCAAAATCAAATTCAACATGGATGATTTAGCACAGTCAGCAATTGAAGGAACCGTGGACGTTAACACCTTGGATACAGGAACACCGAAAAGAGATGCGCATTTAAAAAGTGCTGATTATTTTGATATGGCTACATATCCAACTATGTCTTTTAAAAGCATTTCTTTTGAGCAAGATGGCAACAGCTATGTGATGAAAGGAATGATGAAAATTAGAGATGTTGAACGTGAGGAAAAAATTGTTTTTACTTATGTAAACAAAGTTTTTAAAGGTACAACGACCATTCAAGCAGCACTTTACAAAATTGGCAACTTTGGTGATAAGAAACCAGAAAAAACAAATGTTGTCATCTCTTTTGAATTACCTGTGATGTAAACTTAAATTACAATTGATCTTGTTAAGAACCGTTCCATATTATGGGGCGGTTTTTATTTTTGTTTGGACTTAAGCGAGAAAATAATACCTTTGCGCTAAAATATAAAACTCCTATTATGAAAACTATTAAATTTATCGCATTAGCAACGGTAGTGATTTCGTTAACTGCCTGTAAGACACTTGAATCAAGTAATACAGCAAAAGATGCCGACATTTATGGACCAACTGTATTCCAAAAGCCTGTTATGGCAGACTTAGAAGTGAAAGCAACTAAAGTTACTGCTACTTATTCTTGTTCTTCAAGTGTTGCAGAATCTGCAGCAAAGAGTATGGCATTACTAGAAGCTTTAAAAACTTCAAACGCTGATGTATTAATTGAGCCACGATATGAAATTAACAGAACACTAGGTAAAATGGAAGTTATTGTAACTGGTTACCCAGCTTCATATACAAACTTCAGACCTATGGTAGCAGCTGATACACTTTTCATCAATGCTGCTAATCCAGCTTCAGCTGGTAGTACAACTACACAAGGCCCACTTAGTTTATCAAAGAAATTCTTGAAGAAATAATTGAAAAAAAATTCACATTGAAAGGTTCGGTTATTTAATCAACTTTTTAAGAGAAAATAATAGAAGTCCTGTCCGCCTAAGGTGAACAGGACTTTTTTTGCGCCCAAAAATGACATAAATCACGTTCCAACGTGCTAATAATTAGTAAGCTAAAGGATACTTTACTTTAACTTTGTACAATAATTGTGAATGATTTAAAAACAGCGTTATGGAAATTATAGATAATATGTATTATGGGTTCGGTCGCATTATTTTAGCCCTTTCATTAGCAGATGGAAAAGTGGATCAATCAGAAATTGAAATGCTGGAAACTAGCATTGACGAAATTGCAGAAGATCGGGGCTATGATCTATCAATGGTAACTACGGCCTTTCAACAATGGAAAACTGTCGAATCTTTTTCGACAGAAGAAATGATGCGCGGTGGGCTTCACGATTTTCATTTAGGGGATTTGCATCTCACGACCGAATTAGCTTCAATATTCCGGTCCATTGTGATTGATGTAGTCAGCGCCGAGCCTCCTATAACTGGAAAGGAGCAAGAAATGGCGCGTGAGTTTATATCCTACTTGAATGAACGCGAGCAGCACATAAAATAGTTTTTGTGAGTAGGGGTAATTTAAAACTAAGGTGTCACCCTACTGTAACAAACAAAAATTAAGAAAATGAAAAGAGCAAGTATATTGAATCAAACAAAAAAATTCTTTTTGATAACATTAGGAATTTTTGCACTAATTGCCTGTAAAAAGGTAGATGCGTCTAAAGGTATACCCGAAGATCATATTGTGAATGAAACAGCTTTTACGGCAATTGATTTTGGAACTGGTGGTGATTTAACTTTTACAGAATCGGCAACTACCTCCATTATTATAAATACAACCGATAAAGTATTTAAGGCAATGAATATTTATGTTGAAAATTCCACCCTATATATTGGAACTAAAAAAGGCTATACTATTAAAAATAGTGAGGATATTGGCATAACCATCATGGCGCCAAATGTCAATTCTCTCGCCTGTTCAGGAAGTGGAAGTTTAGATGCCAACATTGATAATTCAACGGAATATTCAAGTTTCAATTTGGCGGTGTCTGGTTCGGGTTCATTGCGAGCTACAGCAATTAATTCAGTTAATCAAACCATGACCGTGTCTGGTTCTGGTAGTCTAACAATGGACGAAATAACTACAGAAAATGCGACGGCGACAATTAGTGGTTCTGGCGGAATTAATGTAAAAGACGGCACAACAATTAATAGCAAGGCGACCGTTAGCGGAAGTGGAAACTACACAGCTTTTAATCTTGAAGCTGAAAATGTGGATGTTTCTGTTTCTGGAAGTGGTAAAGTTGAAGTGACAGCAAATAGTACATTAGATGCAGTCATTAGCGGTTCAGGGAATGTTTATTATAAAGGAAATCCTATTATCAATGTAAGTAGTTCAGGCAGTGGGAATTTAATTAATGCGAACTAGTCACTTGATTAAGTAAAAAATTATTGCGAAACTGAGTCTTTAAAAGACTCAGTTTTTTTTATGCTAGAAAGAGAGCTTATACTTTCCCTTAAAAATCTTAATTTTAATCGAAAATTGAAGCAATCATATTTATGCAAAAGCACATCCTCCTCTATTTTTTAACATTCATTCTTTTTTCATGTGGTCAAAATCATGAAACACCCGCAACAGTTACTGAAGATTTAGGAGAACCTAAAGAGGTTTCAATTATACCAATGCCTTTAGAGATTTCGGAATTAGGAAAAAACTATAGAATTGACTTAAGCAGTACTATTTATTTTCATGGTCGCCAAGACGAGTTACAAAGTACCGCCCAATATCTAGAAGAACGAATCGAAAAAGCAACGTCTAATTTAACTCTCCAAAGATCGAACGAAAAGTCAACTGAAAAAGGGATTCATTTTATTCTGAACCAAACGCCTGACACAACTCTTGGTAGCGAAGGGTATACACTAATTGCTGACGAGAACTTAAAAATTACAGCAAACGAACCCGCTGGAATCTTTTATGGCGTACAAACGCTTCTCCAATTATTGCCTGCACCCATTTATAGCGATAAGGGAGAATTAACAGAACTAATTATTCCGGCAGTTGAAATAACAGATGTACCAAGATATGAATACCGTGGCATGCATCTTGATCCCTGTCGCCATTTTTTCTCGGTAGAATTTACCAAACGATATTTGGATTATATGGCTTATCACAAACTGAATAAATTCCATTGGCATTTAACGGAAGATCAAGGCTGGCGAATTGAAATAAAGAAATATCCAAAATTGGTGGAACTTGGTTCAAAACGCAGTGGAACTTTAATTCTAAATCATGATACACCTTGGTCAGCGCAACAATACGACACCATTCCTGTAGAAGGCTATTATACACAAGAAGACATAAAAGAAATTGTAGCTTATGCAGCCATAAGACATATAGAGGTAATTCCAGAAATTGAAATGCCAGGTCATTCGACTGCTGCATTGGTCGGCTATCCACAATTAAGTTGCACCGGTGGACCTTTTGAAGTTTTACAGCGCCCAGGTGTGATTCCTGATGTCTATTGTGCTGGAAATGATTCTGTTTTTACCTTTTTGAAAGACATCATTGACGAAGTAGTTGAATTATTTCCTTCGCAATACATCCATATAGGTGGAGATGAATGTCCAAAAGAAAGATGGGAAGCTTGTGACAAATGTCAAAAGAGAATGCGCGATAATAACTTGGCAAACGAACAAGAATTACAAAGTTGGTTTATTTCTGAAATGGAAAAATACATTAACGAAAAGGGAAAGACAATTATCGGCTGGAGTGAAATCATGGAAGGCGGAATTGCTCCTAATGCTGTATTACAGTCATGGTTGGGAACAACTGCAGGAGTTGAAGCAGCCAAGGAAGAACACAAGGCCATTATGTCTCCCTATCAATTCCTTTATTTTGATGGAATTTATGTAGATAAAGCACATAAAGAAATGGAACCTTTTGGGCAAAGTTATTGTTGGACAAACACAGAAAAAGTATATTCATTCGACCCTACTCCAGACACTATTCCTGCCGAATATAAATCCTATTTCATTGGAGCAGAAGCAACCATGTGGACAGAATTTATAACAACAGAAGAACATTTAGAATATTTATTGATGCCAAGAATTAGTGCCTTATCTGAAATTTGCTGGACTATGAAAGATCGTAAAGATTTAGAGGGTTTCTTAATGCGATTAGATCAACAATATATGCGTTTCGACCAAATGGGTGCGAACTATCGCGTGCCTCATCCTATTGTTCCAGACACTATTTCCCTGAGTATAACTGATTCTATAAAAATTGAGCATTCTTCAAAATTAGTTGACATAAGATATACGTTGGATGGAAGTGATCCAGATAAAAACGCTAGCCTTTATTCAAGTCCTTTTAAAGTAACAGAAGGTGGCTTATTAAAAACACGTGCATTTATGGCAAATGGCAAAATGAGTAGTATTGCGACGGCATTAGTGTTGCTTGATGCAACAGACCTTTAGGGATTGCTTTTTAGTGGACTTATTTTTTGTCCTTAAACCCGCCAGTCAATACAACCAATTTATCTAGGTTATCAATCACATTTGCAATACCCAATCGCACCATTGCCTTTTGTCGATCACCACAAAACCTTAAATGGTTTGCAATAGTAATCAGTTTTAAAACTTCGCGCAATTCCGACATCACCACCAAAAAATCTTCATTCTGTTCTTCCTTATCTGACTTGACAGTGCCATGCGTTAAAAAGGATGAAATCCCCAAAGCCTTTTTTCTGAGTAATGGTCCTAGCTGATCCGGATCATTCTTTGGGAAATCTTCTGTCACCATAAAAATCACCTTAATCAATTCGCGAGAGTGATATCGCACATCAATTTTAGCTTGTAATATTTTTTTGTTTTGACCTAGCATGTTATAATTGGGTGAAGATACAAAATGATTTAAGAGGTAAAATAATCTTGGAAGAGCAAATAGTGACAAGCCATATTGATATGTCTCCTATTTCATCAGGAATCTATGTTTTGCAAATCAGATTCAATAGAAAATTTTATACCAAAAAATTAATTATCAAATAAATCATAAGATCCGATACGCAAGCATTAATTTTTATAGCTTTATAGCTAAATAAGAGCATTCAATGAGTATCGAAAAAACAATCCAAGAACGCGCAGGTTCAAAATGTGAAATCTGCACCTCAGAAAATAATTTAAGCTTGTACGAAGTTCCACCTCATCCTAAAGGAACCGTGGACGACTCTATTCTTGTTTGTGATACTTGCAAGGGGCAAATTGAAAATCCTGATATAGTAGACCCTAATCATTGGAGGTGCTTAAATGATAGCATGTGGAGCGAGGTTGATGCTGTTAAAGTTGTAGCATGGCGCATGTTAAATCGGCTAAAAGCGGAAGGCTGGACGCAAGATTTATTAGACATGATGTATTTGGAAGAAGACACATTAAAATGGGCTGCATCAACGGGTGAAGGAAATGACGCCGAAGAAGCCATTATTCATAAAGACGCAAATGGCGTTATACTTGAAAATGGAGACACTGTCGTGCTAACAAAAGACTTAAACGTAAAAGGTGGTGCCAGCTTCACCGCAAAGCGTGGAACAGCGGTGAGAAGAATCTCACTTGTTTGGGATAATGCTGAACATATTGAAGGCAAAGTTGAAGGGCAACAAATCGTAATTTTAACACAATTTGTTAAAAAAATGTAAGTCCAAGTACGTTACACTTGTCGTTAAATTCGGCACAGCTATCAAAAATATTTCTCCGAATTTTTATCCCTTAATGCGCTAATTTTAGTTGATCAGCTAATTAAGCCATGGCTTTAATTTGATAATTTAAGCTGCTGCACGCCAACACATTAGTCTTTAACACGTATAAAACTAAGTGATAATACTTAGCCCTGTTTTTTAGTAAATCAACACCATTACTACTGTTTTAATACTTACACAATAAATGTTAAAAAGTATTGTTTATTAAAAAAAAGCTCGTAATATTATAGAACGAGTTTTTCATTAACCTACTAAAAAATTTACCTTCTTGAATACAAACGATACCCAAAATATCGACGGAAATACCTACCACGTAATTATCGATTCTATCGGATCGGCAAACCCATCAGCATCCAAAATGTTGTCAGACGTATTAGGCACTCCAGTCGAGTTAATTGTACAAGCATTGTACAATACACCAACCGTATTATTTACAAATATTGACGGCGCTTTAGCCGAGCAATGTAATGAATTATTGAACACACTTGGAATGGTTTCTAGGATCCAACCATCAACTGATCCATTACCCGAAAAGCAAGACCCTGTTGACGTAGGCGTCTATATTCATGACATTGAATATGTACCTGTAGTTGCAAAAAAATTAAGCGAATTTTTAGGTTGCGGATTGCAAGAGGCCTTCAATTTATTGACAAGCGACCCATGTGTGGTTCTTGGTAATGTGTCAGAATCAACAGCACAAGCTTTGTGCGACCGTTTAGATACTGAGGTTATTATTAGTGCACCAAAAAAAGATTTATACACGGTTTTTTTTGGAGACAATAATGACAACAAAATGCTCTTACATAAACTACAAAGTCATTTAAAATATTTGAAGTTAGATGTTGACGCGGATGCAAACAATCGCATTAGTAATTTGGATTATAAAACGGCACAAGATCTTTGGAAAAAGTTTCAATCCACCGGTTTACTTAAAATGATCAATCAGAGTTTTCAGCGCTTTGAAATTAATTTGGTAAAAGTGGATGAATCGAACGAAAATTTTCGATCAGTTTTGATGGAAGAAACGGGAATGCCTGCTGAAATTATTGACAACGTCATTGCAAACTTGCCAATTCAATTAGAAGCTTCTGCTAATGGAAAAACCGTTGCTGATAAACTAAAATTATATAGTGCGGCAGGTTTAAATTGCACAGCACATGTTATTAAACCTAACAACTATAAATTAATCATTGCCGAAATGGGTGATTTGCAAGAATCCAAAACCGTTTTAGCACAATACCTCTCAGCCGAAGAACTCCCGAATAAGGAATCTCCCTGGGAATTTCCCAAACCATTAGGCGATTTACTTTACAGATGTATTGCTGACGAATTAGAAGAAGCAGGATGCACAGTTGATTACGATTATTACATAAAATAATGAGCAAAAAAAATAAATTCATGCATTTAGGAATTGTAGAAAATGGAAAAATCTACAGTTTAAAAGGAGACCATACTGAAGCCTTGCGGCACTATCGCGAAGGAATAAGAATGGCTACAAAAGAGAATGCCGACCAAGTTTTTTTCCAACATTATACGCAATGTGTAATGGAATCACTTGAATTATCTGGTGCACATGACGAAGTAATTGCCTATTGCGACAAAGCCATAGCTTTGTTAGAAGACAATGTTGACAAGGCTGATATTATCAAAAAAAATTACGCCGTAGCAGTAGAAAAAAAAGCGGTTCAATATCTTTTAAAGGAAGACAAAACGGAAGCAGTTACACTCTTCAAAAAAGCACAAGATGCCATTGGTAGGGGAAAACAACCCTTGACGGATGAACTGTTAAACTGGTTGCAAAGAGGCTATACCGTTTCAAAGCAACAAATTGTAGCCTCACAAAAAAAACACAAATACTTTACGGTTACTAAAGAGAATATAAAGCCAGAAATGGCCATTAAATTGCCGAAAGTAGTATTACCAATATAATATTTATTAATCCAAAAATTATAAACAATGAGCGAAATAGATAAGCTAAAATCTGCTGCAGACATTCTCCAGCAAGTCGACATTACCGACATGATTTCCAATATGGGAATTGGAATTGCGCGGGCACAAGAACAATTAGATAACAATTCAGTTAAACAGGCATTGGCTTTGGCTGATCCAGCGACTGGGTTTGGCGGGAAGTCTTTACTCGAGCTAGGATTTGTACCTGCTTTTTATAGCTTTCAATTTGCAGATATCAGTGCAGAAATTGAATTAAAAATGCGTTTGGCAACAGGTTTTGAAGTCGGAGGCGAGTTGAGTATTGGCTTTACCAAACAAGGCGGTTATTCCAAAGAAAAACTTGATTTTTTACGGAAAGATAGAAACAAAGCCCACCGTAAAGAATTTAAAAGCTCAAGAGCTTTTGTAACTACTAGTTCAAATACAGAGGAAATCACAATTGAGTCTACAACTGTAAAAATGGATCAATCAGAAGGATCAATTGATCGAATTGAGAAATTTGAAAATGAAATTCGGCAAGATGCTCAAGTTGAGCGTGTTTCGACTGAAATTGACGCGTCCAAATACCAAGCATCTAATGTGAGTATTTCAGCTGATGAATCGGTTCAAAATTTAGACGGCTATATCGTAATCAATCTGCCACAAGAACCTTCGACAGTTGACTGCTCGATACTTAAAATTGCAGATTATGCAACCTTAGATACTGTTAAATATAATGGCGGCGCAGCTACATTTGACATCAGTACAGCGGTTGCACTTGACTATCCAACCACTTTTAGTACAATCAATGGATTCGTTGGTTCTGGGGATATAATCGGTTTTGACAGTGATGCTGGCACTTATGAACTTAAAACTGGTGGTCCACAACCAATTGAATTATATTTTGACTTTGATAAGGATGATGCTGGCATTGCATTAGAGAATTCTTATACTGATGGGCCTAGTACGATAGACAATACTATAATAGATCTACCCCTCCGCGTATTGGCTGACATTCTCAGTAGAGACTCATCCATGTCAATAACTATTACAGGTCATACAGATGGAAGTGGAGGAATTAGTTACAACAAAGATCTATCAGAGAGAAGAGCAGAATCTTTGAGAAAATGGTTTATTGCAGAGGGGGCTACAAAAGGTCAAATTGAAATTGAGAATAAGGGTGAAGATTTAGCGCCTGATGAAAATAAAAATCTATTGTATAGAAAAGTAATAATTGAGTTGACATCAGGTGCAGACTATTTTTATGTCAATAGCGCAACTCCAGTAATTACCGTGGCATCAGCAGAACCAATTATTATTTCATCACCAACGGATGATGTTGGGTTTATTCATCTATATGATTCACCAGGTGCAGTAACTGAAACCACCTATTTGCTTTCTTTTGACATAGGAAATGTAAATTATTCTTTAGAGACTGAAGTGAGTAATTTTGCTGCTGATTTAGATGTTTTAAGAATTGCAAAAGAATCATTCAGTTTTAAAGTCGTAGAAAACACTGCTTATTTATTGCATAATCAATCAAGCATTCGATTTACTACCTATACCAATACTCAAGAAAACACAACGGTAGCAATAGGGAATAATTCTAGTGAAACATTTGAAGACACTGAAAGTGTTTATCTCGTGGATGATGTGAGCAATACAAGCACTAGAATTAAAGAAGATTCGGAAAAAATTAATAATCCATCAACAGTAGCTGTAGGTATCTCAGTTGACGGTCGTACTTCGCGCCAATTTAGTATTGACGTTTCCGGTAATGCAAGAATTGCAGCGCGATTAGTAGCCATGCCAGCTCCAAGTCAATTTTTGGAGCAAATAAAAGACACATTTAATCAATAAGTTATGGCAACAGCAGGATCGAACGTCGTAAATTCCTTGGTGAACTCACCTTTGCCCCTATTAATTGAAAAACTAGGTTTAGCTGTCGCAAAAGCGCAGTCTGCTTTAGATAAAAATTCAATTGCGGTGGCACAGGAAATGGCAACCACAACTGTAACCATAAACAATGAAGACTATAACCTAATTAGTTTAGGTTTTGCTCCTACGTTTTACGCTTTTACAGAAGCAACAGTTGAGGCAAAATTAGAATTTTCTGTAGCAGAGTCGGAAGATTTTGCAATTGGCGCCGAGGTAGGTGTACAAGCCGGAATTGTGGCTGTAAGTGTTTCCGCCTCATACGCTAGAAAATTCGAAATGTCAGCAGAAGGTTCATCTTCTATTGCGGCTAGGTTGGTTTCGCTTCCAGCCCCAGAAAGATTAAGCGAACTATTAAAAGAAATAGCAGATTTATAAAAAAAACATTAACCATTAAAACAAAACAATTATGGCAATTAGTGATTCAGTTGGTCAACAACTACTAGACGTCCCTATGGGGGATATGATTAGAGAAATGGCATTCGCAATAGCGGAAGCACAAATTAAATTAGATGAAAATTCGATAGAGGTCGCCGAGATGATGGGGGGATTAAGCACCATTACAGACGACGCTGGAAATATTACATTTGAAGATAGTCGCGTATTTTTTGGTAACGAATCAATTACCTTCAATGCTTCAATCGCGCTTTTTAATTCAGCTGATTTAGGATTTAAAAGAATTCTAGCAGGAAAAATGTTAAATACCAGTTTCGATTATTTAGAAAGTGATGGTATTACCGCAATTGCTGATATTACCGACTCGGGTGTTACAGACTTGCAAATGACAGGCGCAATTGCTGTGCTCGCGGCTGCTGCGAATGCCGATACGTTAATTTCGGTTCCAGTTCGTCTTTCAATGTTAGAACTTGGCTTTACCCCAACTTTTTATCAATTCGTTGATACTATCATTGAAGTTAGAATCGCCATCAGCTTTACGCAAGAGGCTGCAACAGTTAGAAGTTCGAGTAGTGGAGGAAAGTCAGTGACTAAGACGAAAACATTAGGAAGACGAAGACGGAAATTAGGTAAAAAGAACAAGAACAGAACTATTACTACAAGTCAAGTGAACGCTACTTATGCTTCGAAGTACAGTTATTCAGCTGAGGGATCTAGCTTATTACGTACTAAATTAGCTCCTGTTCCACCACCAGCTATCTTAGAAGAAAGAATTCGTCTTCAATTACAGGAGTCAAAAATTACTGAGCCAACACCTGTTCCAGTGGTCGTTGTATAAAATGATAGTAATCTGTGATGAAACGTTGTTTCGTCACAGATTAAATTCTTATTATTTATCAATTAAACGAATAACATTATGGCCATAGGACAAGAATTATTGAATGCCCCTTTCCCAGAAATGGTGAAAAGTTTAGGGGTTGGTATTGCTGAAGCACAGTTTGAATTAGACAAAGTCTCCATGAAAATTACAAAATTCATGGCAGGGTTGAAAGAAGACGGGTCAAATGATCCCGCAGCATTAATCCAATTAACAGCTGGAGGAACTGAATTCAGTTTATTGGGATTGGGATTTACACCAACATTTTATCAATTTGTAGATACAGTAATTGAGTTAAAAATTGCAATTAGTATGCGATCTTCAACTAGCAATTCTGGTGTATCCGCTGATGTGAAAGTCGGTTTTTTATCAGCAGCAGCAGTTGGTGCAGCTTACTCGCAAAAATACCAATACTCGGCTGAGGGAAGTTCACTTATGCGGACTAAACTAGTGACAGTACCTGCCCCAGCAATTTTAGAAGAACTTATCAGAAGTGAATTGGATGTATTGAATCCACCACCACCATCTATTTAGAACTAAGGATTAATGAAAGCTAAAAGTTGGAAAACATTTGCAGATAAGGAGCCGAAAAAAAAGAAGGCTCCTTTAGCAGATGACGGATTTTTTGAAAAGGCGTCTAAAGCAAACCCATTAGAGGAGGCTTTAGAGCAAAATAGCACGCTTAAAAAATTAATGACTGAACGGCAAGCGCTTGAAAAGAAAATGGGCGCATTGACAGGGCAATCTGATTTTGGGAATTTTGGAAATCAAATTCAAGAAAAATTAGGAGAAATTCCTTCTATTTCTGAAAAGAAAAAGGAAATAAATGCATGGGACGCCAATCGGAAAAAAGCACTTGAAGCCTTGAAAAAAAGTCAAGGAAATGAGCGCCAAGCTCCAACTGGTCTTTCTAGCCTTGTAAATAGTAGCAACGCTACACCATTAGGGACTGAGATTCCAACGCCACGATTCGCTGAAAAATTGACTAAAAAGAAGGATGAATTCAGCGGCAAAAAGAAAGAAAAGCAAGAAACCTTTGAGAAAAAAGTCAAAGAAAAAGTACCAAGTGGTTTAAAGCGCAAAAAGGAAACTTTTGACAAGCTTAGTAAAAAAGTGAAAACTGTCAAAAAAAAGAAAGACGACTGGCTGGCGAAAAAAGAAAAACTTGAAAGCAAATTTAAAAATGCAAAAAAAGAAGTTTCTCGTTTTAACGATTCGATAGATAATCTCCAAAAAGATCTCGATCGATTTGGTACAGAAAGTGGCGGTGATACATCTGATGTTCCAGATTTAAGAGGTGAGATTTCTAAAGTCAAAGATCGCTTTTTGACAGATTCGAAGGTGGGTAAGAAAATGGAAAAGATGACCGAATCGTTTAATAAAAAACGTGGCGGCGAAAAACTAGATCAGAAGTGGGCAAAAGCGAAGGACAAAGTAAAAAACAAATACAAAGAACTCAATCGTGCCAAATCAAAGTATGAGGCACGAAGAGATAAATTACTCAATGTAAATAAAAACACATTGGAAGAATTAGATGAAAAACGCAGTGCTTTAAAAGAACAACTTTCAGCTAAAAAAAAGGCTGAAAAACGGGAAGAAGAGCGCAAAGCCAAACGCAAAGAAGAACAAAAAGCAGAGAGAGATGCTGAGCGCAAAGAAGAAGAAAAACGCGAAACGAAAAAAGAACAACGAAAACGACAAAAAAAAGAGAGATTTTAAATTATGAGTTCTCAAACTGATATAACAGCATTTGCATTACAAGACATCCTCGAAGGAATTGCGGATGGATTAAGTGATGCACAACGAAACTTAAGGGACATTGCTCCTTACGATTCTTTTGGAAGACCCAATACAATTTACCATGTACCTTATTTGGATTTTAGTTTACAGGTTACTTCAGAATTTCAAACGGTTACAGATGATAATCATAAAACCAGAAGTGTTTTAAAATTTTCACCTGCCAAATTAACGAGCAGTAATACTTCAAAAACGGAGATCTATAGTTCTGTTACGGGCAGGTTTGTGGCAACTGTACCAAACGAGGGTTTACCCCAAACAATTATTCAAGTTAAAACTGCGGAGCCTGTTTTGGATGGTACATTTTATAACATTGAATTAGAAGCAGAAGTGAAAAATTCGGTTGGTGAAAAATTACCCGGTTCAACCGTCGAGTTTAATTTTGATGAGGAAACTTCATTGGAAATTAACGGCGGAACTGCAGTTACGGCACCTACATTCTCGATTGCTGAAGTGAGCACAGATGTAGATGGTATTGCGAAAACGACTGTTAACATTCCTAAAACAGAATTTGATGCAGGTCAATTTTATGTTCTTGCTGTTAATATCGGGACCGTAAATAAATCAGTCTCTTTAAGTAAATTTTAATTCACGCATTATTTGATTAAAAAATGGAAATTATAGACCCAACCATAAAATTTTTAGGCGCCTTAAAAAACAAAGGCGATAAAAATATCACTGGTTTACAACTTAAAATAGAATACTTCAATGTTGCTGAGAAGGTTTGGACAGTTATCATTCCTTCGACAAGGGTAGCGCGAGGTAAATATAGTGCTGAAATAGATTTGAAATCGGATGAAATAAGAACGAATGAAACATTCGCTCCAATTTATCAGGCATTGGCAAGTGGTAATTTACCAACAACAAGGGTATCATTACTTTCACCAGATCCAGATTTACCAGCACAAGTTATTGGGCTTGGTGGAATCATAAATCTTCAAGTGATTCGCTTACAGAATGTTATCGAAATTGATTATGGATCAAACTGGTTTATTGAGCCTTTTAATGTTAAGCGAGAAATCAAAGGCCGTTTCCCACCCCTTGAATACGACTTGATCTCACTGCCTCTACCTAATAAAGATAACCCGCTTTTCCCAGCATTACAAGCAGCTTTAAATCAAACAGAACGATTACTCGAATATACCGTGGATGGCCATACAGTTTTCGTCCGTCCAAAAGATGATGAATATGAAGCCAATGATGCTAAAATAAAAGAGCTTTTAGATACCATTGTAATTAGAGATGCGCAGTTAGTGGATGAAAGAGCGAAAGTAGATGATCTTGTAAATGCTCTAAGTGTCGAAAAAGACAAAGTCTTAGAAGTGACAAAAGCTTTGGAAGCTGAAAAACTCAATCTTTTAGAAGTCAAAAAAACTCTTGAAGCCGCCGAAGGCAAAATAATTGAACTTGGAAAGGCTTTGGAAATTGAAAGAGCAAACGGTATAAAAATCAATGAAGCACTTAAAATAGAACAAGGAAAAGTGGCTGAATGCAAAGTTGTCATAGAGCGTTTAGAAGCAGAGAAAATCGATATTTTAACACGGGATGCAACTCCAGCCAATGAAGTTTACAAGGCTATCGTAAGTGAATTAGAAACCGCTACAGATGAATCTATTGGCGGACGATTTGCTGTATCTAACCTCTCCTTGAACCTTAAAACACATATTAAAAATGATGGAGATGGATTCAAACTCCAACTCATTGATTCGGCAAGAGCAGATTATGTGCAAGATGGCACGATAAGCGAAGTCCACTTAGATATTATATCGCAAGAACCAATTAAAAATCCACCGACAGAGTTGATTATGCCAAAAGTAAATGGATTAACAGAAACGGCAACACGAAAGCGACTAACTGCTTTCGGATTAGTTTTAAATCCAATTTATCAAGCATCTACAACTATGACAATTGGACAAGCATTTAAACAGACACCAGGAGCTGGTGAAGAAGTGAACGTTGGAGATACCATTACGGTCATCTTCGCAAAAGACACAGAAAATTTTAATTAAAAAAAGGAACCATGGCAAATAATTCGTTGGATTTTATGAAAGATGTTTTAGCTACTCCACTTGGAGAGTTAATTTCATCAATTGGCGAGGGAGTAGCAGATGCCCAAGCAGCTTTGGACGCAGGTTCATTAGCGCAAACATTAGCAATCTATTCAGAAGGTGGAGATGAGTTATTGACGCAACTGAGAGATATTGGATATCAGCCCACTTTTTACGCCTTACCTGAAACTGAGGTTGAAGCAACTATATCATTAGCATTATCTGGCACGGCACCAACAACTTCGGGTCCCTTGCAAAGCTTGACTAAAAAAGTAGTAGGTGCTACCAAGGTATATGTGTCGCCACTCAATGCTTCTAATACAAACAAGTATAACATGAACGTAAATGCGGCAACAAAATTAAAATTCAAAATAGTTCCGGTTCCACCAGCTGCAGCTATTGCAGATATTCGTGTTGTTCCAACATTAGATACCTTGTCGTTAGAAGCTGCTACTGAGTTATTGAATCAATTTGGTTTAGAAGTAGAAGTTTTAACGGATACCGGATCAGGAGCGGTAACGAATCAAATTCCTGACCCAGGAACTATTTCAAAATTAGGAGACACAGTGCAAATAGAACTATAGCCATAAGTTATAAAAAGACGTAACGGAAAGACCTGAAGAAATTTAGGTCTGTCCAGTTACTTACTAGAGCATTGCGTCAAAACCAATGCTCTTTTTTCATGTAAGCTCCATTGAGACTTGTTTCTAAAGATGATTCGGAAGATACGGGTCACGGCTTATTAGAATAAATTCTGGTAGATGACTAAGCGTTAAGTAATTTACGGATTGCTAAAAAATGTTAAAATCACTTGGCAATCACAGTGCAATTCTCACATTCTCAGGCTTTTCATTTATATTGCTTAAAAACCTATTCCTATGTCTCGCCTCCTTTCGAAAAAAGCCAAACGCATTTATTTTATCCTCTTCATTGTTTTTGCACTACTCTTTGTATTTAGAATAGGCTATGGCTATACCTTAGATGTTGATTCAGTCATTGAAGACGAGATTTATTTTGACAGTTTCTCAAGTGACAATAAGAAGAATTATGCCTCGGACGGCTATAAATCTGGCAAGTTTGACATGGATATGGATCAGGGACTCACAGCATCTAGCGGAGTTGATCAGAAGTATGAAAAAATTGCCGAAGTGAACACCTCATCTAAGCAGTTTGACGAAGATGAAACCTATGTTAGAAACAAAGTTGAAAGTAATTTTGGAATTGTGCAGTACGAGCGTAAAACCGGTAATGATGATCACCGAAAGCTGCAATTACAAATTGGTGTGCCACCCGCCAATTTTGACACACTTTACAATATTTTAATCAAAATTGGTAAGACCCACTCAAAAGAGATCATCAAAAATGATAAAACGAACGATTATCTAGAATTAAACGCTAGAAAAGCTTCGTTAGAAAAAACGCTTGCTTCACTCATTGTTTTCAAAGAAAAAAATGGCCGAATTGATGAATACATTAACCTTGAAAATAGAATTTTAGAAATAGAAGAAAACTTGCAACAATTGGGCGTTAATTTGGGAGATTTTGATGAATCGAATGCCTTTTGCACAATTCAATTTTCTTTAGCAGAAACTAAAGCGGCACGCATTGTCAGCGTTTCTTTCTATCACCGTGCAAAGGTTGCGTTAGAATGGACCATTGCTTGGTATTTGAGAGTAATTTCAATTCTTTTCTTTATAACGATTGGTGTATATTGTTTGGTCTATGTTTTTGAAAAGCGCAAAAATATAATTGATTTTGTTAAATCCTTTAAAAAGGGGAATAAGGAGAAATAAAAATGAAGCAACGCAATTTAATGGTAGGTTTTGCAAGCTTAATAATCGTTGCATTTGGAATGTCTGGATGTAATGGTGATGTAAATCCAGCAGCAACCGAGGCCAACATTTTAGTAGACACAATTCAAAACAATAAGTTAGATGAAATTCAATCGTTTTTAGCAGTTGAACCAAGCACCTATTCTATTGATCCTACAAAGGATACTTTAATTGAATGCGAAAAGGGAACACAACTCTTTTTTCCTAAAAATTGTTTCGCTTTTTCAAACTTGGAAGAACCTAGTTCAAGTATTGAAATTTCTGTAAAAGAGTGTTATGAATATGCAGATTTTATTGGTGAAAATTTGACAACCACAAGTAATGGTGATTTGCTGGAAACAGGAGGAATGATTCATGTTACGGCAACCTCTGGAGGATCAGAAGTTCGAATAAAATCGAATGAAAATTATAAAATTTATTTTCCGAGAAATGAGAATTTAAACGAGATGGATTTGTTCTATGGTGACCGAGATAGTGCTAATAATATGAATTGGACAATTAGTGATGATTCTGAACCGGAAGAAAGTCAACCCAGTTCTAATGCCCAAGCGGGCCAATTAACCTTGCCTGCATCTGGAGTTATTACAACCATTTGCGAAACTAGAATTAGTCTATATACGGGTAAATTGAGAGATTATCCAGTTGAATGGGAATTTCAAAACGGCCTAGGAGATATTTTTTCATATGTTAAAACCAATTTTATTTTACCGCCTGAAATGAAAAAGACCTTGTGTGAGTACAATTTTGAAATTGAAGTTAAATACGAGTTAGGATTCGATAAAAAAGGCGAGCTTGAAAGCATTAATACGATTGAATCAAACAATCAACAATTTGATAGTTTAGCACAAGAATTTTTGAGAACGTGGCCACCATTGGATATGAATGGCATGGGGAACCCAAACCAAAAGAGCACCTTTAATCTTGGGTTTGGAACGCACTTAACACATGATTACGAAAACTATTCTGAATCATTTGAAGAACAATATGACACCGAAGAAATTCTTGAGGATGTTGACCAAGGAGAACTCGCATTTTATGTAATGGGCGCATCTAAATTGGGTTGGATTAATTGTGATCGATTTTGGGAAACCAATGAAACAAAAGAGGACCTTTATGTCAATTGCGAGAATGACAATCCATTAAGTACCTATTTGATCTTTAAAGATATTCGAAGCATTATGCAAGGCGTAAAAAATGAGAAACAATATGCCTTCAGCCAAATTCCTTTAAATGCCCAAGTGAAAATAATTGGTATACAAAATATTGATGGACAACCACAACTTTGTATTCAAGAGGCAAACACCAATAACCAAACAATTACTTTAGATGATTTTCAACCTTTTAATTTAAGTGAATTGAAGGCTGAAATAAACACTATTAATTGAACTTTAACAAGACGATAATTCCCAATAATTTACTAATTTTCAGTTTCAGAATTAGACCGTTTATGAAATTATTGGCATAATAGACAAAATTTAGGCTGTTTATAATTAAGTATCTTCAAGTGGACAAAAATTAGGCTGTATATTTTAGAGGAATTAGACTCCAAAAAAAGCATCAATAAATTTCATTTTTCTTTTCAAAG
>WTCE01000037.1 GCA_013138735.1 Crocinitomix sp. | reverse complement strand
TGTTTCCGCCCCCTAAATAGTCGGACAAGATTATACAAAAAAAACTGTAATCTTTATGACAATGAAAAGAAGGAAATTTACCAAAGAAGAAAAAATCAGCATTTTAAAAGAAGCTGGAATTAATGGTGTGACCATCACATTGGCCAAACATAGTATTTATCCGGCAACGTTTTATGCCTGGAAGAAGAAGTTTGAGTCCATGGGCGAACAAGGTTTAGACCATGGAATAACCAAAGAACGGCTTCAAAAAATAGGTGAGCTAGAACAAGAAGTTGAGTTGCTCAAACAACTTTTAGCAGAAAAGGAAATTGAAAGCCGGCTAAAGGACGAACTGCTAAAAAAGAAATATCCCAAGGTGAAAAGAAAGTACTCGTAATGCGCTACGTTGCTTTGGGAATGAAAAGAGATCGTGCATTTGAATTAACAGGGATCACTCGTCATCAATTTTATTATAAATCATTTAAAGGAAAAAAACGGGGTGCAAAACCTAGCATGGAAACCATACGGATTAAGAATGGGAAGCAAAATAACTGTCCGAATTCTCAAGTGGTTGACCACATTGAACACAACCACTCGGATCCAGACCTAACCTATGGTTACCGTAGGATGACAGCAGAATTACAAATAGAAGGATTTCAAATCAATCACAAAAAAGTATATCGTTTAATGCGCGAAAATCAGCTCTTATTAACCCGGGAAAAGGTTAAGAAAAATTATGCTAAATATCGAATATTAACACCATCAATACCACTTGAGATGTTAGAAATGGATATTAAGTTTGTTTGGATAGAACAACAGAGACGACACGCTTTTATCCTCACTGTTTTGGACGTTTTTACACGCACAGCTTTAGAATGGCATATCGGTTTTTCAATTACCCAGCACACGGTAAAACACATTTGGGAATCGGTGATCACAAATCATCTACAAGCTAATGATATGCTTGAAAAAGGAATATCCATAGAAGTTAGAAATGACAACGACCCTAGATTTTCAGCTAAGATGGTGCAAGAATTTTTTGAGGCAAATCACCTTAATCAAGTATTTACTCACCCTTATACACCTCAAGAAAATGGACATATAGAGTCCTTTCATGCCATATTAGGTAAATCGCTAGATCAAAAACACTTTGAGACTTTAGAGCAAGCGGAAATTCATTTAGCGCTGTTTTACATAAAATACAATCAGGTTCGTTTACATGGCTCTATCGCTAACTTGCCTCCAATGACTTTTTGGCAGCAATGGGAACTTGGTAATATTAAAAGGATAGAACTTCCTAAGAAAAAAATAAAATTCAAACTCCTAATACCCTACCATCAAATTTCAGGGAATAAGGATTTGAAGGAAGTATCTTGCTTGAATTCTCTAGCCTTCGATAGGCTGGAGAATTCATCTAAAGAGAATGGCGCCATGTCTCTAAATCAACTTTCAGTACAAAAAGAACCGTCAGTCGTATCTTGCTGACACAAATTTATGACGAATTTTTCGTATTATTGATAACCAAAATGATTTTGTCCGATTTATAGGGGGCTAGACCACAATCACCTTTGAATGGTAATAACACAATTAAACTATTCTGTTATTATTTACCTGTTTCATCATGTTTACAATCATGTGTAACCTCTCCTGGTTCAGAATCCCAGCCAAACCAAGTTGAAACATTGTTATGAGTTGTACCACAAGTATGAGTAGTGCCCCCAGGTAGTCCCCCTCGGGTGGCAATTTGCTCATTCAATTCCAATTCTTCATTTTTGAATTTCGAAATCTTCAACTTTTCCATAATTTATATTAATTAAAAATATTGTCTACTCTATTTGGTTTTCGACTTCCCCTTTTCATTCATCTAACCATTCCATACTATATGGGCTATATGAGCATTTTTTTGGTTTTGAATATTTTCCATTCTCCACAAATGCTCGACAATCAGTACATATGTATCTAAATTCACAATCTTTACAAACATCTATGTCGTCTTTAGTTATTAGGTAATAATCATTATACTTACTTATCGCCAATACATTTTTCAATGAAATATCTTTAATTTTACCATAGCTCTCCTTCATTGATGGACAATTTTTGATATTACCGTCTACATCAATGGATATTTTTTTATTCAAACACGAGTTAAAGTTTAATGATTCTAAGTAGAACTCCTGATTAACAGTAAAATACTCGGAACTAATTATACCGCAATGGTCACTACTCTTAATTTTTTCCTTATAGAAAAAAATATCTGCCGGATCTCCTTCACTTTTTCTCATAACAGCTTTATTATTTGGTGAAGAGTGAATAGATATAGTTGAAACACGAAGATAGCTCCTAATGAACTCTTCAAAATCATTCATATTGTATTTCTCTGAAAATTCTATGATTAGATCTACCGAACAAATTCCACTGGTATTTAAATGTCGCAGTATGTCTTCAATTTCCCCCAAACTAAGAGGGTCAAAAGATCTAAATTCGAGATGCTTGCAACCTAATTCACTCAATTGTTCGAGAATGTCAAAATAATCGTGATCAGAGTTTTTATCCAAGTCGATTATTGCATTTGTTATTAGGGAAGCGGATTCCCAAGACTTGTCTAATTCTGGAAAATATTCAGGGTTTTTAGTTAAAAATGCGAATTCATTCTCTAAAAGAAATTTGAAATATTCTTTTATGGTATCAAAATGATTTTGCCCATATATAACTACGATTTCTTGGAACGATTTACCTTGATGTTTTTCTAAAATATCATATAGAGAATTAGGAATAAACTTAATCGCTTGGCGCTGAAAATCGCAAATAGTTGAACGACCAGCACCTTTCACAATTACACATGACGAAAATAATTTAATCTTCCCAGTCATCTCTTATCTTTTTTAAATTAAAAACTCTTGAAATCGGTTTAATTGAATCAATTGCAATATATTTTCTTGTATCGCACGACCTGTTTTCAATGTATTTTACAAACTGACGAGAATCGTCGTGTGTCATAGGCTCTAGACCGATTAATGCTAGTGGAATATTCTTAGTCTTTTTTATTTGCTCAATGACGAGTTCCTTGTCTTCCATATTTATTTTTTAATTAAAAAATTTGCCACCTCTTTTTCAAGTTTGTAATTACAAGGTTTTGAAACCATGCCAAATTGTCCGACAGGGTTGATTTCGAGTAATACAAATTCGTTTTCTTTAGTTACTACCATGTCAATAGAGCCAGTATTTAATCCTATTTTCCTATTCAACATAATGAGTTTTTTTTCAATTTTCAGAGGCAATTTAAATGGAGTTGTTCTATTCGGCATGGCCAAATTATATCGCCTAAAATCCACAGATGTAGATTTATCCAACTGAGAAAAAATGGCCATAGAATAAAAACTCTCATTTATAAAAAAAATTCTAAGTTCTAATTCTTTATCTAGCTGTTCCTGGATGAGCGTTGGGAACATTTTTTCTGGCAACGGATCCGAAATTAATGAAGTATAAGTTCCGTAAAATTTATCTTTGTTCTCATGTGTCTTAAGTGAAAAATATAATGAATCTGAAAGGGGTTTTGTTACCATTCGTTGAATGTTTTCTCTATTTTCATTAATAGATTTTGAATCTGATACGACTGAAGTCCATGGTGTCTTAATTCCACAAGAATTTGCCTCATTTAAAACCCTTAGTTTATTTATGGAAGCCAGAGATTTACTTCCCAAAGATTTTTTCTCTTCCAATAATGAGATAATGTACTCTTCAATGACTGATATTTCATTATTCAAGTATCTTTTGACTTTATCACGATATACGTCATCATTTATTTCTTCAAGTTTGATTTTAGGTGAGTCAATATTTAATCTTCCCCTTCGGTACCAAAAAGAATTAAAATTATCAATGGAATATTTTTCACCCTTAACTTCAATCAATAGCGTAATTTTTCCATCAGCGGTAACATCAAATTTTAAAATAGATAATTTATCTTTTTCATTCAATCTTAATACTTTCGCTCCTGAAAACTTAATCCATTCAATAACTTCAGAAGTTGAAAAATCATCTTCACGACTCATTATTGCTACCATTTCGAACTAATTTAAAATTAATTAATAACCAAATAAATATAATCAGAGGTGTAATGATAAGATGTGGAACCATACTCTGATTAAAAGTCAACTGTTTCCCTATACCCAGCAAGTCTATATATAAAGGCCCATAAAATTGATAGCACCAAAGCCCTATATTAAAACCAATCAGAAAAATTAGACAACTAATTATTAGACTTTTTTGAGCTATTTTGGCTAAAAAAAAATCACAAAACAATTTGTAAAAAATATAAGTTAACAACAATAAGGTGAATGAGTTTAGAAATGTAAAAACCGTCCATCTTAAAGCTATTTGTAGATAACTTTCGGAACTCATCAAGTGCCGAAATATGTCAATAATGCTAAAAAAAGTTAGAACAACTATCCAAAGAGCGAACTGTTTATTAGTTTTAAGATCCCTGCTTTTAATTCTGTTGTGCATCTCTATCGTTTAGGTCTTGTAGGGCGAAGCAAGTTCTTCCTGGTCTAATAAGTACTCTGTTAAGGAGTTAAATTAATTAGTCAAATTTAACCCGTATGCATAACACCTTTGATCAAAAATCTTTTGTACTAGTACTTGCAATTTTTGAACACACCCAAGTATTAACATGAACTGCTTCTGATTGATTAAGTTTTGGTAAGACAATAACAATAATATAAATTAAAACATTAAGATGCAAGTAATAGAGATGCAAATGTCTTTTCACATTTCACTCCATATCATAAGTATTCATGGAATTTAATAGAATTGCCGTTTTAAATTAATAAAAGCGATTTTTCCGATCATATCTTTATGATAAAACCTTTGTCTTTTGTTTTTTTTAAAAAAAATTCGGGGATACATAAGAGTTATTCAATTGAAGAATTGTTGCCAGTATAAAATGGGTCCCCCATATATTGACAACTAATTAAATTAGCATATATGTAATTTTACTAGCGCTTTCTATTCATGAGTTCATATGGACGTATATCAGCAATGCTTATCACGTTAAAGAATAATAGAAGTCCAAAATGCGAGAGGAAACTAGGAAATAAGGAATATCCAGAGGGAGTTCAAATTGGTCCCCCTCTGCAATATAAAAACAAACTCAGTGAACATCAAATGCGGGTCTTTAAAGAAAAACTTGTTCTAAAAAAAAGAAAAACAACCCGTAGAACAATAATGATCTATATAATTACGTTACTGACCGTGGCAATATTTATTACATATAAAGTCAACACGTATTAAATAGCAATAACAAGTTAACCCAAAACTTGATTTAGATGAAAAAGAGATTGGTTAGATTACCGATCTCTTTTTGTTTTAAATTATTCACTTATCATTATCTTTGTTTTAGTGTCAATTAAATCAAAGATGAAAACCTATTATTATCTCATACATATTCAATACCTGGGCTTTCGGTTTCATGGGTGGCAAAAACAGCCCAATTTGAAAACCATTCACTTGATGGTTGACAAGACCTTACTATTTGCACTAGGCCATGATCGGTTTAAAACAATGGGCAGTAGCAGAACGGATTCGAAAGTATCTGCCAATCATGGAGCTTTTGAGCTTTTTTTAGAGAAACCAATTGCAATGGATGAATTTCTGCAAACCTTTAACTCCAACTTGCCCAATGACATTCGCGCAATTAAGATTGAAGAAGTAGACGAAAAATTCAATATTATTCAAACCCCAAAATTGAAAACGTATCTCTACTTATTCACTTTTGGCGAAAAACCTCATCCCTTTTCGGCTGCAATGATGACATATTTTAAGGGAAATTTGGATCTTGAACTCATGAAACAAGGCGCAACTCAATTTGAAGGCCAACATAATTTTGTAAAATATTGCACTAAACCCTCACCCAATACTAATTTTAATCGGGAGGTAACTATTTGTCGTATTACTGAAAACACAACTTATACAGCCAATTTTTTTCCAGAAACATCATACGCCTTAGAAATACAGTCTATGGGTTTTATGCGCTACCAAGTGCGTTTAATTATGGGCCAATTAATTCGACTAGGGCGGCATGAAATTGATTTGGAAACAATTAGCGAAAGTTTGACTGGAAATGATCACACGGCCTTGGATCAGATTGCCCCAGGATCAGGATTGATTCTGCAAAATTTAGAATTTGACTTTTAACCATTGAATTATGAATGAAACGTTTGCTAGACTTGCTGGAATAAAACATGAAATCGTACTGTTCAGTCTTTTAGTTGTTCTTTTCGGCCCACTGTTCATTAGTGTTGAGATTACAGAAATATTCCACCCTTTATTATTTGCACAAACCATATTTGCTGGCATTATTTTATTCAACGACAATAAGATTTTGAAAAATGTCTTTATCGTATTTTTAATATTGCTCTTGATACTCTATGCGTTAAGCTTTTTTTCAGATTCATTTCAGCTCAGAGCCGTTCCACGTGGCATTTACATCATTTGTTTTATTGCAATTTCATACGAAACCTATATACAAATTTACCGAGCAGAACAAGTCAGTCGGGCTATGATTTCAGCAGTATTTACTGGTTTTATTTTGCTCTGTTTAATTTCTGGACTCTATTTTACATTGATTGAATCAGTCACGCCGCATTCATTTTCTAATTTGGGTTCACCAAGCGAGCACTACAATAATTTGTCTTATTTCAGTTTTATAACCACATTGACGATTGGCTATGGCGATATTCTTCCTTTGACTATGCATGCAAAAAAGGCAACTATGCTAGTTGGCTTAGCGGGTAATTTTTACTCTGTTATAGTTACAGGTATAATTATTGGAAAATATTTGAGTCATAAAAATTAGTGCAACCCTTTTGCTATGCAACTGCATCATATAGAAAAATATTAATATGATAAAACAAGTTTTAATCGGATTATTAGCGCTTATCGTCATGGCTTGCAATAAAACAGATGATATGGAATTAGAATTGACAGAAATACATCAGGGAGCACTTTATGGCGCTGGTGAAGAGGATATTTCAGAAGAAAATTTCGTAATTGAAAAAGAACAGGATTGGCAAGATTTATTAGCTAAAATAAATGCGGTGAATAATGAATCTGATAATTTCTCTGAGACGGAGATTGACTTTGATGAATTTATAGTCGTTGCCTGTTTTGATAAGGCACGCGGATCAGGAGGCTACAGCATAAAAATAGCAGATATTAACTCAACTAAAAAAGAAATCAATTTGACTGTTATAAAGAATAGTCCTGCTGATATCGCACCAGCCGTAATCACGCAACCCTATTATATTGCCAAACTTCCAAAGACAAATAAAAAAATCACTTTTACAGAATAAATACTTTATCCTTACCTTCGCGTTAAATCCTTCAATTAACGTGAACGAACTTCCACAACGTAAAATAATTCACATTGATATGGATGCGTTTTTCGCATCTGTTGAGCAATTGGACAATCCAGAGTTAAGAGGAAAGCCCATTGCAGTTGGTGGAAGTGAAAAACGTGGCGTGGTTGCTGCTGCAAGTTATGAAGCCAGAAAATTCGGCGTACGATCAGCAATGTCAAGTGCCTTGGCAAAACGTAAATGCCCGGCATTAATTTTTGTGCCTCACCATTTTGATCGTTATAAAGAAGTATCCCGTCAAATTCGAGAAATATTTTCATTTTATACAGATTTGGTTGAACCGCTTTCATTGGATGAGGCCTTTTTGGATGTTACAGAAAATATCCATGGACATCATTCAGCCACAGAAATCGCCACAGAAATACGCCAACGCATTTTTGAAGAAACTGGACTAAGGGCTTCAGCAGGGATTTCGATCAATAAATTTATGGCTAAAATTGGAAGTGATATTAACAAACCCAATGGCCAAAAAACGATTAAACCTGCCGAAGTAATTCCATTTTTAGAAACCTTATCTATCAACAAATTTTTTGGTGTTGGAAAAGTCACCGCAAAGAAAATGAACAGTTGGGGGATTTACAATGGCCATCAACTTAAACAGCATACACGCGAGTTTCTTACACAGCATTTTGGTAAGTCTGGAAATCATTTTTATGATATTGTTAGGGGAATTCAATACAGTGAGGTTAAACCCAATCGTATTCGTAAGTCTGTTGGAACAGAGCGCACTTTTAGCGAAAACAAATACGAAATTTCAGATATTCTCGCATCCTTAGATATAATTGCAACGGAGACAGAAAAACGGATGATAGCATCCAAATCAAAGGGGAAAACAATAACTGTAAAGATTAAATACAACGACTTTACTATTCAAACGCGTAGTAGAACTATTACAGAATATGTGGATAGTAAAACAGAAATTTGGCCAGTTGTTCTTGAATTAATTGAGCAGGATGAATTGCCATTACCAGTACGATTATTAGGAATATCTCTTTCAAACTTAGAACATTTAAAGAAAGAAGTAATCGTTAAAGAAAATCCACAATTAAGCTTTGCTTTTTAACTCCAAAATTTCAGTTTCTAAAGCCTCTTGTTGCTGCCGAGCTTGTTTAGTTTGCGCTTGACTTGGTGCTGATGGGCGGTGAGACTTTAATTGAATCAACTTTTTCGCAAGCACTGAAATTTCAGCTGTTACTTTATTGAAATAAGTCTCTTGAAAACGCTCAAAAATATAATCCACGGCTTGCGTATTGGGGTGAATTAAATCAGAATTAAAAAAACGATAATCGCGCAAATCATCCATAACGATTTCATACGCTGGGAAATAATGAACGAAATCAAATTTCTGCACTAAAAAATCACTCAATAAAAGTAAAATGGATTTACTCAAATTATTTTCATGTAATCCGTTTTTTACATGGCGCACGGGACTAACGGTCAAAACAATTTGTAATTCAGGTTTTTTACTATTCAAATCTTCAAATAATCGCACATATAAATGCTTCAATTCTTCTAGATCGAGCAATTCTTTTTTGAATTGATTTTGTGGAATCTTATGGCAATTCGATACAATTTCATTTTGTTCAACAAGCCGATAAACCCAAGCAGTTCCAAAGGTCAAAAACAAACGATCGCACGATTCCAATCCTTGTGTGAAATCAATTTGAACATTGCGCAATAAATTAGTGAGGATAGCTTGTGTCTTCGCAAAATGATTGGCCGAATAATTATAATGATAAAAATGTTCATCACGCGCCACAACTAGTTTTTCGTCTACTGTTCCTGAAATTGCATCACGTATATTTCTTTCAATCGATACAGGATTAAATTGAATGCCAAATTGCACTTGTTCAATGTTAAACTGACGCACATTCAGATAGGCACCTATATTACTTGCAAAGCATGAACCAATACTCATCATTTTATGCTGATGGTTGATAAACCCTTTATTTGCATCAATTTTAACTGCCGTTCTAAACTTCATCTGTCTCTAAATTATCCATTCCAAAACTTTTATAAATAGTAGTAATAAATGTTGTTGGATCTTCAATTAAACGCAATTCATTTTGATCAATCAATAATACCGATTGACACACTTTGGGCAATACATCCATTTGATGTGTCGAAAATAAAATGAGCTTTTCAGTTGATTTCGCAATCTCTTGTAAAACCCGCATCAATTGATGCCGATTTACCAAATCTAAAAATGCTGCAGGTTCATCTAACAATATAATCTTTGTGTCTTGCACCACTGCCCTTCCAATCATAATCAATTGTTTTTCACCATCACTTAAAACGGAGAATTCTTGATCAATAAATTTTTCTAATTGCAAGAGTTCAATAATTCGATTGACTTGCTCCCGATCTACTGCTGTTTCTTTTGCGAAGGCATTTTGATAGGGTAATCTTCCTAACATCAGCACATCACGTCCAGAATGACTTCCAAAAATGTTAGATTTTGAATAGACAATAGCTATTTCTTTCGCCAAATCAGCTGGTTTGTAACTGTCAAGTGATTTACCATCTACTAAAATTTCTCCTGAAAAATCGCGGTGCAATCCCATGATTGTTTTAAGCAAGGTTGATTTACCTGTTCCATTTCTTCCCACCAAGGCAACAATACCATTGCGAAGATGAATACTGCTTGCGGCAAATAAATGTCGTGCACCAGCTCTTATTTCAAGTTGCTTAAAAGCTAACATTCCGTTGATTCATTTTAACAATTACCCATATTATGATTGGTGCGCCAACTATTGCCGTAACCGTATTCAACGGCAAACTATTACTGCTCATTCTTACGATAAAATCTGCGCCAAGCGCCAATAAACTGCCTGCTATAAAAACAACTGGTAAAATGACTGCATGATTTTTTGACTTTACTAAAACCCGCACAAGTTGTGGAACGGCGATTCCTATAAATCCTACTGGGCCGCAATAAACAGTGACTATCGCGGCGAGTACACCAGTAAATAGTATAATGAGCAGGCGGGTTGATTTAACATTAATTCCTATAGAAGCTGCGTAATCGGTTCCGGCAACTAAGGCGTTGAGTGGTTTTACAAGCATAAAGCACAATAAACTCAGAACAATAATTAATGTTGTAAAAATGAGTAACTCGCTTTGATTTAAACCTTCAAAACTTCCTAAGCCCCAAACTACATATTTACGTGTAGCCGTTTCATTTGCCCAAAGAAAAAGTATGTTAATTAATGCCGCCGTGAAATAACCGAACATGAGACCCGCAACTAACAACGTAACAGAGTTCCGTATAAATCTTGCGATAAATAAGAGCAAAAATAAGACGGCAACAGCTCCAATGATTCCGGCCAAGATGATACCCAAATTTCCCAATAGTGACCCCATGGTTACGCCACCTAAAACGACAACAGCCACACCTAAAGAAGCGCCAGAAGTTATCCCTAAAACGCCTGGTCCAGCTAAAGGATTTCTAAAAAACACTTGTAATATCAAACCTGATATGGCCAAAGCCCCACCAGCCAAAATAGCAACAATTGAACGATTCAATCTGCTTTCAACAATATAAGACCAAGCAGGATTATCTGCTGTACCTCCAGCCAAAAGATTGAATACATCTGCTGATTTCATAGGCACATCTCCTAAGAGAAGATTCATCCAAAAAAGAATAAAAATTCCAAGAATTATTACACCAATTAATGCTATGTCTGACCTTAAATTCATTACAAATAAATGCTGGACAAATGTAACATTAGTTCTTCCCTATTCCAAAAGGAAAAAATATTGTGGCTCATGTGATTCAATTTGACCTGTTGCATAACACAAATCTTTCAGTATTATGTGTGGCTCTATAACACCTTTCGAGAAGTAATCCACTACGCTGGTATTACAGAAAATAACTTGGTGATTTTGTACAGACAAAAACTCTTTATAGACAGACTGTTCCGCAATTAAATCGGCTAGTTTAAAGTCAATTGGTCGTCGTGCAATAATTACCCAATAATCTGCTTGAATTCCGTCATTCCATACCTGTTCATTAGAATGTACAATATTCTCGGTCCCTTTTTCATTCCGATAGTAATATTGAATTCCAGCATCCTCTATCAATTCAACTCCAACAGATTTTGATGAGGGCGTAAACCACTGATCTTGAAAAGGCAAATTCATAATAAATGTCTTCTCCAGAGGTTGGGTTTCATTTTTTAGTTTCAAATAAGCTTCCTCCACTTCTTTAAAATAAGCATTGGCTTCATTGGCTCTGCCGGTTAAAACACCAAATAATTTTATCCATTCTAATCGAGCCAACTGCGATTCTTCTAAATATTCTGCAATCAACAATGTTTGAATTCCTGTATCATAAAATTCATTACTTTCTGCACTACCAAAAGGGTAAATCAAAAATAGATCAGGATTGCTTTGATAGAGGTTCTCCATTTGCACCTGATCTGTCATACATAATTCAATGACTTCGTTTTTGCTTAACGTTTTACTAATTTTTGCATTATTGACATATTTTATGCCACATAACGCAACAACTTGATCTAAGCGATCTAGTTCATCTAAAAAGGACAAATGCGTTGAAGATTGGCACGCTAAACGAACAGTTACCTGATTGACGATTTTACTTTTTGTTTCAAAAACCTTTTCAGAATTACTCATGATATAGACACTATCTCTAAAAGGTGCATTTTCACCAAAAGATTGCGTAATTACCTTAATAAAACCTTCTTGGTACACAATATCAAATCCCTCGGCATATTTTACCTCAACCGATTCCTGTTCAATTTGATTTGTAACTTCGCTTATTGTTGCTTCAGTATGTTGAACGCATTGCATCAAGGCAAATGATGCTATTAAAAGACTAAGAATGCTTAAACTTCTCATTCCTTTTCCAATCCTTTTTGAACGGTAAAATCAAGCACGGTTTTCCATCCTTTCCATTCACCAGAATCATGGATAGAACTATTGTGCCAGATCGTAATAAACTGACCACCTACTGCTTTAACTTCGCTAATTAGTTCATCAATTACTGCTTTGGCTTGTTCAGGATTCAAATGCAAATAATCTTTCATTGCACTATCCATATAAGCGAACGGATGAATCATTAATTCTGTTGATTTATTTTGGATTAAATCAAAATAGTGGAACGGAAATGAAGTTCCTGCTCTAAAGCCAAAGTCATCCGCAAAACCCATAGTATAGTCACTTTTAATTCCAGAACTTAATAAAGTATCATAGGATTCAGGAATTTTAAGCCGTAAAAAATGCTGTCTACTTTTATGTATTTCATGCCCTGTAATCTTCTCAAGACGCTTGATTTCAAGTGCTACTTTATCTGCATTTAAATAGGAAGCGTAAGACGGATGAATACCTAAACCGCCTTCTAAATTCAAACCTCTAATCAAAGAACCATAGGAGTAGTTTTCCCAATGAATATTTTTATCATATTTTCCCCAGTCGCCTAAAAGGGTAAAACAGATTATATGTTCTGTTTTCGACGCAATATCTCTGATTTCAGCATAAGTGTCATACGGATCTTTAGCCATTCCAGCAAAAACCTTTAAACGCTCAATTGGTTTCTTACCTTTAAATATGGCACCAACTGATCGCATAAATTTGCGGTTTTTATAAGCCCAGGCAATATCAATATCAAAAGTTGGAATGAATTTAAATCCTTCTTGAACCTTTGTATAATCTAAATTTAACTTTTCCCAAAGAGTCTTCACCAGCCGGTCTAAAACAGCCACTTTATTAAGACCTAATTGTACTAAAGTATTCTGTTCTGCATTTAATCTACCATGGCTATCAAGATTTTGCGAAAAATAGGATTTATATCTTGAAAGCATATAGAACATAAAGCCTAAACCATCATTTACGCCATCAATCTCAATATCCCCATCATTTAAGGCGATTGACTTTGATTGATAAATTTCACTTTCAAATAAAATTCCTTGCGGTTTTATTTGAAATAAGCTTTCTATTTCTTGGCTGGAATAATTCAGTGATTTTACGGATAATTTATTCCATTCTTCTTTGGTCGAAATCAACTGATAGGTTTGTCCTTTTTCTGTAAAACAGAAATCGAGCACATAAATTAGTCGTGGGGTAATATGTTCAGAGAATATGTATATCAACTTAAGTGTTTAACAATTTGTTCGCAGATAAACTCGGCTGCTTTGCCATCTCCAAATAAATCTGGATACGTCAATTCTTTTTTTGATAATGAATCGTATGCGGCCAATATTTTATTTTTGTCAGCATCACAGATCAACGCATTTCCATTTTCAACAATTTCTACCCATTCGGTTTCAGACCTTAAAATAATGCACGGCTTTTTAAAAAAGAAAGCTTCTTTTTGCAATCCGCCACTATCTGTAATAATGAAATTCGCTTTCTTTTCAAGCGCAATTATATCTAGAAATGAAACTGGAGGTATTACAAGGAATAAATCACTGTCTGCAATTCTCTTGGCAAGTTGATCATCCAAATATAGCTCCATCATTTTTTTTGTCCTTGGATGCAGTGGCAGAACCACCTGAATATCATGGACCTCTGAAATATCCAACAGCGCTTCAAAAATTGAATTTAAACGATCTGGATTATCTGTATTATTATTTCTATGAATTGTTGCCAAAATAAATTCTGAATCCAACTCTAATTGATTTAATAAAGTAGAATCGCGATCTGATATAGCTGAAAAGTGAATTGAATTATCGTACATCACATCTCCGCTATGATAAACTTTAGGATTATCAATTGTATAGGGAGGTACACTATCAATTGCAAAACCTTCTCTTTTTAAATTTTTAACACCCTGTTTTGTCGGTGAAAATAATAATGTAGACAAATGATCACAAGTAATTCTATTAATCTCTTCGGGCATTTTTTTATTAAACGAGCGCAGCCCAGCTTCAATGTGCACAACAGGAATATGTAATTTAGAAGCTGCTAAACCACCTGCAACTGTTGAATTTGTATCACCATAAACAATTACAGCTTCTGGTTTTTCTTTTAAAATTATAGCTTCAATGCCCTCAAGCATCTTGGCTGTTTGCTCACCATGATTTCCAGATCCAACGTTTAAGTTATAGTGGGCACTTGGGATATTTAATTCTTTAAAAAAGACCTCAGACATATTGGCATCATAATGCTGCCCTGTATGAACAATAATTTCAGAAATTTCATCCGAATATTGATTTCTAATTGCCCTGCTTAAAGCAGCAGCCTTTATAATCTGAGGACGTGCACCTAAAATGGAAATAATTTTCATTGAAGTGGTATTTAAAGCAAATATAGTATTTCGTACATTTCCTTCACGCCATCATGCAACAAAATAAATCGCCATACATGTAATAGCCGTTATTCTTAGACAAGGTTATCTCAAAATTGATTCATCTTGAAAACTGAAATAATTCTTATCAGTAATGATAAGATGATCAATCACAGGCATATCAATCATTCGTCCAAAGCCTACTAGCTTTTTCGTTAAATCAATATCTGCCCTACTTGGCCGCAAATTACCAGATGGGTGATTATGACAAAGTGCAATTCCGGATGCTGATTGTTCCAAGGCTTTCTTAAAAATGACCTTTCCGTCTACAGCAGTGCCACTAATCCCGCCTACCGAAACCCGCTCAATGGCCTGAACATTATTGGAACGATTGAGTAAAAGTATATAAAACTCTTCATGACTAAGATCCTCAAATCGATCTTTCATATGATTATAGATATCGCGTGAGCATGTAATTCGTTGACTTTCTTTACCAGCACAATTACTTTTTCTTCTGCCTAATTCTAATGCAGCAGCAATAGAAACAGCCTTCGCACTACCAATTCCCTTAAACTTCATTAAATCATGGACAGACAAGCGTGCTAGGCGATCAAGATTATTATCAACAGTTGCGAGTATATCACGACTTAATTGAACTGCAGACTTTTCTTTTGTACCTGAACCTATTAATATTCCGATAATTTCGGCATTTGATAATGACGCACGACCATGGTCGATTAATTTTTCACGTGGCCGATCGTCTGCCGGCAAATTTTTCAAAGACAAATATCTTACTCCTGGGTTAATCATACCCAAAAATAAAAAAACTCGTCCATATAGACGAGTTTTTAATCACTTTTTTGACTAGTTTTTTATATTTTAATCGATAACCCCACTTGTATTGGGCCTCCACCAAGAAGTCCTAATTCAACATTTGCTCCGATATTGTCCGTGAAATAATATCTGGCACCTAACGCTAATCTAAAAGCAACCGGAACTAATGTTATGCTTGTTGACAAATCATCACGCTCTTCGCCACCCCAAGAATAAGAACCTGTTCTCTTAACAGTTCTATATCCAGCTCCAACGCCAAAGTAGGCATCCAACACATCTGTCTGAACGAAATGGTAATTTAAACGCACCATTGCCCTTAATATATTTGCTGTATACTTATAGTTTGCATCATACGTTGCTACAGTAACTGTGTCAAAATAACTTGTAGAATACTGATATCCGCTCATTACATAGTTTACATCTACTCCAATACCAAAATTGTCAGCAGCCATAAATTCAGCCCTACCTCCAAAAGATACTGGCAATCCAGCCGTACTAAAATCTGAATTGGACGTTACACCTGATATTATTGAACCCCAAATAATATTCCTAGTAGGAGTTCCAATATACGGATCAATAATTAAGTTTCCCTGCTCAACCTGCGCTACAGCAGTGTTGTTAAAGCTCATAGTTGCAATCAACGCTGCCCCTATAAATGTCAATACTCTTTTCATAATTTCTTTAGTTTAGTGTAAATATAAAATAATTTCAATAATCTAGCTTATTCAAATTCCGTACCATAAATTATTTCATTCATCTACATTTACGAAATGTATTCGATATGGTTTCAATAAAATTGAAATTAAGAAAACTCCTTCATTCTAGAATCATCTCACGTATCGCGCTATATAGTGCTTGGTCGGAAATAGACGAATTTTCAGAAATCGAATAGATTTTGAGAGTTAGTTTTATTTTTTTCTTTAGGAGAAAAAGCGCAGCTTTTGAAGACCAAGCGTTAGCGCAAAGAGCTTAAGCATCAGACGACAAGAAAATAATGGAGATAAACTCAAAAGATGCGATTTTGATTTTGCTGTATTTCCGACTAAGCGCTATATATCTTTATAATTAGCTTGCCCTTTACTGGCAATTCTCAAGATCTATCCAAAACGAAGTTAATTGATATTAACTCAGGTCTTTCGCAAAACGCTACCACCGCAATTGAATCTGATTGCCTTGGTAGAATTTGGATTGAAATACAAAAATTGAAATTGCTTATCATGTATTAAATGGGACCTATTTTCAAGTTGGCTTTGCTTTCAATCTTTATAGCTCGCTGGGAATAAATTAATCCGAAATCGATATCTTTGTCGCATGCGGAAATTAATCCTTCTTTGTGGCCTCTTTGTCTCTCTCTTTTCACAGAGTCAAATTCACAATCGACTAATCAAGTTGAATGTCGGATTTACGTCTGAACAAATTAATTTCAAAAATGATATCATTAATTTTAATGATACAAGTAAGCATCAATTTGAATTTGTTTCTAAAAGCCCTGCCATCTCTTATACGCATGAGTTTTTATTCGGGAATGTTTTTTCGCTTTCAGGTAAAGTTGGCTTTCAGTATTTAAATATATTTTACGATAACCAGCATTATGGCTCGCCCTTGGTTTACGGTAGTATTAATCCTGCCGTTTCTGTTTTTTATAACGGAAAGTTTGAATACTATGTGAAATTGCAATTTGGTGTTATCCACCGCTTTAATACACCAGACTTATTATCTGGTGTAACTGTCCGATTGTTTCCTGAAAATAAACCCATTTTTTTTGCGGGTGTTACTATAGGTGGATTCAATTATTATGTCTCTGATAAATTGGGGCTAAACTTAGAACTATCCATTTGGTCTCCCGAATTATTGACATTTGGGCTTTCTTATCGTTTTTTTAGAGGAGAAATACCAACTATTCAAGAATTGCAAGAATTATGATCCGTCTTTCCATTTGCTTATTGATATTGGTTTCCATTCTTTCTTGCACTCCTGAATACAACGTAAATGGCCTTACCAAACAAGAGTGCAGAGATGTGGATTCGAAAGAATTTAACGTAATGCGAATTTCATACGGGGGTATATTATTGGATATTCGTACACCCGAAGAGTATGCGAATGGTGCCATTGATAATGCCATGAATATAAATTACTTGGATGCCGGTTTTTCGAAACAAATTCAAAGTTTAGAACCGAATCGTGCCATTTTTCTCTATGGACAAACGGGGGAACGCTCAGAAAAGGTGAAAAACTTACTTTGTCAAGAAGGGTTTTCTCAAGTGTATCATTTAATTGGGGGATATGAAAATTGGCCGCACAAATAAACCACAGACCATCCTCTAATTCTAATTTTGTATTTAACTTCGTTATATGACAGATCGGATTACCTATTTTGTTGATGTAATTCTACCATTAGGTATTCCTAATACGTATACGTACCGTGTACCGCATGAACTGAACCCTGAAGTTGGTGTTGGTTCTCGTGTGATAGTGCCATTTGGCAAATCAAAGTATTATACCGCAATTATCCGCCGAATTCACCAAGAAGTACCAAGCAAGTATACTGCGAAGTATATTGAAGGTGTCTTAGATCAAGAGCGTATTGTAACAGACAAACAATTTGCATTGTGGGATTGGATCTCTGATTATTATATGGCGGACTTAGGAGATGTCATGAATGCGGCTTTACCTAGCAATTTCAAATTAGCAAGTGAAACAAAAATATCACTACATCCTGAATATGATCGAGATGAACAAGATCTTTCTGATAAAGAATTCTTAATACTTGAGTCACTCCAACTACAAGATGAGTTAACGATTAAAGAAGTTGCTGAGATTTTAAAGATTAAAACGGTGCAACCACTGATTAAAAAATTGATTGAAAAGCGCATTGCTATTGTCAGCGAAGAGTTGCATGCAAAGTATAGCCCCAAATATGCTACCTTCATTCAAATTGCGCCAGAAATTGAAAATGAAACTGAATTAGGTGAAGTATTAAACCATTTAGAGTCATCCAAAAGAAATGAAAAGCAGGTAAATGCTTTGCTTAAATTAATCGAGCTCACGGGATGGAATCGATCCGTTCAAGTTCCGGTTTTAAAGAAAACTATTTTAGCGGAAGGAATTTCAGAATCTGCATTAAATACATTGGCCAAAAAGGAATTGATTACTATTTTTTCTGCAGAAATATCTAGACTAGGCAGTTCAAATGATGACGACATTGCTATTAAAGGACTCTCGCCTGCTCAAGAAACATCCTATACTGAAATCAAGGACTATTTTCAAGAAAAGGACGTTGTATTGCTACATGGCGTTACTTCATCAGGTAAGACTGAAATTTATGTCAAATTAATTGCAGAACAGCTTGAACTAGGCAAGCAGGTACTGTTTTTATTACCTGAGATTGCCTTAACGACTCAGTTGATTTCAAGATTAAAAAAATACTTCGGTGATTTGGTTGGGGTTTATCACAGTCGGTTTAATCAGAATGAGCGGATTGAAATTTGGAACAAAGTATTGAACAATGATCCGAATCAATTTAGAATCATACTGGGTGCACGCTCTTCTGTATTTTTGCCTTTCCAAAATTTAGGACTTATAATTGTGGATGAAGAGCATGAAAACTCTTTCAAACAATATGATCCTGCTCCAAGATACAATGCGCGTGATACTGCTATTGTGATGGGGACCTTATACAAAGCTAAAGTGTTATTAGGATCGGCCACACCATCAATTGAATCGTTTTATAATGCACAGGAAGGTAGATATGGCTTAGTTACTTTATCTGAACGATTTGGAGGTGTTCAAATGCCTGAAATCATGTGCGCGGACATTGAAAAGGAAACGAAGCGTAAAACCATGAAATCTCATTTTTCTTCATTTTTGATGGAAAAAATGACAGAAGCGTTTGAAAATAAGGAACAAGTGATTCTTTTTCAAAACCGCCGTGGTTATAATCCTGTTTGGTCATGCGAATTGTGTGGTTGGACACCCCAATGCAAAAATTGTGATGTTTCATTAACCTATCATAAGTTCAGTAATGTGCTTAAATGTCATTACTGTGGTTATTTTGTTTCACCTCCTTCTTCGTGCGGTGGTTGCGGCAGCAGAAAATTAAAAATGCTCGGTTTTGGGACTGAGAAAATTGAAGATGAATTAGGCATTTATTTCCCAGACATCACCATTAAACGGATGGACTTGGATTCGACACGAGCTAAAAATTCGTATCAAAACATAATTACAGATTTTGAAAACCGCGAAATTGATGTCTTAATTGGTACTCAAATGGTTACCAAAGGGCTAGATTTTGATAATGTTGGTCTGGTTGGAATTATGAGCGCAGATCAAATGCTCAATTTCCCAGATTTTAGAGCATTTGAACGTTCCTATCATTTAATGTCTCAAGTTTCTGGACGGGCTGGAAGAAGTGCTAAGCGTGGTAAGGTTGTCATTCAAACTTTTGACCCCAACCATTGGATTATTCAAAAAGTGATGGCACATGATTTTACGGGCATGTATACGCAAGAAATAATTGAACGCCGGAATTTTCACTATCCACCTTTTTTCAGAATCATTGTGATTAAACTAAAACACCGAAATCAAGATGCACTTGAGTTTGGTGCGGCGGTATTGGCCAAAAAATTACATGATATTTTTAAAGATCGCATTTTAGGTCCTGAAACACCACCTGTGGGAAGAGTTCGTAATTTTTATCTAAAAAATATTCGTGTCAAATTTGAACGGGATGCTTCGCCTAAGAAAGTAAAGGCTATTCTCAAAGAACAGATTGATATTTTTCTTTCTGATCACGATTTCAGATCAATTCGCGTAGCGGTTGATGTTGACCCGCAATAAAATGATATAGGCTTTAATAATGTCGATTAACGTAATATTTATTTCAAAAATTGAGAGTTTATCAGTAGGCTTTCATAATTCTTAATTATATTTCAAGATATTAAAATCACCCATGCGCGCGATTCTGTCCTTCTTTAAACTATTAATTTTTGGAATTTGGTCTTTCATTTCAATCTTGATTGGTGGTTTATTATTTCTTGTCCGTTGGAAGGATGGTATGGCATGGGTTGCTAAATATTTTTGGTCTCCCTTTGTTATTCCGCTTATTGGCGCGCGCATTCGAAAGGAAGGCATGGAGAAGATAAATCCTAAGCAGAGTTACTTAATTATGGGGAATCATAATTCATTCATTGATATTCCTGTGCTGTTTAAAACAATGCCTTTTTACACTTACTTTATTGCAAAAAAAGAATTGCGTAAAATTCCATTACTCGGTTGGTATATTGAGGCGTATGGTATGATTTATATTGATCGCAGAGATCGATTAAAGGCAAAGCATAGTATTGCTTATGCTGCTAAACGTGTTGCAGAAGGAAAACACATTATCATTTTTCCCGAAGGCACTAAGAGTAAGGATGGAAAAATTGCTCCCTTTAAAAAAGGTGGGTTCCATTTAGCTGAGCAAGCCCAAGTCCCTATTCTACCGATAAAAATTGAAGGTGCTCGTAAAATTTGGCCCAATAAAAAGCCCTTTCAATTGGGCTTTGGAACAATTAAAGTAATTGTTGGTGATCCTATTTGGCCAGATGATTTAAAGGAAATGGAAATTGGTGATCGGGCGGTTTATATTCGAGAGATTATTTCTAAAATGTAATTAACGAATTTCAAATTCCGTTTCGCGAAATGTTTTGATACAATTTTGCGGTCTAAAGACATCTGCAATATTCCTTGAATGGCAATAAACTAGATTCAATGTAATATCTTTCAGAAAAACATGTCCCCCATCTCTCCTAGCATTTGCCCTAAACTGAGCCCAAGAGTTTTGCTTCAAATAAAAGGTTATTTTATTACCACTTGCTTCTGCCAAATTTTCAATACGTAATTGATTATCGACTAATGACAACCATAAATTCATTTCATGTAAATCCAACACGTCAATTTTTTGTATTGGCATTATTCTAGGCTCCAGATTTTTGTGCTTTATATTGAAATTTATTTTTTGCATGAATGCGCCTTCTTCAGGTAGAACTGAATTGTAAGAAATCATATTTGGCAAATTATTACGTTGCGCGCTGGCTGATCCAATGCGCTCTGACTTTGAATATTCCTTAACAATTTTTTGAATGAAAATGGTCATGTTAAATGAGGTTTCTTAGCGTTTTTTCTTCTTCTTTTTCGGAAAAATATTTTGGATTAGCAACAACATTCCAATCAAATAAATAATGCTCATAAACAATGAACCTCCCGGTCCTAAAACGCCCAGAATCCATACCATTAAAACATATAATACTGTTGCCGCAGCGGCTAAAATAATTGCTGTTTTTTTATCCATTTTTTATTTTATTTATTTCCCGATTTTCATTATGATAATTCTTAATATTTGGGGGTGTTCGACCAATTTATAGCTCAGAATCTTCATGTGCGCTAAATATAACTGTTTAACCAAACAATCTAAATAATGTTTGTCTATAAAGTCCGATTTCGGCGTTATGCTTGTCCATAAATAGAGATAATAACCTTATGTTATTGATCTTTTACAAATGTAAACTCACAATTTCTGGCCCACGCAAGCCTTGATCTCAAACTTTCTAGCTCAAACACCTGACTCTATGGACAAACTTTAAATAATTGCGCACAATATCTTAAATGAACAGCGTGCGTTTGTAATAATCGAGAACAGGTTACTATATTTGTTAATTCAAAGCTCACGAATCAATGACTACCGAAATCAAACACTTTTCTGAATTAACACAAGACGAATTTCACGATACAATAGCCTTGCGCATTTCTGTATTTGTAGTGGAGCAAGATTGTCCTTATCAAGAATTAGATGGGTTAGACAAAGATGCTTACCATGTCCTTATAAAGGAAGAAGGAAAGGTAATTGGAACAACCCGCATATTAAAACCAGGAGTAGCTTATGCTGAAACGGCTATCGGACGAGTTGTAAGTGCAACAGATAAACGACATTTAAAATTAGGACATACATTGATGGAGGCAAGTATGCGTTTCGTTAAAGATGAAATGAAAGAGCAAGCAGTTCGTCTCTCAGCACAATCTCATTTGAAGGGTTATTATGCGAGGTACGGCTTTGTTCCAACTGGTAAAGACTATTTGGAGGATGGAATTCCGCACAGTGAAATGTTATTTAGTACGTAAATCACATATCGCAAAAAATTGAAATGTCTGACAAATCAATAAATAGGCTCCAACCTAATCTAGACGATCTTCAGGATATCGGAAAACATATGTATGCAATCGCAAACGGTAATTACATTTTACAATATACAGCAAAAGAATACAGAGATTACTTAACTGAATCCCCAAGTGAAATCATCCAATTATTAGTTATATATCATGCTAGTTCGAATTGGGGATATGACGATCCTCGGATGTTCGAAAACTATGATGAACAGTGGCTAGCAGAAAAGGTAGATTCAAATTCCCAAAGTTCATTAGATTATAACCTCCCTGACTTTAATTATAACAACCTACTTCCTTATCAAAAAGTTGTGATTGATTTTACACAACGCTTAATTACAGAAGCCAATGATTTTTCAAATTTATTGCATCAGGCAACAAATTTGGAAAGAATTTATGCCGTATTAGCAAATAACATTCGTGTTGACTCTGAAAGTAATGAGATTTTAAATAAAGAAGCAACACTCGACCGCGCCATAGAAATGTATTATAATATCGTGCTTAAAAACTATAAAATATCAAAGCCATTTGAAGCCTGGGAATTAAGAATTAATTAATAACCCAAGTTAATAATTATATATTACGCAGTCTTTAGAACTGAGCGACAATTTTATAACTTTACAATCAATTAGAACCTTGAATTAAATCACTTGCAACCAACACATTCCATCTTTGGCAACAAATTTGCTTCATCTACAGTATTAAACCAGTGTATATGTTATTAGAATTTAAAAATGTAATGCCATTCCCGCTCAAGGATTATCAACATGATGAGACAAGCGTTTGGAAGGCTGGATTTTCATTAGAATTTCCAAAAAAAGTATTATTGAATGCCAGCAGTGGTAAAGGCAAATCCACTTTTGTTAGTACCGTTTACGGGCTGCGAAAGGATTATACTGGAACAGTATTGTTGGATGGTAAACCAATTGACACACTTTCGATTCATGAATGGATTGAATTGCGTCGCACAAAATTAAGTGCCATTTTTCAAGACTTACAACTCTTTCCTGAACTTAATGTGTGGGAAAACCTGCTTTTAAAAAATCAACTCACTGCTCATAAAACAGAAAGCGAAATTGAAGCAATGCTTGTGACTTTAGGCATTGGTGATAAAAAATTCCAACAATGCGCTACTCTTTCATTGGGACAACAACAACGCGTTGCTATTATTAGAGCCTTATTGCAGCCCTTTGAATTGTTATTGATGGATGAGCCTTTTAGCCATTTAGATGAAGGGAATGCAACAATAGCGCTTGAGTTAATTCGTTCGGAAACGGATTTGAATGGCGGCGGTTTTGTACTAACTACCTTAGGAAGCCACCATGGTTTTAACTATGATCATGAACTTAAACTCTAAGCTATGTTGAAGAAAATTTTATTTAAAGACAGCAGAAACCTTCAGTTCATATTTGCAACTGCGGGCGCCTTAATTGGCCTCACTGCTTTACTCTTGAGTTTGCAATTGATAATGGATGTACAATCTTTTCATTCAAATGAAGAGGAATTGTTTGGACCAAATTCGGTAGTGATTCAGAAAAAAGTAACCAAATTAACTTCAATCGGAATGAATTCAACTGAATTCAGCCCTGAAGACATTAAATCTCTTGAGGACAAAGAATTTATTACTGATGTCGCACCATTCGAATCTGCCGATTTTAAAGTTGGGATTTCAGAAGTTGAAGGTGACGGATTGCCCCATTTTTATGCGGATATGTTTTTTCAAGCCATCCCTAATCGCTTCATGGATATTAATGTAGACTGGGATTGGAACGAGGAAAGTGAATTTATCCCCATTGTATTGCCACGTGATTTTATAATGATTATTAATTATGGTTTTGCGCAAAGCCAAGGAATGAATCAAATTTCAGAAGAGCTATTGATGGCTGCGCGGCTTACTATTTATATTGACGGAAATGGCAAAAAAACAGAAATGATTGGCCGGGTTGTTGGTTTTTCACATAAAATCAGTTCTATCTTGGTTCCTGAGCCATTTTTGAAACATGCAAATGGCATTTATGGAAACGGGAAAATTAAAAATCCATCTCGAATTTTTATTACGACTAAAGATAATAGTTATGGAGAATTGGATGAATTAATGAATGAAATGAATCTAGACATTAATAAGTCTGCCATTGATGTTGCTAAAATCAAAACTATTATAGCCGTTGTAATCGGTATTTTTGGAATTGCATCTGTTTTAATCATGCTACTTTCCTTATTAGGCTTTGTACAATACTCTCAACTTGTTTTGAGCAAGGCTTCTTATGAAATAAAAACTTTATTGCGCTTAGGCTACTCCATTCAAAGTATTGTAAATACATTTATTAAACAACTAAGTATTACCTTTGGCATTATCACGATTTCGGCCATTACAATCATGTTTTTTGTAAAAATTGTTGCCGTCAACACTTGGTTAGAAGAAAATGGAATCAATATTGAAGGATCAAGTTTGACCACCACTCTAATCGTGGCTATTCTTTGCTTTGGACTCTTTATTGTGTCCAATTATTTAAACATTAAAAAAACTGTGAATAAATTGGGAGATGCATAAAAACGTTAATTATTTGTTAAACAAATAACGATAAGTGTTTTATCTTCGTCTGACCTTTACATTTAGAGCATAACATAAAACTATTATGAAGTATTTAATTTTTCTTATCTCGTTAATCACTGTATTTACGACGCAGGCGCAGTCTAGCATAGCAATAGCTCCGCAACCTGTTAAAATATCTGCAGATATTCCAGATACAACGATTTACTTGGCGCGTTACTTTGGTAATAAATTGTTTTACGCCGATACTACCGAATCAAAAAATGGAAGTTTTCAATTTGAAGGAAATAAACATAGAGGTGGACTTTATGCCATAATCTTACCTAATGGTAAACCATTTGACATTATTCTAGATAATGAGGAAATTGACATCCACATCAATAATGTAGAAGAACCAATTCCTACGCTTGAGGTTAAAAAATCCATAAACAACAAGTTATTCTTTGACTATATGAACTATATGGCTCAAAAGCGTATTGAGAGCAAACCAATTGGTACAAAAATGAATTTGCCTGAAACGACTGACAAACAGAAAGAGAAATATAAAGCGCAACTCAGCCAAATCAATGATGATGTAGTGAAAATGCAACAGGATATTATCATCAATCATGCAGATAAATTTGTAGGCATAATGCTTGGGATGACAATTGACAAAAAATTACCAGAACATCCAAGAGATGAAGAAGGCAACATTACGGATTCAAACTTTGTCTACAACTACTACATGCAGCATTATTGGGACAATGTAAACTTAAAGGACTACAGAACTGTAAACACACCTGTTTTTCACAATAAGTTAGATAAATTCTTTGGTAAATCAGGAGTTATGCTACTTCCAGATTCTGTATTTTACTATACGCAAGATTTAATTAACAAAACGGATATAATGGATCAAAACAATAAAGTGTTCCAATATATAGTTCACCATGTGACCAATAAATACGAAACTTCTCAAATTATGGGAATGGACAAAGTGTTTTATTTAATGGCGAAGAATTATTATTGCTTTCCAAATAATGTGGCTTATTGGATGACACCAGAAAACACTAAAAAAGTATGTGAACGAGCAGATAAAATTGCGCCAACAATTGTTGGAGGTCCTTCATTCCCAATTATATTACCTGATTCAACTGAAAAAAATTGGATTAGCACCTATGATATTGAAGCGGAATATACCGTATTATATTTTTGGGATCCAGAATGTGGACATTGTAAAAAGATTACGCCGAAATTGGATACGTTGTATGACAAAAAATTCAAAGAAAGAAATGTCGAAGTTTATGCGATTGGAAAAGCAACAGGCGCTGATTTTGATAAATGGAAAGCTTTTATCGTTAAGTATGACTTAAGCTTCATTAATGTGGGTATAACACCAACCGTATATAAAGCCGCTACTGATTCAACGGATAATCAAAAAGGCTTAAGCATCTTGCTAAGAGAACACACGACATTGCAAAGTTTAAATTATGCAGATACATGGGATGTATATTCTACGCCACGGATCTTTATTTTGGACAAAGACAAAAAGATTGTTTACAAACAGGTCAGCATTGGTCAATTAGAACTAATAATTGATAAATTAACTGGTCATGAAGAGGATGAAAAATTATTTCCGCTTGACGATCCTGAAAATGGAGATAACCCTCCGTCGGAGTAAATTTTCGAAAAAAATAAATTAATAAACGCCCTGATCCGACTAAACCGGATTAGGGCGTTTTTAGTTTTGGTGATATAATTCGTAACAACTAATGACTAACAGTACGTTACAGAGAAATCTACTAGATTGGTGTTTTTTAACATTTATCGGGAAATTCATTATTTTTTCCATAACCCTAAGTATTTACACCTAGAGATAGGTATAAGTACTTATTATTATATCGAAAAAAATCGTACATTTGGCTCAGTAAAAGGCGACATTTGTCGAAAAGAATAAAAAAAGAGAATTTAGGCTTAACGTTAATATAATAGTTTGCCTAACTTTGTCTCAGATTTAAACAACGGTTTGAACTTAAAGTATTTAATGATTGGAGTGAGTAGCCAGAGTAGAAGAAAGTAATATTTTACTTTTTCATAAGTTTTGGGTTAATGAAGAATTCTTCGAAAAGTTGCTCACTCCATATTTTTTTACGACATGTATTGATCATCCCGTTTCAAAATATATAAGAATAGGGAGCACTTGGTTTCTTAGTAGATATTACTTTTTCATAAGTTTTGGGTTAATGAAAGTTCTACGTTCAATGTGCTCCCTTCTTTTTTTTCAATAATTTTCACTTTTTTTCTTAATTCGTAAGATATCCTAGGTATTTATACGTTCTATATAGTATAACTTACTATCAATGTAAGGTACTTACTTTAAGTACGTCTAAAAACGAGAGGGGGAGCGCAGCGGCGTAGACGGAATGGTATCTTTTCATAGGTTTTGGGTTATTGTATATATCATTTCTACGTTGTTAGTCGTTCCCCTTTTCTTTCATTTTTTTTTCTAGAATAATTTACAATATGATAAAAGGCAAAAGTCCAAAACAAGTCAGACCCGTATTTTTTCAACTTCACATAACACGAATAAGAGTAGATAACAGCGAGCAAAGCGAGCAGTCTAAGTATTAATAGCGAAGCAATCTAAGTACTAATGCCTATTGCCTAAGTATTATCTGACTCTTAAAATCTTATCCTTATAATTTGATTTGGCAACATTCAGATCTACTTTGGTTTCAATACCGTTTATGTTGCCACGCTCGGTAAACTGCCATATCACGGCATTTTCCATTTCCATATATGGGTTACTTCGATTGTAAGAAGCGAACCAAAACAACTCACTATCCAAACTTGAATTGTGCAAATAGTCTTGATAAAAAGAGACGTAGGTATAGATCATTGGGCGTGATTCTAAAATTTGATGTACGCGATTGATAAACACCGTTAATGAATCTACTAGTTTGTTTTTATTTTGATTTCCAATAACCTCAATATCCACAACAGGAATTAATTTAAAATTATAGCGCTTTACCGTTTCACAGTAAAATAAAGCTTGCTTTTCGGCAGAACAATTTGGCTGATAGTAGTGATAAAAGCCATAATTCATTCCTTGCGCTGCAAAGCCCTCTGCATTTTGATCGAATTTAGTATCTAAAAAATCAGTGCCTTCGGTTGCTTTTATATAAACGAATTGAACGCTATCTTTTGCCGTCCCCATTTCCATGGCTTCTTCAAAATTTATTTCACCTTGATGGTGAGAAATATCTAAGCCCATAATAGGATAATCAGGGGGAATGGCGACCCCATAATCATTGTAAATAAATGAAGCCCGTTTTGTTTGAAGGAGAATATAGGCAATAGAACTAAGCGCAACTCCTAAAAATAAGAATATGACAATTGCTTTAAACTTCATTTAAATCAACTTCTAAACCATCATAAGCTACTTGCACGTTCGAAGGCAATTCCTTCATAACATCCACATGTCTCCCCATTAAATGGCTTAAATGCGTTAAATAAGCCTTTTTAGGGCCTATTTTTTCTATAATCTCTAGCGCTTGGTCCAATGTATAATGTGAAATATGTTCTGTTCTTCTTAAAGCGTTAATTACCAAATGCTCGGTACCCTTTAATTTTTCCATTTCAGATTCTGCAATAAAATTGGCATCTGTTACGTAAGAAAAATCTCGAATTCGGAAGGCTTTAACTGGTAATTTATAATGTAAGACATTAATAGGGATGACTTGTTCATCAATCACAGTAAAGGGGGCATCCCCTATTCTATTCAAATTTACCTGTGGAATTCCAGGATAATTAAAACCACCAAAAACGTAATGAAATTCTCTTTTTAATCCAATCTCCACCAAATCTGAGGCATAAATTTCCATGGGTAACTTTGTTCTATAATTGAACGCTCTCACATCATCCATTCCTGCAATATGATCTTTATGTTCATGCGTAAACAATACTGCATCTAAGCTTTGCACCTTCTCCCTTAACATTTGTTGCCTAAAATCAGGCCCTGTATCAATTACAATGTTTTTGCCATTAATACTTACCATTAATGAAGTGCGCAAACGTTTATCTTTTGAATCTTGAGAAAGGCAAACGTCACAATTACAGGCAATAACTGGAACCCCTTGCGAGGTACCCGTCCCTAAAAAAGTGGCTTTAAATTCATTCATGTTTGCATAAGATTAGGGATGCAAAATCCAAACATCTCCATTTTTTTGATCCATTTCAATAATGCCGAACGTGGGGTTATAATAGACTTTTGAAAAGTTTGTTTCGCTGTCCGCCTCCGGATTTGTACTAGTAAGTGGATTAATTTCAAAAACGTCAAACCAATCTGCGCCATTAATCTCTAGCGTATCATGAAAAGTAACTAGGTCTGTAAAAAAGCCTGATTCCAAAACAGTTGTATCTAGTGGGGTTTCAAAAACAGAGGTTTTAGCATTTCCAAACACATCCCGATAAGGCATATAAATTGCCAAGGATTTATGATATTCTTCCTCAGCTTGTAAATAACGAAGGCGTAACTCCAATTCTAGTCCCGGATCTACATTGAAAGTGAAAAAAGTTTGATTCCATGCGAATACTTGTTCAGTAAACAAACGTTCTTTAAAGTTTAGAATTAACTCCGTAGTGAAGTCGGGTGCTTTTTTAAAAACCTGATCACTGGCTCCATAAGGTACAAATGCAATATCCCCCTCGCCAAATGCAACCGCACCAACAGGTAGAATAGGTCCCTCAGGTTCTGTTTCTTTATTGCAAGAAACAAGTGTTAAAACGACTAAACTGATATATAAAAATTGTTTCACCATACTTTAAAAAGCTAACGCCTTCCCATATAATATCGATACCCAAAACCAATGCTCAAGTAGCGCGTAACCCCCTCATAATCTTCTGGAAAAAGGGAAGAAATATTATTCATACATAAATCCTCATTTGAAAAATTATGGAAATAAAAACTATAGCCTATAATCATTGAAAATGCGTGCTCAGAAACCTTATCTGTCAACATTGCCATTTCTATTTGAGGCTCAACAAAAAACGATTCTGAAATGTGTTGTCCTCCCAGTTTTACTCTGCAAGAATCATTAAAATTCATTAAGAGTGAATATCCCCCTCTCAAACTTCCTGTGAATGAAATTCTTTCTGTTGTAAATTTTTCATAACCTACTACGGCATAAGCACCAGGCGACTGCATTCCACCAGAAATTGCTGTATTGCTAAATGCAAAAGAATTGAGTGTAAAAAAGGTGTACTTTAATCCTAAACCTACGGTCAATCCCCTGTATACATTATATCTATAGTCGAGACCCGCATTCAGCAGACCTTCCATTGTATGCTCAAAAGCTGGATTTTGTGGCTTAGCCGGTACGCCAAGATCTAGACTAAAGCTTCCGGTAGGGGAAAAAGTAGATGATTGACCTTGGGCAGTAAAAACAAAGAAAAAGGAGCAAATAAATAAACAAAAAATTAAACTACTTTTTTTCATTGTTTTCATAAGTTTTTAATGCTTGTTGATACTGATTTTTCTCAATATTGAGGTTCCATCCGTTTTTAAAGATAAATAATAAATCCCATCTTGATAGTTCAAAGGATCAAAATCAACCACATTCTCGCCTGGTTCTAATTCTTCATCTAATAATACGGCTACTTCTTGTTCTTTATCATCCAATAAGCGAAGCGTTATTTTCAATTGTTTTGACAATTCAATTAAGAACTGCGTTTTATTCTCGTATTGGTCATAACGAGAGGTTGTCAATACTACGTCATTAACAGCCAACATTTTATTGCGCTTAAATCGTTTAATAAAATAGACATAGCTTACAACAAAAAGCATGACTGCTGCAAGTGCATACAAAATGCCTAAAATAATATCTACTGATTCTGCTTTACCCATCTTAAAGTGTAATTACGTTCTCAAATTTACCAACTGTTTTATAACGGTCAATAATCGCGTCACTGCTCAGCATCATTTCCCTTATACTTACCGAAATGTAGTTTCCATTTTTGGATGCACGCTCCGTAAACTCGGCTGTTTCACTAAAACATCTTTTAATATCGATAACCTTATTAGGATCTTGCTTTACAATAAATTTGTAAAGATATATCGAAGGATATTCTAATTCGGCAAGCAATGCTCTAAGTTTGTCATACTGATCAGACATGGCTTAAGATTTTATTGGCACGTAAGCAGTTTTCAACTAATATTCTAAACGGCTTTTCTTGTGCTTTTATTACGTTGCAAAGATAATCCTTTATTTCTTTCTCTTTCAGGTTTAATTCACGAATTCGCTTTAGCATATTATATGTGTCGAAAGGGACAGACATCTTTACGTCTTTATCAATACCTTCGGCAATAGTTGGAAGATAGGATTGTAGCTTTTTCAATAATAGAACTTGCTGCTTAAATAAATTATGTAATGCTTCAAATAAAGGTGAAACATCAAGTGCTTGACTAATTTTTTGTTTCGCTAACAACTCGTTTAGGATATGACTTTCAAGAAATGATTCAAGCGGCGTTGATTTTTCATCAGCATTCATTTTAATCTTTTCAAAAGTTAATGCTGTCAAATCTAATTCCGGATTGATTCGCTGCAAAATTCTCATCTCTTTTAGAATCAATTTTGGATGCGGAATCTCACGCAAAAACTTCTGCTTTTGCTCAAATAATTGGAGTTTTAGTTCTTCTGTCACGGGGCAAAAATAGTCATTAGTCTCACTTGTTCTCCTATGTTTGTTTTTATATAAATTAAACGAAACAAACTTGATGAGGGGAATGACAGTTATGGATTGTTCTAAGTGACGAAAAGTACACTGTTATCGAGAAATTAACGTCATTCCTT
>WTCE01000115.1 GCA_013138735.1 Crocinitomix sp. | reverse complement strand
CCTAAGTGGTTAGACAGTTCATAGAAAATCCGTAAAATCTCGCGCATGCGCGATTACCCATTTCCTCCCCTTCTCTTTTTAAAAATTCAAAGAACGTTTTCTTATACTAGTAAAAATAATATTTTTTTATTTAATCTAGAGCCTTTTTACAATACGTTATTCAAGTCATAGCGTTGAAATAACAAAAAACCAAAAATTATAAGTTTTTCATGTAAAAAATCACCCCTTCTTTGTCTTAAAGCCAACTTTTCGTATGGGTTCTTTTTCTTCTTCTTGAGTTATAAATTTTGTCAGGTAATCAAAAACCATATCTATTCGCTCATCTTGAGTCGATATATTTTTTTTCATATCCTCCAACTCTAAAAGTATATCCTTATGAGATATTAAAACCTCCCGCATTTTTGTAAAAAGACGTATGATTTGAATATTAACATTTATTGCAATATCACTATTCAAAACACTTGAAAGCATTGATATACCTTGTTCTGTAAAGACATAAGGTGGGTATTTAGAATGCCCTCCCTGCTTTAAGGTGCCAAATTGGCTCCTTAAAGTTTCATGCTCTTCTTTGGTTAATTCAAACATGAAATCATCAGGGAAACGTGTTATATTTCTTTTGGTCTGCCTTTTTAAATACTTCGTTTCAACCTGATAGAGTTCTGCCAGGTCTCGATCAATCATCACTTTTAATCCTCTTATTAAGTAGATTTTATTCGTGATTATTTCTTCTGGAATAGTTATTTCGTTACTCATTTTGGATTTTAATTCAATCCTAAAGTTAATTCTAAAAATTTGAGGCCGCAAATTGTGGCCTCAAATTTTTCGCTTTTTTTAATCCCCCTCAAATAAGGAGCTTAAACCTTCGCTTTCGCTAATAAAACTGATGTTATTTAAAACGTTCGATAAATAACGAATCGTAATCGGCAAGTTGACTTGCGGCTCATATTCATGTAATGCAGCAGTATTGGTTATTCCGTTGACTAATGCCAAACGAATGAAATTTAATTCCTCATAATTTTCAACAGGAATTTTAAGGAAAAAGTTGTTGTCTTTATCTTGCTCTAAAGTTTGACAATAATCAACTGTAAAGTCTTTTGTATCTATTTTTTTTGATTTCATTTTTTGCGTGTTTTGACTATTATTTTCGCACGCCCAAAAAGGTGGTGCGTGATACTATTATCATCCCTAGTCAAGGCCCGCAAAAGCCTACATAGAAGAATCAAATAGCCCACGCACCATGTATTATATTACATAGATACGCAAAACTTTCTTTTTCTTTATTCATTCTATGTTTAAAATTTGCGGTTTTGACTAGAGAATAAAGCTTTAAAAGCTTAATTATATTTAAAATATATTCGTTCTAAGAACTGTCAAAGTATATCATAAGTCTATTTTTAAGTTAATGGGGTTGAAATCATTTAATAATCACTTAAAAGCGGATGAAACTTATCAAGCGCATTTGTCAAAGCCTCTAAATCCTGTCTTTCATAATGCTCAGTAGAACTGATCCATTTATGACCAATCATATACTGGGTCTGTCGTTTTCCATGCAGTTTTAACCAATGCGTAATAACAGATGCCCTGATATGTCTAGCATTCTGTACTTTCTCATTTAATCCTCTTAATTCTAAAAAAATGCGGTGTATTTGATCATTGACCTTGTAATCAAACAAAAAGTCTTGATCACTAGGCAAATTATTCACATAGTTGTAAAGTGTAATTATTTGCGAAGGATGAAACTTTAACTCGCGTGATTGACCACTATTTGTTGAAGGAATATAGAGTGTCCCATCATTCAAACGCAAGTGATTAACTTCTAACTTTTGTAATTCTCCTGCATGTAATCCTTGAAAAATAAGCAAGCTTATTAAAACCGATTTTCGATCATTAGTTTTGATTTGCTTTTTCTTTACAATTGGCTTGTTTTCAAGATAATTGATATACGTTTTGTGCAACTCTTCAAGCTCACTAAAAGTTAACGGATCAATAACTACTTTTTTGGTAACTCCTTTAACCTTTAGGTTATCTATTTTTGCAACTATTGGTTGTCCTTCGCATTCTAAAAACTTGTAGTACTTCCGAATACTTCGTAAACGAATATTAATAGTTGAAGCAGCTATTTGCTTGCTTTGCATAAAATTGATATACGCAACTAATGTAGTGGTTGATAATTGCACTACCTCCTCAAAATCTTGCGGCTTTAGCCAATCTATAAAACGGATTATGTTTTGTTGATCCTCTTTGATTGTACTCTCTTTGTGATGCCGTGTTTTAAGATACGATTTGAACGTTTTTAGATTAATTGTTTTCATTGGTTTGGGTTTAAATTATTAAGTTGTCCACCTTCAACGATATGCGTATATAATTGAGTAGACTCGAGACTCGAGTGTCCTAAAAACTGGGCGATTTCTTCAAGTTGCATTCCTCTTTGCAGAAGATGCGTAGCAATACTATGTCTAAATGTATGTGTAGAAAAATGTGTTGTAACTCCTGAGTACTTTTCTAGATACTTAAATCGATCATAAAAAGCATTCATACGTTGCCCATTCTGATTCAGAAAAAGCGCAGATGCGTCAGCATTTGGTTTTTCCAGTAGATTCTTGCCCCGCAAGCCTTGTAATTGCGATTCTAAAAACCAGTACCGACCATATTCTAAATAGTGTTTTATATCCTGAGCTGCTTTAGCAGCAATGGGAACATAGCGTTGTTTATTTCCTTTGCCTTTTCTGACAAACAACCTGCGTTTGAGTAAGTCTATATCTGTTATGTTTAAATCACTGCCCTCAGACTTGCGAAGCCCACAACCGTAGAACACCGCTAAGATTGCGCGGTCACGTTGCCCGATTGCTTGTGTGTTTTCGCGGTGCGGTGTAAATGTTGCGGCATAGATTTGCCTGATTTCTTTTTCACTCAAAACGTTGGGAATATCTTGCGTGTTTTGTAGATGCCTACTTGTAATATTTAAAGTAAAACGTCCATTCTGATTGACATATTTAGCAAAAGTATTTACGCTTTGCGTTGTCTTATTTATTGTTGCTGTACTCAAACCTCCGCCCTTATTTCTTTTGTTGGTTCTGATCTGTAAATACGTTACAAACCCATCATAATGCCGTTGTTTAATTTGCCGAATATGAAAGATGTTTCTTTGCTCTAAATAATGAAAGAATTCACGTAAGTGAATGGGGAACGTTTCTACCGTTCCTTTAGCGTAGCCCATTGTCTGCAACCAATTTTGAAAAGACTGTTGCAGAATAGCATAATGTTGTGATTTTATTAAAAGTTGTTTCATGTCGAAGGTCGACAGCCTACTATTCGAGTAGACTGATTTTTTTTTGTTTGATTTTTTGGTGTTTGCAGCGAACTACCTGCTCTAAGCCAGTCATATCAAAGCTTAAAGCAGTTCGTATATCTAAATATCTACTTCTTACTGCTTCTCTTCTTAGGCAGCATGCTGTTTTTAATATCCTCCAAAGCCTGATCTAAAGCATTGGCAATACTGGACTTTAAGGCGGTAAACTCTTCAAAGCTTGTGACTTTATAAACAAAGCCTTTCTTTTGATCTCCGCTTTTGATTTGCACATAAAAGTCATTGACTAATGCACTCATGTAGCGCTTTTGCTGACTATGACTAATGCCAAGTCCTTTGCGAATATCCACGTTCTTAAACGTTACACGTTTTTTACTTTTCAAAAAGCTTTTCAGCTGCTCAAAGTAACTGCGTATTGCAGGACTTAATTTGTCAGATTTCTTTAACAGAATATCCTTCATCAAAATATTTGCGTTTTGAATATCTTCAATTGTCGTTTCAATATGTTGCTCTCCTGTTTCCTTATTTGTTTTCTTGATCCGCTGCGCCTGATGCAAAAAAGTAACTGCCTCAATAAAATGTAAGTAATGTGCATTTGTACGCCGTGGCTTAAAGACTGATTTGGGCAATACAAGCTGACTTGCAAACGGATTAACAACCTTTAGAGGTTCTAATAATCGTTGACTATTCTGCAATAAGTCGGTGGCCGACTGCCTTACTTTATCATCTAATTGGCCGGCGGAAACCACCCGCTGATAATCCATAATTAATTGATCCTGATTCTCTGAATCATCAATGTAAATCAAAAAACTACGGTTACTGTTATCCTCGTAAATCTGTTCCTTTGTGGTGCAACCACCAACACAAACAGGACCGTAAACGGTTCGACTTGTTGTTCTCAAACCCTGGCGCGTCTTTTCTACAAATGTTTTGGTGATATACTTTTTACTCTGCAATTCTCGAATAGGATAAAGTACTTTTTTTGCACCTTCTAAATCTTCGATCAACAATAACTTATGACTGAGTTCATTTGGTTTGAAGTAATAAAAACTATTGGGTGATAAATCTGTAATACTCATACAATCTTCGGGAGGAAGTAGCGCAGCTACTGACTCTTGAAGATGAGATTTCCCAGTCCCACTTGCGCCCATAGAAATAATGTGAAGCGGATTAGCCATCAGGCGCGAAGTGAAAATAATATACATCAACAGTCTATTTTCAACCTCCCCTATTACACCACCTTGACCTATCAAATCACTAATATCTGAAAGTAGATTTTTACTGTTGAGTAGTTTCAGTGCCTCCACCTTTTCAACTTCTGAAAGTTCCTTTTTAACAACTGTGGTTTCTTTCGCTTCCTGAATAGCCTTTATCCGATAATCCTCCAACAGATTAACGAGTTGTCCAATAACAGGATACAAATAAGCACTAGACATCTCAAAACGTTCTGCACACTTGCGCACAAGCTTTGTCAAAGCATCATCATTATACAAATCTAGATTATGACGGATTACCATCTGATCAAAGCGAACACGCAGTGTTATGCGCAAGCGATCAAGTCCTTCCATTCGGATTCCTCCTAAAATATCAAAGCATAGTTTTTCATGTTCCCAAACGATAAAATCAGGATTTTGGGTATTTAATTCTTTCATAAGCGCAGTTTATTTTACTACTCGATTGAAACCGAGTATATTAATAAAAATGGGGTTGAAAAATTGTGTTTTGGGGGCTGTCTTTTACTACTACAATATACTGATTATCAATCGATAAACCTAAATTATCGGCGCATTTATTCAACTTATTATCAGCTATTTGACTCCTTTTTAGGCGGCTTAACCGCCACCCAAAGAATGCAAATAACGCAGCAAGCGAAAGAGCGAGCGGCGCTTGTTTTGATTGAACGGATAATTAAGCACCAAAGCCTTAATAGCCGCAAAATGAGCGTTTAATTGCTGCCTGCTGCTATTTTGAAAAACAACCTGCAAAACTGCTGGCGGAGTATCCAAATAAAAATTACGCTGCAAAAACGGAACGGGCTTAATTAAGGCACGATTACAAATAATTGGAGCTACGCCCACCTGATGAAAGCGACTAAAGGGAAACGGGCTATTTTGCATTGTGAGAGGCTTTAGAAAGTGAACACTTAGCACAAGCAACTGGGAAAAAAGGACACCAAGCCGCGCACGATAATTTTTTTTGTTTTTTTGAATGAATGATTAACTGCATATTTTTTTTGCTTTGCCCTCAGGCAATAAAAACGAAACAGACAAGGGTGACGACCGTAGGGAGGAATTTATATACCCTTTTCTGATTTGATTTTATTGACTTTTTTGCAAAGAAAAATATCAGTTAAGCAGACTTACCAAAACCCTCAGTAGTAACTTTCCAATTCGGACAAGTCATTGAAAAAGTTCTGTACAAAAAACAAGCAGTAATTTTCATTTATCCAATCGCATCAAAAATTAAAGTAGCAGTTTGGTTGCGTTTTTTTACGCAATGGAACTGCAAGCACAGTTTGTTTACTTTGCAATACGGTTCCTTGTGGTGTTTCGTGTTCGTTTTTGCGAACTGGAAAAAACCACAACATTCTGGGCAAGTCTCACGAAGTAATTAAAATCAAGGGCATAGCCCTAATCAAGTGGAATATTTCTAAGATTAGATTTTCAGTTCTACCGTTTATTCAAAGTTCAACCTGTGAACATTCATTTTTTTAATCAAAAGGCGATAGCCTTAAATCAAACCCCGCCAAATCGGAAAAACCCTGTCTAATCGCAATCAAGCAGCTTGTCTGCTAATCTTTTAAATCTCCCGAATCCCTAAGACAGTAATTTTCCATTTTGAACCGCAACGTTGGCACGTAAACAGCCACCGAATTTTGAGAACTATTGTCTACAAATTGTGAGACGATAGTTTATTTTTTATTTAGCTTTAGACAAAAAAAATATGGGGAATTCTAACTTTTTATCTTTCATTAAAAAAACTTCTAAACAAGCAGACAAGGGAATAAATGACTTTATAGATTACGTTAAAGAAAACATCAACACTTTTCCTCGAACTACTGATCTTGAACAATTAGCATTTGCAATGCATAATAGATTAACCCCTTTACAAACAATAGGGTTTCAAAAAATGATTTTAATGTATTTTGAACTAGATTCTAAACAACAATTGGATGAAATTTACAAAATGAATCCATCCAAATTATTAGAAGACGTTAATCTTATCATTGAGTTTCAAGATAGAAATCCGAACTACAAATTCAACCATCTGTTACCCAATAAGAAGTAATCCCCCGCATTCCTACTGATAAGAAAAAAAGCAGCTTTTTAGCTGCGCGAGACTAAAAAAGTGAAACAAAAGCTACAGCATTTTGTGGAACGGCGAGAGCGAGGTTTGCCAAAGAGCGGGAACGGTTTCTAACCGTGTAGCTATTTGTGATGCGTAGCATTTGGGGATTTTAGGAGTAGGAAAGTGTCAAGCCTTTGAGATGGGAAGCGCACCAACAAAACCGAGCCAAGCGTCGAGCAAAACACATGGAGCAGTTTATTTTTTGGGCTGTTGGTGTTTTTAATTTTTTGTTTCTCAAAAAATTGAAAATCTGGTGAGTGTGGAAAGAAAAATAAAGTAAGCTACTACTGAGGAAAATGGAAGGGCGGCAAATAAAAAGCAAAAAGCCAACCCTTTTTTTGGATTGGCGTTTGCTTTTTATTTATCTGTGGGATTTTCCGAAGACCTTATAACCGTACTATCGAAGTTTGATAAGACTCAGTTCATGTGAACCATTTTTTGATTCAGTTCTATATTTCAGCTCTGAGCCATCTTTATTTACAGATAAAACAGTTAAAAGCAAATAGTCACCTATTCGAAGCACTCCAATATCACCTTTTAACTTAATAATAGTCAATTTGAAAGAGCAGTCAGAAACCCATTCAATTCTAGACTTAACGTAAAAATCTGAATTGTGTGACTTTTCAATGAAGAATCCCTTTTTCACCCTAACAACAGCATCATATTGACTGTCAGAATATTTAAATTTACTCCCCGTTTCGAAATACCCTTTACAGCTTTTAACTAAAGTTGAGTTTTGAGGCAACCCCACAAAAGGCACGGTTAAAATAATTAATAATAAAAAAATCCCCTTCATTCTGAATTATGTTTTTAATCGCCTATACCTACATTAAGAATCTCTAAAGACAGTAATGCCTCCTATTATCAATTGGTCACTTTCATTGTAATCTAACAACAGTCCTAATCCCTTAACATTTTGAAGATAAACCACGTCTTCATCTTCAAAACTATAAACAAATTCGTTTTCTGACTTAGTCAGATTAATTTCCATGCCGATATAATATCTATTTAAAATCTTTCTCGTAAACTCATATAAATGTATTTCAAATAACTTACCCTCTTTGAAAAACAGTTTTATCCGTTTATCATACAACAGAAAGATTTGATAAAACACATCCACATTGAGAGTTGGGTAGGTAAATTCATCTATCAATTTTCCATGAGTCTTTATAAGCTCCGAATACTCTACAAAACTTTCACCTAGTTGAAAAACACCAATCATTTTATTCGGAACAATTTTAAAATTCTCTATATTGATTTTCATACTAATAAAAAACTAATGATACAAATAACTGATACCTTTCTCTCCTGCCTTATTCATTATAGCCTTGTATTGAAGCTCAATTACCTTAACACTACCACTCGACGTTCCAAATTGAAGATACGGGATCAAATGTCGTGAGCTTCCTGAATTAAGTTTGATTGAATTGAGTCCGCTTACTCCACCGAAATTAATAATATATCCACCACTTCCTTTTGTTCTAGTGAGAGGTTTTATTATAATGTTCGTAGCTCCCATTCCTTCAAGAGTTGAAACTGTTTGTTTCATGTTCATCCCTACGAAGGTCAAATAATTAACCCCCTTGGTGGGAGCTCTCCACAATAATCCTTTAATAAGTGAAGGAACTTTCATTACTCCAGGTCCTATCAGGTCAAGAGGGCTTGATGAGGGGATAGCATGCCCTGAAACACCATAATAGGACTGTCCAGCATTCACCCAAGCATTTCCAAGAGCCTGTTTATCTACAATGCTCATATAGTACTGGGCTTCAGTAGTTCCTGCGGCATATGTTAATGATGCGCCCGTTAAATCTCCTTCAAAACTTACAGAACCACTAGCGGTACCAAAACCCGTGCTACCCGCGAAACCTGCTCCACCTGTAGCGCTAGACGTATATCTTAATGATGTTTCGTTAGAAAGATCACTACCTGTTATAGAGACACTATTTGTATTAGTTATTGAAAAATGAGCGTATTGTTTTTGAATTTTTTGATATTCGAACCCACCTAGCGGTATATTTATTGATTGAGTACTTGTAGAAGAACTATACGTAATGTCTCCAATTGTAAAATTATTAAATGTCCCTGCTTTAGGCGCTAAAGAATGGTTCCCATCAGTATCATAATTGCTGTCATATCCAGTATATCTAGCATCATCCGCTCCCTCAATTGTAGGGTGCGGTTGTCCGTCTTTTAATGGTTGGAATTCAAGCCCTTCCAATTCAACACCATCTATGAGCCTGTTCTCACTAAAAGCATACGGCGAGTTATGAGGGTATTTCGGAGCAAGCGGATCAACCGCAAAAAACCTTCCAATCCTAGGATCGTGCATCCTGTACTTATAATTAACAGAATTCCCTTCTCCCTTAACTTCATCATCCATCTCCTGCCCTTGAAACCCGTAGCGATAACCTGAACCATCCGTCTCACTGCGCAAAGTCATCCCATAAGGATAATACTCAGTGGTACTAGTCACATCCGCATCATAATAATCCACATTAGTCCCATCAGTTGTTGAGGCTAACTTCCTATCACTCACAGTAGCCAACACATTCCCTAAGTGGTTGGAAAGTTCATAGGTTTTCTCTCCTAAAACGCGCTGTTTAGTATTACTACCAATATACGTTCCGGCCAAATTCATATCTACTCCACGATTAGCCACCCCAAGTCTTTTACTACCATATAAATGGTTTTCATTGAGTGTTACCGTCTGAATTTCATCTAGTAAATTATCAACATAATCATAGGTAGCTAAAACATTACCCGAAGCATCATGCATATAATAGGTAGCTGTTGTAGCATAGGTTGAATAACCAGGTTCATAATCGTCTCCATCTTCAGGAACTCCAACAGGCGGTATAGAAATAGGGGCAAAAACGGTTTTACTCACGCGAATTCCCATTGCATCATATTCAAATTCTACCCAAGCAATAGTTGTTTCAATTGCAGGATTTAATGAATTATCGTAACTTATTTTTCTAACTTTTCCTGTAACTGTCCATTCAATGGATGAAATATCATTGGCCTTGTCTTGAATGAGTTGCCCAATGGCATCATAAGTATAATTATCAATGCTCGTCTGTGCGTCAATGTCAACGTCTGAAACTCCGGATAATCCAAAATCGTTCACCCATTCTAATTGGTTGGTTGTTTCAGTCCCCGGATCATAATTATAATGATATTCCAATGCGTCCATAGTGGCAGCTGCGCCATCTGTTCTGTCTAATGTCAAGAGGTTTCCATTGCCGTCAAAAGTATATGCGGTTGAATAATTACCGTCGTCAACTGCTGTTGCCGAACTATTGTTAGCCCTTAGTCCTGATCCTTCAAAAACATTGGATGATTTAATCCGTTGCAATTGGTCATAGCGGTAGGTATTGGCTAAAACGTCCATTCCAACCTCATCAATATTATTGAGGGAGGTTACCATGTGGCTAATATTTCCGTTGTATAAATCATAACCACTCAATTCAAATGCGGAACCTGGGCTAATTTGTAAGGTTAAATCGGCTGCTGTAGCCGTATTTACTGCAATATAATCATTTTCGTAATAATGCAGGCTAAAGCCCATTGCATCTTTACCGATATTTTGATTGATATTGGAAATTTGCCCATCCTTACCAGCATCATAACGAACACCAAAGGCATCATCATCATTCACAGATGAATTTACAGTTTTCAACCATCCATTAACGGTATATACATAATCACAAGCCTGCACAATTTGATCACCAATTTCTTGTCTTGCCAATGGACCGTGGGCATAATAAAAGTTCTTCGATTCTTTTTGCCAAATTTCATTATCATGACTTGAATAACTAACCGTTAAACGGTTGTTATCATCATATTCATATTTATAATGAAACTGATCAGGTTTGTTTTTTTGATAGTCAACTTGTTCTACATTTCCACTTATTAAATCATAGGTATAATCTGTGCGTACATATTGTAATTCATCTTCGGCATCTGTTGGTTCTAAATCGGTATATAGTAATCCGTTTTCATGAATAACGGTTTTAACATTGCCCGCATAATCATAGTCATAGTGACTGGAATGAGTGAAGTTTGCTTCTGTAACAAAGGTTCCACTATAATATACGACACTACCAATTCTACCGCGCATATTTAATAGTTTTGCTTCGGTATTATGTCCCATTTGAGTGGTGATTTCTTCTAGGACTGTTTCTTGATAGCCATTATAGACGGTTCTCATGACTTCTGATTTAATGCCTGCACCATGCCAAATAGCGTATAACCCTGCAGCATTTGCTGTAGGGGCATCCATTGCTGCTGTTGCATCAATTTCTCCTGCTTCAATTACACGACCTAATAAATCATAGATGGTATAAGAATAAACATCAGTGCCAAGTGCTAATTGTCGTGCATTTTGCGATACAATTAACCTCCCCAACGCATCATACCAATAAGCGGTTGTTCCTCCATCAGGAGTAGTTTGCTCAGTGAGTTGTTGCAAACTATTGTATTTGTAGTTAGTGACCAGTTCGTGTGCTGGATGAATGTATGGATTGGTGATCGGGTCAAGGTCAGGGTCAATATGATCTTTACAATCTTGAATTTCTAATGCTGTTAAGGTAGAGGAGTGCGCTGCTTCTGTTCCATTAACCTTACGATAAATCCCTGCAGGTGGTACTGTTTTAATTAAATTTCCTGCCTGATCATAGTAAAATAAAGTATAGTGATATTCGTGCAGATCGTATGTCATGGTAAACTCTTCACGTGTCTTCATGTTTTCCCAAGCTCTGGAAGTATAGCCAGCAAGGTAGTTCGCTTTTAATAAATCCATTGCATAACCATAAATCAACCAATCATTACCATATTCAATATCAGAAATTTGGTCTTCACAATCCGCCTCCCAATTGTCAATTGTAAATTCTGGCAGTTCATCATTACAGGACAAGGCATTGATTAATCCGATAGGAATAAGATCGGCTTCACAATTTTCTACCCAATCTGATTGAATGTCTGCTATAGTTAATGTTAAGGTCTCACCATCTGCCAACAACTCATCCAATCGATCTAGAAATTCAGCTTGTTCACCAAGACTCAATGTAGTTAAATCAAAACCTGTTCCTGGAATAGTAATTTCAAATTCATTGTAAAAATCGGTGAGATATTCGTTTAACACTGAACAATCACATTCTAAATCAAATGTACCATAAGCAACAGTCGGATGCACCGTAAATGGGCAATCATCATCAATTGCTGACAAATCATTCAAGTAAGTTGTGACTTCATCAAAAGTTGAAAAATGTTCTGAAGGCCCCCAACCATGGTCAAGTGCAGTCTCAGAAGGAACTCCCGAAGTAATATCGTCCACTCCATAAGGATTTTCTTCATCACAACCAGCCGCGCAAATTTCAATCATATAATCAATTGCAATTTGGCGATTAGCAGCATCTGTACAGGTTCCAAAATTATCAAGCCAACTAATTGCAAAACCTTCGCATTGTGTTTGACAAAGATCATCCATTTCTTCGTCTATTAAAATTTCAGGTGTTCCAGAATCGTAAACATCAAATACAGGATTTTCCGGATAGTGAATGTAAAAACCGTCATCAGTAAGTGAAGGATTTCCGCCTGTCCCAACTAAACGCGAAGCAGTTGTTCCGCACCCTTCAATACAGTTTATTGCAGTATCAAAATTGTCAATAGAATTATAAGCCACATAACTTCTAAAAAACTCATAAACTCCTCTAAAAAATTGATATTTTGATATTTTTTCAGGATGAAGCGCTGGATCTTCACCGGTTTCACGAATTAATCCATCTGTACCATGAAGTGATTCATAAAAATCTACCACTTCATCTGGATAACCGTGGGCATCAATATCGCTAATTCCAATTGGATTATCCAATACGAGCCAAATGGAATGATATTCGTCGGGATCCCCCAATTCATTTACTTTAACAAATTGACGCATCAACGTTTCAATTTCAGCCTTTAAATGTGCTCTACAGGCAATATAAGGATCAACTTCAGCATCTGCTAAACCACCTGCCCAAGGTTGATAGTTTTCATTATCAGGGATAGCATCATAATCAAGACTTATTGCGAGATTTAAAGGGTTAAATAAATATTCTTCTGCCGTTCCTTCAGCTTCAATAGTAGTTAACATTAAATTATTATAATCAGACTCGGAAATTCCAAAAGGTTCACTTGGGCAATTTGGAATTTTCTCAACAACTTCACCATTATAAAGAATCTCACACATATTCTGAGCATCACAATTTAAACGGTATAAGCAATATTCAGGATGTTTAAAGACTAAATGGGTTGCATAATCGTCTATCCAATTCTCACGTAGATCATCCCATGTGGCAAAAGCATCAAGCGGATCAACGACAATTCCAGGTCTAACATCTGCAGGTAGACCTAAATCTACTAGCCATCCATTTATTCCGCCGATTAATGGCTCTTCGGCGAAATACGGTGTATTATCAAAATACTGACCCCCTGGACTCATATCAGCCAATAATTCAGCATATTTTCGTTCACAAGGGTCTTGCTTAATTGGGTTACCAATATTGTTACATTCATCAACGCAATTTGCGATTTTTCCTTCTATTTCGATTCGCAATGGCACATAAATTAATATATCTCCGTAGTAATTGTAGGTAACAGTTTCTCCATCAATAATTTCTTCGGCAATTTCGTTGCCTTCATCATCCGTAAAAACTCGATTTCCCGCCACATTGTAATATCCGTTACCTGAAAAACAAATTTCTTCACAAGATTCATTACATGGTAATTCTTCTTCAACTGGCGGAATTAAACAGGATTGATTCGCCTCAAAATTATCCATGATGCCATCTAAATATTCTTGATTCAACGACAGTACTTTTGTAATCGTATAAGTTCCAATTGGTAAACTTGTGGACCAGGTAAAAGGAGCCACTTCTGATGTTGAAGAAAAACTGTATTCAAACAATTCACCAGGACCAAGGTCCATATCATAAAGTTCATTGTTTTCATCTTTTATGTAGATGGTTAAATCATACATTAACAATTGACTAGGGTGACATGGATCATAGTAAGTGATATCATCTAATCCATACGTGAACGTATAGTTAGTTTGATAAACTACATTTATCGTTTTTGTAACATATAACTTATCAGTTGGTTCAAGCGGCAAATTGTTTACCGTTAAATCGGCAGTGATGGCGTTAAACTCTTCTGGATAAGAATCAATTTCTAAAAGGTTTTCAGGAGCATCTCCAGCCAATGCAGTCGCAATTACACGACCAGACATATCAATGTATTGGATATGTGCTTGACCATTTTGATCAATAACTGCATTTTTTTTATAATGAATCGCATTCCCAACTTCGTTCCCGAATAAACGGTAGAGCTCTTCTTGCGTTGGGGTACCATACATATACATTGTTATTTTGGAATCTGAACTAGCCATATCACTTGCCCCAACGACAGAAGCACCAACGGCAGTTTGTGTTTTAACGCGTCCCGTTCCATCATTCGTAAATGTTGTTCTGGCAAAAGGAAAATCACCAGCATCTGCAATATAATCAGCTCCAACACCAAATGAAGTACCTGAATTATAATAATCATTGACAGCAAGTGTTGCCATATTATCTGGATTATCAATTTTATTAATTCCCCCACCTGTTTCAATTACATCAAAATTGGTGAAGTTGTATTGTTCACCAGAAACCAGATCTAAACGCCCTTCATAATAACCAATCCCATTATTTTCTGAAGGTGAAGGCAATAAACTAAGCGCTGGTCTACCTAAATAATCGTACACAACTTCGCTTAAAATTACCGTGCTATCAGAATGATTGGTCACTAAACTTTGACGCGGTTTTAAAGCGCCATCATAAAGCCCAAAACTCTCTCCTTTTTTACCTTCTGATGAAAAACTCGCTTGATATTGCCAATTGCTATTAGATAACAATCCTTCGTATGCTAATCTTTCATTTACGCCGACCAATGCTAGATCAGTCATTAAAGTTGGTAATGTCCATTTACCTTCAATTCTGACAAGTTCGCTATCAACCACTTTTTTACCTACAGGGCGTACTCGAAATAAAAATAACCCTCTTGGATAAGCAAGACTAATATTATAACTGGTATTTAAAACATTAACTCTTGATGCATTTTTAAAATTAAAAGGGCCATCAATTAACATTAAGTCAGCTGCATCAGGGTCATCTACAAATAACCATTCTACGTCATAACTTTCTGCACCCTGAACATAAGACCAGATTAATTCTATTTCTTCATATTTTGATAAATCTTCATCTAAGTCAACCCAATCTGATTCGAGCACAGCTTCTTCTTCTTTATCTAAATTATAATAGCGGACAATGTCAATTTGAGCATCTAAATGAATATCTATTGGAAGGCTCTCGGGATCAAGTCCAGTAATTGTTGTTCGAATATTAGTAACCTCAACTTTTATATATTGCTGATTTGCATATTGTTTAAGTTGAATGTCTCTATAAGCTCCAGTTGCATCAAAATCAATGGCAAGTGCTTGGTCAAATTGATTTGAAACTTCACCTGCACTATTGGTCAGTTCAATGTCGTATAAAATGGATATTTCCCAATCTGAGCTATACAATTTACGTTCCGAATCATCAAACCAAAGTTTAACCGAAGCTACTGCACTTTGAGTTGAAAAATAGGTCTCGTCTTGATCCAAAATATATTGCAAATACCAGGAATCTCTGACACTTATTTTTGCCTCTGAATTAGTGATTTCATTACCCGATAAACCACTAAATAAATTCTCTTTTGCAGCGAAGGTATGCGCTCCTATATTCAGAGCAATTATTGTTAATAAAAAACAGTATAGCTTATTCATGCTCTTCAATATTTTGATTTTGACTAATAATTTCATATCCAGCGAATAAAGTGGTTGGCTCCAATTCTTTTCCTTTTCGCTTCACATAATTGGAAACCTTGAATTTTGGATCTTTCAATTTGACTTTTGACGTTTCATTTGTATAGCGCACTATCACATGGTCAACGGGTTCATCCGAATTCAAATTTCTGAGATAATATTTGAATTCTAGTAGTTTATTCTTATTGATGTCTACCAACATTTCATATCCATTAATATTTGGGTCTGAATTATCATTGATAAGCACACGAACTTGGTTTTTTGTTGCACTCAAAACCTCAAAATCGATCTCTCCTCTGTTTTCCCATAAAGAATCAATCATTACTGTCATTTCATCCATTTGTGAAGCAGGAGCACTATTACCATTCCAATCGCTATATATTATGGTAGAAAATTCATTGTTTATGGATACATATTCATCCTTATTAATTAATGTAATATTCCCGTTCAAATCAACGAAATGGACTTCTTTAGTATGAACCACTTCACCAGAACGTTTCGCAAGAGAGAACCCACTTCTATCAATATATTCTATTTCAAAATTGAGTTGGAGCTCTTCCAATTCAAAATAATGTTGATTTAGTTCCTTCAATTCTTTAACAATATCAACTGCCTGGGCACTAAACGAGCCTCCAAGAAAAGTAAATAACAATAAACTGATGTAATATTTCATTTTGTTTAAGATTTAGGGTAATTGTAAGGTGTTACTTCGCGCAGTAGAAACCGTAATAATTCCTTCTTCCGTTTCTTTTTTGACCTGGACGAGGTTCCCTTCGGAATCATAATTGTAGAAAGTGGCATAATTAAGTCCATCCAATTCTGCAACTAACCAAAGGTTACTTCGATCATAAACATAGGTCACCATTCCTCCTTCATAAGGTCCAACACGTATGTCGTCTAAATAGGTCTCACCGGTAGAAACATAGTTGATTACAAGATCAGCAGAAGGCATAGTAAACCTCATCTCTAATTTCTTCCAGCCGTCAATAATTTCACGAGACTCAACCGTTGAAAGCGAAACCCCATCAATGTTCAATTCTCCAAATGATCCTTCATCCTCTACATTGACCCAAAGTGAAACAACATATTCCTTTCCGACAATCCCCTGGAGACCAGCCGCGTCATCTTCTATTAAATTTCCTTCTCCGTCCACTGCGAAGAATTCAGAAGTAAAGTTCATTCCCTCTCCATCACTTAGCAATAAAGATTGATTTCCTGTATGAGATTTAAGATTTGAAATATCCCCAACAGCTGCATCAAGATCAATATGACCTGAGTTTATTGTTGCGCCGTCATATTCTTGCTCAAAGCTGTTGAACCCAACTTCGTAATAATTTGCCAGAGCTGAAGTAGCAATAACCACAGAATTATGATATCCGTACAATTGACTACTGTAAATGGCTGATTCATTATAATCACCTGGCGACCCTTCATCTTCCGTATAACTCAATCGACTTTTCTCTTCCAGTCCAAAGCCATAAGGACTATAGCGCGTTATTTCAGAAACCCAATCCCATTTAGGGTTTAGTGAACCCTCTAACCAGCTGTATGGTTCCCAAGGCTCATATTCACCATCAATATTATTTCGGGTGGCAGTAATTGGTCCAGATTGTTGGCGATCTATTTGATAAAGATGCGTGTGTTTTGCTCGCCAGATTCCTTTTTTACCATATCGGTAAGTGTTAATTGAAGGATCGGAAATATGAATAACTCCGTCAACAATAGGATCTCCAACATCAGCGTATGGCATTAGCCAGCTATCTGAAAACTCGATAGCGTCCGAATGAAGAATATCAGCAACAAAACACGGATCAAAACAATCGAACCCTACAGTCACCCATGCTGCATGGAATTCTTTATCATGAGGGATATTCAACAAGGTTACGTCCGTAATTACTCCATCAAAGTCCTTTTCAACTGAGGTAATTTTAAAATCGGTAAACTGTTCAGTATAAGACATGTTTCCACCTCCAAGATCTACTTCAAATATATAACCCAAATCACGTGGGGTAGGTTCTGTGTCATCAAAAACTAATTTACCTTGGCATTGAGAGTTTTTAGCAAAAAAAATCTCATCAGCATAAAACTCGGTTGAACTAGCTTGAATATCTAGATTATAAAATTCGGCTTTGGAACAATCGTAAACGTTTGGAACGAATATATTTTCTCCATAATTCCAAATAAAATCCCCTGGAGGCCATGGTTCAATAACCGCGGTGTTTTTGTTCAAATAAAATCGATTTTCTATTAGATCTCCGTATTGAGGATCTGCACCTGTGACTTGGTCGTTCCAAGCTTTAAAGTATGATGGTAATCCACCATCAGCATAAAGGAAGTTATCACTTAAAGCAACAATTGATCCACTCTTAACTGCTTGTAGATTTCTATTTCCAGACCTTGTAATAACACCCAATTTTCCTTCAGGCCCAAAACCAATGCTGGTTCCATCTCTGTCCTCTAATTGGAAATAATCTGTAGAAATAAACTCAGAAACGTAATAAGTAAGAAGGTCGCCGCCTTCTTCAACTGTAATTTCGTCTCCCAATTCTAATATCGTTTGATACGGAATAACTGCACCTCCATTATTAGTTTTGAGTTCTAATGCATCACTTGTCCCTTCCATATAAATTTTAGCCCCATAATTTTCATAGGCACCACCCATTTGGTCATAATTCCAATGTGCTGCATATTGATAATTATAAACGGGTTTGTCCCATTCATTATTCACTGAAGTCAGCAATGCCTGCCCGGTCTCCGCATCATATAGTTCATTTCGAGTAGACACTGCTGATCCATCTGCTGTTACAATAACCTCTTCTAGAATTCCAGTGCGATAAATGACTTTGCTGGTTGAAAGTCCGCGATAAACGAATTGAGAATGATTGATTTTAGGCCAAAATGTTGGTACAGGGATAAATATAGCTTTTGATGGATCGCTTAATATATCTAGATTTGATTCTGACATTATGCTTTCTGCATATGAAGAGTTCTCCTCTTCATATACGGTAAAATCCATTTGTACTCCAACCAGCGCTTCTCTAATTTCACCATGAGCATCTAACACATCTACTTCATTAACTAAGCGCATTTCTCCATTTCTTGAGGCTTCAACTGATTTGTATTTATATTCTGTTTTAGCAATTGGCTCATCTAAATCAAAATCTGCGGAGTGTGGATATATTGCCGTGGATTTAACTTTCCCACTCATATCATTTAGTTCCAATTTATAGCCTTGAGAAAAACCATTATTATTATAGCTCATTGCGCCAACAAAAGGCACGTATAATGGCACATTATAACCTTTGTGATTTAATCCAGTATGACTTTCAAAAACTGGAAAATCTTTTGCCGTATAGTGCTCGGTCACTGTAATTCCTACTTCTGAATTCTCTGTAGAAAATCCAACAAAAACATCTTCAGGAAAATGTCCGGTTCTTTTTTCCTCAATACGTCCATATACAATTCTTGGTGATGGATACAAGGCCTCCATCAAAGGTGTTTCTAGGTACAAATCCTGGTGTTGAAAATTTAATAACTGATCATTCGGATTATATTCTTTAGGAGATTTTAGTGCATTTTCTTCACCTCCAATAATCGGTTCATAATCTGCCACACCACTAGTCGATCCATCTTCATTTGTATAGGTGTAAGTTGTTCCAAAAGTTCGCCCTCCATCTTCGTCACTCCAATTGTCGGATAAGTAAATTCCTTGAACACGGTGTCCACCACCATACTTCAATTTATTTGGACTATTTAACCGAATAAATGAGTCTTTTTCATCTGAAAACTTCTTGCAATAATTCCAGATAGCGTATCGATTATATTGCCCTAATGCCAGCATTGCAACGGCTTCTTCAACTGAATCGAATAACAAATCGAATGAACCCCAAGACAATTCATCATCATCAGCTGCGGCTAGATCTGATAAATTATTAAATAAATCTGTTCGACTATATCGTAAATATTGCCATCCTGCTTTACGCATGGGATGTGTCTTAAATATTTCTAATCCAGCTGATTTATAATCTTCCTTTAATAAATCTACATATCCATAATTCAATGACAGATCCGCTCCAAACTCTCCATCTGGATCAACGTGCGCATATCCTACCACATAATCTTTGGCTTTGTCTGTTCCTCCATCCTCAGGTCTCTTGAGTTCATTAAATATTTTAAAATAAATTTGATCCAAACCTTTTAAGTAGTCCGCTATAACCAAATCACGTTGCTCCCCAATTTTACCTTCTAAAGCGTCAGCTTCAAACCAAAGTCTTAAATGATTTTTTTTTAGCTTAAATTTATCCGTGCTTGTTGGAACCACTGTTGTACTTACATCCGTAAAACCAATGATTTTTACCATTTGTGCAGCTCTCTCATTCTGCACATATCCATAATCATCCGCTTCGTACCGAACATTTACACTCCCTCCTGAAGGCAAATTAATATCAGATAAACACCAAGCTGAAGCATTCGCAATTCGCTCTTCTTCAGTTAAATCTTGACGCGTATATGGATTAACTTCATGTTCATTGACATCTTCCGATTCCTGATAATTCCCCCAACGATCTATATTTAATCTTGAATAATTTTGATTTGAAGTATAATCAAAGGTATAAGGACTTAATCTACCTTTTCCGTTTCCATTATATGAGATAGAAACTTCCTTTAAGGTTAATTTACCTTCTGTGTTGGTAGGGTTATTCGGTGCAACAAAATGTTCACTATCTAGAAATTCAGTTGGATCATTGTTCAAAACACCTTGACATAATTCGTAATTGTATTTTAAATAAACAATTTGTAATGGCTCTGTAAAACTTACCCCACCTGCTTCAACAATATCGGCTTTACTATACAGTTTAATCGTCTTTAAATATTTTTGCTTTGCCCCAAAATCACTTTCGGGTGTTTGATGTTCTTCACTTACACCAGCTCCATCCGCTCGATCACCTAGTTCAAATACCGCTATATGGGTTTTAGTTTCAATTGAATGCACATAGTACATTTCCTTTTCTCCAAACGTGAAACTAGCTTTGTCATCAGCTTCATTAGAGTAATATCCTTTTATATAATCCGCATCATAAAACGGTTCACGCCATTTGTATTCTATTGGATGGTGATAATTGAATTTCGTATAATATCCTAAATCATCCTCAGATGCACCATTCCCTGTTACATCAACATAATCTGCAGATGTTATTTGCGTCAACAAATGTGCATGTACATATGCAGGAAGTTCATTACTTGAATAGTAATTATCCAATCCTTCGTCATTGCCCAATGAAGCGTCCAACGTGTTATACGATATTAAGTCAGCGTCGTTATATTCAGGAGGAATATCAACGGGAGAAGTATTAGCAAAAACATGACTATTTTGTTTAATATTATAAGCAGGTAAACCATAATAATACTTTGAGCCATCTGCTTTCAAAATTTCATATTGGTGAATATGCGACAAACCTTTTTCAGGTTCCAAGCCTCCAGCTTCATCATAATAAACTGTACTCCCTGTGCCCCCTCCGATTACTGGCATTTCTCCCTCATTAAAAATGTGTTTTCCACGATTCCAATAAAGTTCAGATTCCATTAAATCTGCTTTCGTTTTGAATTGAACATTCTGTGTCTTTTTGATGCGATCCTTTTCCCATCCATTGTTACTTAGATGTGGTGAGGAGCCAGTTGCGCCAACGACTCTATTTTTAAATGATGGAGTAGGTGCAATCCCTCCTTCGAACCATTTCAATCCCATTTCCAAAGCTGTGGTGTCCAAGTCATTCATATAATCCCATTGGTTTGCTGGAACTGCCGTCATTTCTCCACCCATTTTAAAATAAACAGGTTCATATCTCGGCTTTTCGCTCGATTTATCCTCAAAATCTAAATTTGAAATTTCTTCATTACCTTTTTTTAATTTTCCAGAATACGACCATGCACCATTGAGGAAAGTCGCTATATCCGCTCCAATATGAAAATCGGTTGCGGTGGGATTTAATGCATCTTGTCCAACACCAACTTCCACGGATACAGGAATCGACAAATTTCGCGTAACAGATTTTGACGGATGAAATCGGCCTATGTCATTTCTATGAGCACTAAAACTACCACCGATTCCTTGGCCCGCGATTGTGTATATGTCATTCGTTCCAACTGGAATCCCCATATTTTTAGAACGTTTGGTGATCGGCACATCATTATATACATTAATATCCTGCAAATAATTTGCATCTAAATCGCTATTTTCATCCACTTCACTTCCTTGAGAATAAAGCGTACCATAAGCTAGCATTGACTTTTCCCTTTCCTTTAACCCATTTACAATATTTCTTTTTTCAATCTTTAAGGCTTTATCCAATTCGCCCAAAGAATCTTTATGTGTTAATGTATATCCCGCAGTCGTGTTAAATCCGCTCATGTCAAAATTATGGCCAGGGAAATATGATGAGGATGCAAAGTTTAATTCCGCATTATGTTGTCTGTTAAACCTTAAAGACCTTAGACCTTGCTGGCTATTCCATCCTATTCCAGCACCAAAACTCCCATATGTTCTTTCGGAGAAATGCTCGCTTGCAATGGAATTAATTCCAAAATCAGCTTTTAAATCGGCACCCATTCCGGTTTGACTATCAAAGCTAAACTGAAGCCCAACTATAAAACTGCGTTCTTTATCTTTTTTAACGCTATTTCCTAACAATCTAATTGGTGTAGGAGTCACTCCAAAACCAATTCCACGATAATTATTGAAGTAAGTGTCTAATTGCCACTTCGGTTTATATGCATCTAATTCAAGACCGAATGTTTCTTTTCTATCTCCCTTCAATTGTCCAAAATCAAAAGTCAACCCAGACGTAACATTTTCCTTTAAATTCATCTTTTGAACAATAGTATCCCCACTAAAATCATCTGGCACACCTCTCAAATTCCGCGTAATAGCCCCTGGATTAATATTCCATCCTAAACCTACCCAAGAGGCCTCCTGTTCCATGCCAATACCAGCATGGTAAGCCAAGTTAATGGGATAACCACCATTTGGCCCGGGCACTACCATTAACGGGATATTATAATTAAAATCACCTGTAGATAAATCAACCATTTGATTCGTCCCTACAGGTTCAAAACTATTGACTTCTGGTTGACTTGGCCCCCCAGTTAGTGCCCATAAGGCACTAGGTAAAATAAGTTCTTGACCAAATGTCATTAACATTATAATGGCTATGCCTTTGCTGTATCTCCTTAATAACATCTTAATTAATTTTTAAAGTTGGAGTGGATTGAATATCTGTATTCTTGAATAAAAATTTCACTCTGCCAACGCTCAAAACTTGGTCGTCGATATAAACTGCTCTATCTTGTTCTTTTTCGCCTTGATCAAAGCCTAGTAATAGTGAGTTTTTTGGTGCTAAACCATAGTTTCGTTCAAAATGGTAAAGCTTGGGTAAAAGGGTGTCTTGCCCCTGAACCATAAATATGTCTTGATTGGCGTAGGTCACGAAATAATCAAGGCGTTCAAAATACTCTTCATTGTCTTGAATTCCGGCAGATAATGCATTGCCTTGTGTCGTTAATGGCCCTATATTTAAATCAACATATTGCAAACCTTCTAGTTCTGACTTGAGGTTGGAATAATCATCCTGTTTGAGTTCATCAGTACGGCCTTCAATGGCTATCACATAATCAATTGGTTTGTATTTAGCTTCAAAAAAGTAATGCTCAAATTCTTGTCGTTCAACAAGTCCGTTTTCCTCATTTTCTACCCAATGGATAAGATCACTCGGTTTAAGAACGTCTTTATTGCATGAAATGACAATAAACACTAAAAGCATCAATGCGAATATGTTGCGTCTATTTTTCATTCTATTCCGTTGTAATTATTATTGCAAAAAAGAATTAATTCATCAGTTACATCCAAAGTGTCTTTAGCATACATTAAGCTTCCATCCCCTGATGCGCCTAAAATCATATCATAATCATTCTCTTCTGCAAAAGTTTTGGTGAAGCCATTAATGCGCTCCCATATTTGCTGATCGTATTTTTGAGTGAGTCCAACCAATTCTTCTTCATAGTTTTTTTCGCGATACATGACTGAATTGCGCAAGTCATTATAGCTTTGATAGGTTTCAGTTGGAATTTCTTCCATGCGCTCTAATTGCATGGTCAAATTTTCCAAGGCCATCATTAAACTGTCCAATTCTCTGGTGCGTTCTTTTGAAAATGCCTGTAATTCTGAATCCAATTCAACAGCTAAATCAAACTCACTATAGAGTCTCATATTTTGCACATAAACGATTCCGTCTGAATCTTTGCTTTCGCCACAAGACAGCAGAATAAATAGGGGTAATATTAATTGTAATTTTCGCATAATTAGTTTTTAATAATTTTGAATCTTAAATACCATTTTTCGTTCTTCTCGTTTTTGACTTCTAGGACATAAACGCCGTTTTCTAAAACAATATCTCCTGTAAAAGTTGAGAAATCTAGATCATAACGATTGTCACCGTATACAACAGTTTGAGCCAGCGTTACATCAGAAGCTGCAATGTTGCGAGTTGCGTCATAAATCGTATAAGTCAATTCGTCATCTTGATCATTGTATTCTTCGTTATAAATGAATTTTACGATTCCGTTTTCTGCGAGATAATAACCACCATCTAGTTTCTTTGTCAAGTCTGCATAACTACGTATAGTCAAAAATCCACAAAAGGAAGCGTAGGAATTATAGATAGAAACATTGTTTCCTTTGGCGAAAACATGAAAAACACGATTTTCGTCTCCAGAAGGGTCAGATTCATCTACAGTTGAAAATGGTATTGGATTTTCATTGAAACTCACCTCATAATCCCAAATATCATCTGAAGGTGCAATGTCAATTCTTCTAATTTTAATCGGCCCTTCTTTATAAGTCGTAAACATATTTCCCTCATCTCCAACCACCCAAATGTAATTCGATATGATACCTCCACCGTAATTGACAACCATCACTTCAACCTCTGTATTGATAAATTGATCGACAAATTTGATAGAAGCTTTTGTTGGAAGTGGCATCATTGGATCATCTCCATACGGCACATAATATTTGTACAAACTGACATTATAAGACACCCACCCGCCATCACTATGCGGTAAATTGTTTTGACTTATTGCAAGACCTGAATTGAGCAAACTAGGAGCCGTTATCGTATTTACAGTTCCATCAATCTCTGCAAAATCTAGATTTAGCACATTCCAAAAAATCGGATAACCAATTGTAAAGAAATGGGTGAATGTATATGTTATTCCTCCAACTGTATAACTATAATCAATACGATATTCGCCAACAGGTAAATCAACTCCACCCACCAAGACATCTGCAATCGGCCCTGTGGCTTCTATTATTTCAGTGATTATGTTGGTAATGCTATAGCTTCCGGTCCCTCCAAAAAACTCAGGAGCTGTGTAAGCCGCTCTAACACTCCCCAATTGATCACCACATTCCATTTGAAAAGGAATTGTGGTTAGCGGTCGAATACTTGGTTTATAATGCTCTAATTTAACAGCATGCGAAATTTCAATTGTCGGAGTCCTAACCAATACCCCACCATTCAAACTAACGCGCTCATCTATCAATATTGCTTCTCGGTGCAGTTCAAATTCATTCAGATTATAAACAATTTGATTATTCTGTTTTGTAAGTCTGAAAATATCGCCTACTTCAACTGTATCTGTAAACAATACTGAATCAGACTTTAAAACATTGAAGGTATTATCTGTAAACAACTCGAAACTATATTCAAAATCTGCCGTAGTTAATGGTTTTGATTCACTTTGGTCATTGAATCCAATAACCATATTGCCACCGATTGCAGTGACTTCAAATTCAAAACCACCGCTTTGGTTCGGCTGTAACATCCCGTCTAATATGGCACTTCCGTTGCCTTGACTTTGACCTCTTTTTAATGTACCATCCGTCAAATCAATATTTGCATTATCGAGCAGGGTTAATTCTGGAGTAACATTGGCTTTGCCATCTAAAATCTTAACACCATTATTATCATAAACGCCAATATAATAACGCTCTGCATCAAGAGCCTCAAATGTAAAAGTTGTTGATTGTACATCACCCGCATAAAAAGTCGCACTATCCACAGGGATTGAATCTTTGATTGCAGTCCAAATGGTTGAAAGTTCAGGAAGTGGATTATAACTTATTAAATATTTGTAGGGAAGCGGGCTACCTTCTGGTGCATTCACTACTACTGATCCAAGTTGTGTATCGTCATCATAAGTTGCTGAAACAGCCTCAATCACACTCCACTCAAAATAAACATAGTTTGCATTAGTATTCGCCGACTTATAATCGCGCGAAGCATATTGCGTTGCACCATAAGTCTCAAGCGCCATTTCAAAACCGTAATTATCACTTGGATTGTCTTGCCAATATTCTACCATAGTTAAAATGTCAACTGTGTCCAAATTATGGACGGGATCATAACCTATATAGGTTGTGGTCGGAACATTAACGCGATAGTTGGTATCTGTTGCTGGACGTGTATTCCAAGTCACATCTGACTCATGCCAATCTTCTGTGATTAGCGTGTAATCAACAGCGTTTGATGAATTGTTATGTCTAAAAAAACTACTCCAGGCTTTAATTTTCAGCTCGGCTACAGTGAATTCTAATTGATCATCAAAATCTAATTCATATTTAATTAAAGCGGCTTTTTCATAATTGTTGGGCGCATCTGAAATACGTAAGGGAATACTTGTTGTTTGGCTGTGATAATTTGTATTGGCCCGATCTAATGGATTCGAGTTTGTGGGTTTATCAAATTCTATCGTGACGTTTTCTTGATATTGATAGTTCGGTAGTAAAATGCCACTTGTCATTTCTCCTTCTCGGCCCACCATAATGTGTTTGTAGTATGCAAAGCGTAAATCTGAATTGGTATAATAATCTGCATCTAAAATTCTTAGAATGTAGACTCCTGGTTCCAGATTGTCTGCTGTGACTTCTCCAGTTCCTGTATTATATAGTAGGTTGTTTGTGACTTTTGCATTGGTTAATGTTGCCTTACCTAATTGGGTCGTATCTCTTACCGTTTTATAAAAATACATATTGGCTAAAGCATAGGAATTTCCACCAGAAACCATAACACTCATAGTTCCATCTGAATTACCGGCAGTGCAATGATCAACTGAAGTTGTCATTTCTAAGGGTAAAATATAGGTAATGGTTAAAACGGGTCTTTTTGCTGAATTACTTGACTCAGATGCATAATAATTGATTCCAAAATCGGCGCTACCAGATTCGCTTTGCAGTCGGATACGCCAACCGTTGTTAGAATTTGGATTGGTGATCATTTTTTGAACATGGTCGGTTACCACAAATTCATGCAGCCCAGTACTTGAAGTTTGGGCATGGGTAAAACTTAGCTGATCTGCGGTAATTATACTGGGTTGATTGTTCCATGTAATTGTATCTTCGTACCATGATGTACTGCCAACGCGTTCTATATAAATAGGATGATTAATAGCATTATTAACAGAAAGTGTCATTAATTTTAATTTGGCCTCTGTAATAATTGCACCATTCGGAATAGCACTTAAATCGTATTGAATATAAGTTCTAAAAGCCATTGGAATTTGTTGGTTGAGTTGATGATAAACATTCATTTGGTTTTGCGAGCCAAAGTTCGAGTTTTCTACCCCACCATTGGCAACCATAGCATCACTCATGGTGCTATCAGCCGTATAATTAATGGTAGTTTGTGCGAATGATTGGAATGGGAAATAACAAAACGCCGTTATCCCCAACAATACTATTTTTTTAAATACCTTTTTTATCATGGATTAAGGGTCTTTGTTATTGTTAAACCGAGTGAACCATCATATTGCTCAACAATGATTGCCGCTTGGTACGCGTTTGTATTGACTAGATTTCCAAGTGGAATAGATACGTTCCATTCGGCTATTAAACTTTGGGCTTGCAAATAGGAAAGTTGGTATACTTTTTTAAAGATAACGGCACTCGTAGCTACTTCTACAACTTGCACATGAACTTTACTAAAAGTGACAGAATCAGTCACCTCAAAATCTAAATTGAGTTGTTCATAAGAACCATCTCCATATAACATAGTATCCATTGCGGTCAGTATGGTCGCATCTGTCATAAATAATGAAAGATCTGTAGAATCGGTTTGTGCAATACTTAAATTACTTGCGCTGAAAGCAAACAAGATTAAGATGGTGAAAATGGCTTTTTTTAGCATTGTTATCGTTTTTTAGTACCCCTGAATTTTATTCGGTCAGTTTTTCCGATTTCGTGCTTGAAAAGCGTTGAAATTGATTGAAATTCGGGGCCAATATTTTACTTATTCAAATGTAATTCTGTTTGATTTAGTTTCTATCAGCGTAAACCGCAGTGTTGGTTAAGTGGTAGCACTTAATACACGGTCAAACCCCTAGCCATTAGGCGTTTGGAAACAATGAAAATTGAATTATTTCTTAAAACAATACCAATTTCACTGATATTTTGCCAAATAAATGCTGATCTTTTAGGGAAACTTAATGTTTAGTTGGAAATAAGGCAAAACTAATTCATCAGCAAATGAACTCATCTATTCACAAACAGGCAATCTTTATTTCTTGACCGTTTTTAATTCATTTAAGAATGATAGAACAACAGAGTCGGAATAGGCTTGAATTAGGGTGACTTGCCCTTTTGAATCGCCAACTGAAAGGCGGTGATTTTTGTTGGCTATTTTGAGCATGCACAATTGATGATTTGCTGTGTGATTTCGAATAAAACCAAAGTATTCTATTGCTGGCCATTCTATTTTTTTATCAATTGGCGGTGCAGGATTTTGACGTTGGGGATTTCGTTGCGATTGATTTGCTGAAGGTGGAACATTGGAGGTTGTCATTGATTGACTCCACCTTGTTCCGTTTCTCAAAAAAGGATCCTCTAATGGAAGGTCAAGTAAAAAGGTGTCTTTATTAAACATGACAGGTGCAAAAGACATGTTTGTGTTTTGCTGTTCACTTTGCGTTTCAGTTGTCACTTGGTAATTTTCCACTGTACGGTAGATGTTGTAGGCCCACAAGCCAGCAACAATCACAATTAAAATCCGAGTCCAACTTTTTTTATTCATCTACTCAACAATTATCAAATATTGAGCACTATAAAACTCGCTAAAATTACCAGCTTCGTCATCCGCCTTAACTCTCCAATAATAATCACCAATGCTTGGAAAAGTATAGACCAAAGAATCTGTGGTTATATTATCAAATTCAACATAATCGATAAATGTGGGAGTCGTTGAGATTTCCACCGCAGAAACAACTAGTGAGTTTACACTTCCTGGATCAATTCCTGTGGACCATTTTAAAGTGATTGGATCATCAATTGAATGAACAATTTCATCAGCAGGACTAATAAGAACAGGATCATTTGGCGCTGTAAGATCTACATTAATTTGCCGATAAGTATAAGGCGAGCTACCTGTTACGTTCACTCCTTTAATACCCCAAAAATAAGTTCCTTCAACATCAAATTGGTCCGCTGTAATGCCATGGGATAATGTATTAATTCCGATTTGCTGATCGAGTACTGAGCCACTTGCAAAATCACTTCCAATTTTTAAAATGAAGTCATAAGAATCTGCAGCGAAGAGGTTTTGCCAACTCACGGTTATATTGCTAGTGCCATTATTATAAACATTATCAGCTGGTGAAACAAGCGATACAAATTGAGCGGACAAATCTGAAACACTATCTATATAAATAGAATAGGGCCCAGCGAATTGAGAAACGTATCCCCCATTTTCTCCACGGAGTTTAAATTGATAATCTCCTGGCGGCAGGATCTGATAAAATTCTTCTCCATTGATATTGGAATCTAAAACAAATTCATTGATATCTAAAAAAGAAGGTTTTACAATTTGCAAATTATAAAACGAGGCACCCTCCATCTCATTCCACTTAAAATGTACTTTATTGGAGTAAACGGTATCATTATTCGTTGGTAAAATCATACTTGGAGTTTCTGCCGTAATGTCTTTTTCAAAAATGGCATTGCAACCTATGATAAACCATAAGCATGGCAATACTAAACTGAAACGAAGCAGATTTTTAATCTTCCTTTTGTCGATAATGTTGAAATAATAGATTTGCATATAATGCTGTTTTTTTTGTTGTTAAATTTTGTTCTTTATAAATTGAAATGTTAGTGAGTCGCGCATAATCAAATTCGTTTTCCATATAATAAGCCAATGATAAAAGTCCATTAAAAGTGCCTTTTACCGCCACTAAATTGGAGTAGATATTAAAGTCGACTGTTTCATAATTATGTGTGGCTTCTAATTCATCCAACATTACTTCGTGTTCATTAGAAAACAGGGTGATTGTTCTTAAAATTTCTTGTTGTACTTTGTCAGGCTCTAAGTCCGATTTGCCAATATTTTTATTGAGCTGTTTGACTTGAATTTGTAACAATTCCAGATCCGTTTTAGCATGGGTGGCATCCGCTTTTCGCAATTCCTGATTTTCGATTTCAGTTTGTACCACAAAGGTTAATGAAAAAGCCCGCTTATAACTAACAATAAACATTAACACTACCAATACAAGTAGCCCGTAATTTTTTTGGCGATATGTAAACCGATCAAACATTTAATAAACAATCATTTCTAATTCAAAAACACCTTCATTTTTTTCATAATCGTAACTTAAAATATCCACTTTTGAGAGCCATTCTTTTTGTTCTATTTCCTCGATCCATTGACTTAAAATATGACTGGTTTGAGCACGTCCGTTTACCATTACTAAATGTTCTTCAAATGCTATTTTTTTGCGTTGTTTTATCTCCTCTTTCAATGGTCGTAAAACAATTTCATCAAACGAAATTTCTGAAGGAACTGAATTTGCAATTTCCATGAGGTAAAAAGAGAGGAAATTTTTATTCAATAATCCGGAAGATTGCAAGAGTTTTTCTTTTCGACCTTTTTCATCTTCCAAATCTGCAATTAATGTGAGTTGCTCATCATAAGCCATGAGGTAGACTGAATTGTCAAGCACAACCTGATTTAAGTGTCCTAAATAAAGATGATTCGCTAATAATAGTAGGAGGAAAAAAACCATCATTCCCATACCAAAACGAGCGAAAATGTTCTTTTGTTTGGCCTCTTCATTATTTGCAGTGAAAATGGTGTCATTTACGGGGTGAACCAACTGTTCATTTGGGTTAAAAAAAGCGGCACCTGCTGCGACACAAACAATCAATTTATGAGGGATATTTTCTCCACCAAGTGTAATGGAACGCCTTTCATTTTCTTCGGACTTTATTTTGGTGAAATCTGTCAATAAATTTTCTTGAAATTGAAGTTGCGTATTGCCTATCGTTAATGTCTCTTTATTTAGAACCCCATTTAAAATTGCGGTATGAAATGGACCGGATGAAATGGATATAATCTGGCATTTTTTATCCGTGAATTGACGGACATAATCATCCACAACATCCTTTCTAATCACTGAAGAATAAACTTCTTGTCCTTCGATATAATCTGAAAAGTAAAAAGCATCTAAATTTCCATTCAGCAAAATACTGTGATGATAGTTTTCTTGCAACACAGCCTTGCGATTTAGAATGCCTTTCCCCGTAAAATGAAGTAAAAAAGGATGCCGATTTGACGTAGTCTTAATTAAGGCGTCCAAATCTGAAATACGCTCACCTCTTGCCACAAAGTCAATTTCACCCTTTGCTTGTTTTAGGGACATATAATGATATTCCACACGATCGCCGTCAAGGGCAATATGCACTACAACAATTTTACTAATATGTCCTAAATCATATTGCATTAATAGGTTACCGTAGGTTTAATAAAGATGTGCAATTTCGATTTTTCTTTTTGCTGATTTCTATCACTGAAAAACCATTTTAAAATCGGAATACGTGATAAATAAGGGGTGCCCGATCCTGAATTCTCACTGTTTTCTTTTTCCAAACCACCCATCAATATCATTTCACCATTTTTAACCCGAATTAGGGAAACAAAGGATTGTGTAGATTGATTGGGAGGAGCTGTAGGATCAACTTTTCCTTGAAAATCATTTTGGGTTACATTAATTTCTAGCGTGACATATTCATCTGCCGACACGAATGGTTTAACTGTTATATCTAAGTTTGCCGCAGTTTGTTTCCATACTTTGTTTGATACTTGCACAGGTCCACCAATCGAGGACTGAATATTTACGCGCTCTTCTTGATAATAAGAGGTCTCTCCAACTGAAAAAGTGGCCTCGTGACCATTGAGCGTGGAGATTTTTGGTGTGGATGAAATATCTATGACACTATTACTTTCCAAGTATTTTAACGAAGCATAAAAATTGGGTGTTACGGCGCCAATGTTAACAATTCCAAATCCGTTGAAGGCATTAATTAATCCATTAATTGTTTCGGAACCCAATGTCATATCAACACCAGGGAAAACTTGACCTTGGGTGGGAACTGATTCTTGACTCAGCCCAGCTTTCATTTCTTTCGTTATTCCGCTTGATCGTTCAGAAAAAACAATAATAATATCGATTTGTACCATTGGCACAACTTGATCTACCGAACGAATAAAAGCCTTTAATTCTTCAATTTTAAGATAAGACCCTGAAACAATCATTCCATTGAGTTCTACAAATTCTTTTATTTCAATATCCGCAACGAGTTCTGAAGGAATCAAATCAATCACTGTTTCAATTGTTCGATTGTCTAATCGTATCAATTCTGTAGCTCTTAATCCTTCTGTGTTTCGATTGCCGATTATATAATAATTTTCCATCTTTTTAAAGGTGAAATCTGTTCCATTCAGCAAATGAGAAAGCAGTTCCATAAACGATACATTATGAACTTTTAAGGTTGTATTTCCTTCTGGAGTATCATACATGAAATAGTGTTCTCCAAGTTGCGCCGAAGCGGATTCAATAATGGCACTAATTGATGTGTTAGTGGCTTCAATATTTAATTTTTCGGGATTATTTGGATTCAATTGCAAATTCAAATTTTGAGCTTCATTGGAAGTTGTTCCACGACCCGAATTGTTTCTGCCCGAACTTGTATTATTAGCGCCGTTTGTTAGCTTAGATTCTTGGGTATCCAAATAATAAAAACCATTTGCATCAGTCGTCAAACTCAATCCGTTTGACTTGGCCATCATATCCATTACTTGCTCAAATGGTCTGTTTTCGATATAGACAGAAACAGTGCGTTCTTTAATGCTTGGTGCCAAGATCACATTCTTGCCTGATTCCCGTGTTATGGCTTCAGCAACTTTCGACAAGGTATCGCGTTTTAGGTTCAATGACAAAAATTCGTTTTCAGTTTTATAAGTAACATCTATTGCTCTCGGTTGATAAGGGGTTTGAATTTCCTCTGCTACGCCTCGTTTATGAAAAGCAATAATAGTTCCCGAAAAATCGACAATTAAATCATGCTCTTTTATCAAGAAAATAAAGACATCTTTCACAACGGCATCATAAAAATTATTCACTACCAAGCCATTTAAATTATCAGACACGCTAACATTTAAATTATGCTCAAAAGCTATGGCAGATATAAAATCGGAAAGTGCAATTCCAGACACGCTCACCTGCACTTTTTCGTTCAATCCAGGTTGAACCTTTGCCATGTCCAGAATATTTCGTTCCATTTCAGCCAGCGAAGGTTCTTGCCCAAATCCGCAGAGGGAAATGACAAATGCCAGGATCATTATTTTAAATTTCATCATGCTTCAAATATTTGTTAATAAGGCATAAACTTCTTCCAAAGAAGTAATTCCCTCAGCTAGCAAACGATACGCTTTTTCGCTAATTTTTTCAATGTCTCTTTCTTTCAAAAGGGTATCCACTTTTAATTGTTCTTCTTTAATCCGATCCGATAATTCGTGATCTATATTAATGACTTCATATATGGCTTTACGACCTTTATATCCAGTATAATGACAGTTTTCGCAACCAACAGGTACATGGTGTTTCGTCAAACCTTTGTCCCTAAAGTTTTTGGGTAATTCTATTTGCGCTAAGTCGGTTTCTTTTGTACATGCCGTGCATAAAATGCGCACCAACCTTTGCGCAACGGAAGTGTTGATTGTTCCAGCCAATAAATAAGATGGAACGCCCATATCAATCAATCTGGAAATTGTTCCCCAGGCCGAGTTTGTATGAATAGTTGATAAGACTAAATGCCCAGTAAGTGCCGCTCGAATAGCCATTTGTGCCGTTTCTGCATCCCGAATCTCCCCTAGCATAATAATGTCAGGATCTTGACGCAAAAAAGAGCGCAATGCACTTGAAAATGTTAAGCCAATATTCTCTTTTAACTGGACTTGGTTAATTCCTTTTAATGTATATTCTATTGGATCCTCAACGGTAACAATATTCCGTTTTTCTTCATTTAATATTTTGAGTGTGGCATATAACGTAGTGGTTTTGCCCGATCCGGTTGGACCACTGATTAGGACAATTCCGTTGGGCTGCTTTACACCTTCTAAATAATCAGCCTTCTCTTTGTCTTCAAAACCCAATTTATTTAAATCCACTTGCGAAGCATCTCTTGACAAAATTCGCAATACTATTTTTTCGCCATGTAGGGTTGGTAAAATAGATACACGGACATCAAATTCGGCAAAACTTAACCTTCCATCTTGTGGCAATCGCTTTTCGGTAATGTCCAAATTGGACTTAATTTTTACTTTGTTTACAATTTCTGGATATTCTTCTTTTTCTAGTTTGTATTTCTCCACCAAATGTCCATCAATTCGGATGCGAACCCGCGCCACTTCCTCATAAATCTCTATGTGGATGTCACTGCTTCCAATGCCGCGAGCTTCATGAATAATTTGCAATAAAAAATCATCCTTATCACCTTGGTGTGTGCTTACTTTCTTCTCCGTATTATTTCCTGATCGGCGGTAATATTTCCCCAGATTTTTTCTAAATTCAATATGGTCGAGTTGAATAAATTCAACTGATTTACCCATCAATATTTCTAAGTCATCTTGAATGAATTCCTGATCTGTTTCTTGACTAATGTAGAATTGAATTGTATCCGCATCAACCTTTGCTGGAATGACACCATAATTCCAAGCCATATCAGCATTAATGAGTTGTTGTAACTCTAATGAAATCGCTATTTCTTTATTCTCTATCATTATAATATTGCGGTGTAAAACAAATCAGTGCTAGAAATGAATTCAAATGATTTTAGGCCAATAATGTATAAGGCTAAATAACCAGCTAAAGGTATTTTTACATTCTTTTTGCCTCCAGCAATTGCCAGGTGCACCAAACCAGAAACTATCATTCCTGTAATAAAAAAAAGAATGTAATTCCGATCCATAAAAAGCGGTGTAATGGCAATCAAGAATAGAACATCTCCTAATCCTAAATCGGCCTTAAAAATATTGGTTAACTCCCCTCTTTTAAATGACACATAAAGGAATAAACAACCTATAACTATTGTTAAAAAAACCATATTAAAAACCAAGGTTAGTTTTGATAAATCAGCCGTCCAAAAAATTAACCCAGCGACTATTAAAAGCAAAGGGAAAATAACCCAGCTAATGGCGCGGTGTTTCCAGTCTTGTAAAAAAGCGATTATTAAAAGCACTCCTAAGGCGATATGGCAAATAATTTCTAGCATTAGTCTTTCACAGTTTCTACCAATTCTTTGTCTTGATTAATGGTCCAAACATTAAAAGTGCCGTCTGCGTCAAAGTCTGTTACGGATTCTGCCTGTGCGACAAAACTAGAATTTGATGCTTCAATTATCTGGATCCGATAGTTCGATTGGCCATTTTCAGTTACGAGACGGTTTTGCTCGAAATTGATGTCGCTCAAATTCGTCGAATATTTCGAATACATGAAAAAGTAATTTTTTTCCAAGGCATATACCTGGTTCAAATTAGATTTCGCTTCTAATGACTTGGCTTGGGCAACTACCCCAGCCTGACTTGGCATAACGAGCATGTATAGGATGGCTATAATTCCTAATACGAATACTAATTCAGCCAATGAAAAGGCATTAACGTATCCCTTTTTGCGGCCCACTATATTGGCCTTTTCTATTTCTCTATTTCTTGTTTTCATTGTGCCATAATATTACTTAGGTTAAACATTGGCATGTACATTGCCACTAGAATTACCCCTACAATTGTTCCTATAATTAAAAGGATCAGGGGCTCCATTATTTTTCCAATAATTGTGGTTTGATGCTTCAATTCGTCGTTGTATTGTTTTGCTAATTTTCCTAACATATTTTCTAATTGATTGACTTGCTCACCCACTTTTATGAGCGACAACATTCGCTTAGGAAAAATCGAAAAGTTGGACATACCCTCATGCATTGTTTTGCCTTTTCGGATGTCTTCTTTCACTTGTTCAATAGCCACTTGGAGTGGGTAAAATTTCACCATTTTCTGCGTTAATTCAAGCGACTTAACAAGAGGTGTTTTTGCGGCTAAGAGCAGATGCAAGGCTTGTGTAAATCGTGCTAAATAAATTACCGTTATGAGGTTTTTTATCATTGGAATTTTTAAGAAAAAACTTGAGGTTGAACTGCGAAACCAATCCTTTTCTTTTTGGGTACGAACAAAGAGTACGATTGCAGTCACACTTAAAGCGAAAATCAAGAAGAAAAAAGGAAAATTTTCTGACAGGTAAATGACCTTTAAAGTTAAGCTTGGTAATTCACTTCCAAATTGCTTAAAAACATCTGCAAACATGGGAACAACACTGGTCATCATGAAATAAACGAGTCCTATGGTAATAGCAAAAACGAAAAGTGGATAGGAAAGAACTGAAGTTATTTGCTTTTTAAGTGCCGCTTGATCTGAATAATAATTCATCAATTCAGTCAATACTTCGTTCAAACGATTTGACTCTTCTCCAATTTCAATACTGAAATATTCGTATTCGGAAAATTTGCCTAAATCCTTTAATCCCTGTGATAATGATTTTCCTTTTAAAATGCCTTCATATAATTCTGAATACATTTCCTTGTCTGCTTCCTTTTCTTGCTCTTCAATTATAATTTCTAATGCCGATTTAAGATCTACTCCTGCCAATAAAAGCGTTCTCAAATCCATGTAAAAACGTTCTTTCTTTTTATTGCCATAACGCTTGCCAAAAAACTGAATATCGCGATTGAAGAAGTTTTCCTTTTTTTTAGTTGGAGCAGTGCTTTTAGACACCGTTCTGGTTTCGATATGTTTCTCGATCTTAAAACTCATGTAACAGGCTTCTATTAATCGCATCTATAGGGCCATATTCTCTGAAGAGATGACAGGATAATTCTTGATTGTCCATTTGGACAGATACGTTGAGTGCACTAATTTTTTCGGTCGAAACTCCCAATTGATTTATAACAAAAACGGGCTCAAATTCATTCAAATGATGCGTCAATGTATCCGTGCCATTTTTTTCTGTTCGAATCAATAAATCCCCCTCTTTTATATAGTTCAATTTGAATGATGGCCCAAGAATGGAAATCCCACCAGGAATACCAATTATCTTATGTTCACTTTTTTCAAATTGTCGTTTTAAATCCGATTTCAGTAATAAAAACTCATTCAACTCATTCCGCACGTTACCATAGGTTGAAACCTGTTTATTGATGCTCGTAAATAAGTAGAACACCATTGAAATAATGATGCTTGTAATGATCATTCCAGTCATAATATCCACCATGGTAAAGGCCGCTATTTTGCTTGGTTTATTCATTGCTACTATTCGGGATTAAATGATTTTCAACGAGTAATTCTTTATCACCTGCCCGCGCGATATATGTCACTAAATAGAGCTTTTTATTACCCTTGTAAAACGTCACCTTTTGTTCAATCTCATAGTTCTCATACTCGAAATTTTCACGCATAAAGAGTTGCTTGGATTTTAATTCTTGCAGCCTAACCTCTACTTCTGCCTGTGCTTGATAATAGGCGAGTGGTTTTTCTGAATGCATCAAATTTCCATATATCATAGTCCCCAAACCAATCAAAACCGTAATAATGGTAATGGCAATCACCGATTCAAAAAGTGTGAATGCCGGTAATCTATTCGAGTCGCTATTTTTAAGATTCCATTTCATTCTAACCAAGCAATTTGTTGTAACACTTCAGTTGTCTCAAATAAATTCGCAGTAACAAAATCTTTAGGTAGTTGATCTAAAATTTTTCCATTCAAGAGGTGATTTTCATAAGCAGATGAGCCAGTTTTAAGAAATAATTTTTCCGTAAATAGACTACCATTAATTATACCTTTCAATTGTGTTTTTCCAGCACAATACACTAAACCATCTATTTCTCCTTCGCTCTCAATTGTTAACATTGGTGGTTTTCTGAAATTTGGCGTTTTGCTGAACATAAAGACGGTTCCAATGACTTGACTTCCCTCACCAATATAAATTTCTGCTGATTTTTCAGTTGAAAACTGTTCCTCAATTAAACACAATACGCTCGGATATTTGAGGCTCACATCCTCTTCAATTATAATGCGTTCAGAAGCAAAAATTTGAGCTGTCCCTGAGAAACCTGCTTCAATATAAATGACTTTACTTTTTAGCACAGCATTTTCAATAATTGCGTTTCGCCCAACGAAAATTGAATCCCTTGCTTCAACTATAACTTGACCTTTAATGACCGTATTTTGAATAGTGATATAACGATCCGATAAGAAATGTGCAGCATTGCCTCCAAATGACACAATAATTGAATCTTCGTCCTCATTCCATTCAGTCAATTCTCCATTTACCTGAATTAACTCTTCTAAGAAATTCGATTGCAAAGACGGCAATTGCTTGTTCGCTGTTTTAACGGTTCCATAAACCAATTTTCCGCCAGTATAATTTTGACCATTAATATAGGCTCTTTTTAATCCGGCTTTAGGCAAAAAACAAAGTCCTTCAATTCTAGCATCACCACAAAGAGATATTGGACGGCCATTATCCACTAGATAAAGATTCGTTTGTTTGGAAGAAAGTGCCGCACCAAATAAAGCAATTTTAGACTGCGTGCTATTTCTATGCGAGGCCTTAGAACTTAAAATGGTAAAAGCTCCCCAGTTCTTCTTTACCAATTCTACCGAATCAACTCCCTCATCAAAAAGGCGAATAGTTGTGGGAGCATTATTTTCTAATTCTTTAAAATATACTTGCGCATAAGCCATTCCTGAATGCGAATTATCAATCAATATTTCTTCTACATCCATTTGCAGAGCAAATTTTTGATTGAATCCAGATAGCAAAATGAATCCACCAAGAATCAGGGCAAATATTACACTCAGAAATAGAGCGTAATAAATAGCAGAAGCTTGTATTTTTTTTGATTTAATCATTTTTCACTTCACGTTCTTTTTCCATTTTTTTTTCTTGTCGGCGTCTTCTTCTTGCAAGGCGTTTCTGATCTCTTTCAGGATTTTCTTTTCGTTCAAATTTGAATATTTTCTTATACCACGGCATCTCTTCATTATCAGGATCCAGTTCCTCAGATTCTTGCCGCTCCTCAGATGATTTATCTTTTTGCGGCTTTTGTAGTTTTTTGAGACCTTTTCTAAACTTGCCTTTTTCTGTGATTTCACCTTCTTTTGAATAGGTGGTAAAAGCACCTTTAAGCACACCGTCATTATAGTTTAATTTAGATTTTACTGCCCCTGATTCATACCACGTCAACCATTCACCATCTTTTAATCCATATCTAAATTCTCCGCGTTCCGCAAGCTGTCCGCCCACATGAAATTTTTGAAAATCACCATGCAATAAATCCCCAGCGGATCCACCTTGCGTGATATGCAGCTTTTGGGCTTTGTACCAATGATAGTCTAAGGTGTCTGTATAATTGATTTTTTTTTGTATTGTAGAAATGTAAAAATCCATCTTATAATGCGGTGTAGTAAAATGCCGCAATTCAGCTAAATTTTGAGCATTAGCGTTTGCACTGAACATGATAGCGCTCAATAACAATAGTCTTATAAAAGGTGTTTTGACAAACACTTGCATATTTAAATTGTTCGTATTTGAATGAATCAAATAACAGTTAATACTAAATTTGCTTTGTTTGCTTGGATTATATAGCTAAGAGTTTGGCTTAGAAAAATGGAAGGATTCTATGAAGGCGTTTATGCATTTTGAGAATGACCAGCCCGCATAAAAATCATGACGACACCGATCATATTTTTGCTATGTGTTTTTAGCATCATATTCCGTTTTCGCGATTCGACTGTACGCACGCTTATGCCCAAATCATTAGAGATTTCAGTACTATTTTTTTGTTGACAAACCAATAGCAAGACTTGCTCCTCGGCTTCGGTGAATGAAATATTCATCTGCTCTTCGGTTGATAGAACTTGGCGCACTTTCAATTCCAATTTAATATCTGGAAAGTTTTTATTTGCAGTTAATTCAATCATTATGCTTTCCAATTCAACTGGCGAAATTCCTTTTGTGAAATATGCCGAAACACTCGATTCAATCGCTTTCATCACCGTATTTTTCGAATAAAAATTCGAAATTATCATGACTGGACTTGGGGAATAAAAGCGCACACATGTTTCACAGATATCTATTCCTTCATCCGTGTTCATTGGCACACTCAAAAGAATTAAGTCATAACATTTGTTACTCTTTTCTCCTTCAGCCAACCGTTTGAATTCTGTTGAGCCGACACTTAATTTAACTTCAAAATTTTCGAAAGAGTCAATTAATCGTGTTAAACCAGCTCTAAAAAGTTCATCATCATCAATTAGAATAGCGTTTTTTGACATGTTATAAGGGTGGGGTTTACGCTGTAAAACTAAGGTATAATTTGACAAAATTCAACAGTATAAACACTTAATACTTATTAACTCGTTAAAATTTTTAATCCAAGAAACAAAGAACTCTAAAATGAACTGAATCGACATTTAACAGATTCTACGATTCAGTTTTATAAAAAAATTATTATTTTATTTTTCAGGAAGCCTGATGTCGTTGAGTATTAGTAGCGTTTAGGTTAACACATTTCAACTCAATGGCATTCAAAATAACGCCAATCATACTTCTACAATCAGCTTTCTCGATCATACGCCTGCGGTGTGATTCAATTGTCCTGACACTCAATCCGAGTATATCAGATATTTCGGCATTAGTTTTTTCTAAACAAACCAGCTTTAAAACTTGAATCTCTCGATCGGAAAATGAAAACTTCTTACGATTCATTCCTTTAATATTACTGATGAGTGATTGCCTTATCACTGATCCCAAACGTACTTCTTCAAAATCATAATTATTAGATATATCTTGTATCGCCATCTCAAGTTGTGAAGGGCAATCATCCTTAGAAAAGAAACCTGAAATTCCAAGCTGCATATAATCCATAATATGTTCGCGTTCAATCAAGTCCGTTAGCACCATTATACGGGAATAATTGAAGAAATTTTGGGCTTTTTGAAAACCTCCTGCTTTGATTGAAGCGGGGTCAATAATTACCAAATGAATTTTTTTAAAATCGTAATCTTTTGGCACCTCCTTTAAAGAGGAGATATCTAATACAACTTCGCAATTCGTGAAGCTGCTGATTAAACTTTTAAGTGAAACTCTAAATAGTTTTCTACTATCCAAAAGAACAATTCGAACCATGTTAAATAATTTTGGGTTAATTCAATTGCGTAAATACCGCATACAATTTTACGTATATTTACCAAGCAATGTTTCAGTATATACACTTAACGCTCACTTCATTTCTATTAAATACGTTAAAAAATTAACAAAGGTTGAGTTTGATTAGAATTTTGGTTGTCAGAACATTCAGTAGGAGATAAATAACTCAGGATGAAGCGCTTACATCTTAAAAGTCATTATCCAAGCTTCAGTAGTTTATGATTACTTATTTTGATTTATGACTAGAAGTTCAGTTAGAAAGTTGGAATATATTGAATAACAAACTCGTTTTCATAAAAGTATTCGCCTGAATTTCATACAAATCTATAATTCAAGTTAAACCTGTAGCGATACAAAACAAGAGGTTCATTGGTGTTACAAAATGGTGTTACACTTTGCTCAGTTTTGCACGCAAATGCACGTTTGGGGCCCCGCTATCGCGCGAATCCCTTCGCGTGAAAACTAATTGTTAATTCTTGCAAGTACGAGCACATCAAATAAAATTTCTTCCTGCTTTTACTTGGTTTTTTTATTGCTTCCCCACACACAGGAAAGGATTCGTGCGGTAGCCTCGTCTTACCTTAAACCATTCCTATCATTTTACCAAATCACAAGATACAATCTTACGGTTGCTGTGTATTTTGTCAAGACCTTCATTACCAAACATGCCCAACACTCAAACGATAGCGTTGGTTTTTAACTATGCGCGAGATATAACAGTCAAACAAAATCCCTTTTTCTGAACTATTTCTTAAAATAAAATTTTGCGAATTCGAGTCACCGTAATCAAAATCATCATTGAAGCAAGAGACTATTTTTAATGAATGAATGCTATAATTTGACCTTCGATCAAAAAACTTTAAAATACCCTCAGAGTGCGATTCGTATAGATCGTAAAAGTACCATGTTTCAGAAATTATTTCACCCTCAAATTCGTCATAATCCAAACATACTTCAATTCCATTTTTTGCTTCAAAACACTTAACCGAAAGTCCTACACTCATTTCCTCTATTTGGTGCCACTTCATTTCGGCGCATTCCTTGTCTGGTGAAAGAAACTCAAACTCCAATTTGTCGTTTTCAGAACAAGCAATCAATATTAGTAACATCCCTAGAGGATATAATTTAATTAACCAATTATACTTCATTTTCATTTATTCCATTAGGCAGTAGACTTTGATAATTCTATATAAGCTTCAAAACTCCTCGCTATCGCACGAATCGCGTGAAAGCTAATTATCAAACACTTGCAAGTATATCCTTATCAAGCAACCTTTTTCCAAGCTGTATTCAACGACATTGCTATACCGATAATCTTGAGGTTTAAAAACATATATTCATCAACCGGACTATTGTGAATGTACCTAATTTTTTGAGAAATCACATTATTACTCCGCAGTTCGATAGGTCTATTGTCGTGTCTCCAAAATTGATTGTGCTTTACATTTGAACTTTTATTTGCCACTCCTCTATGTTTCTAATAAAAATTCCTTCCAGCTTTAATGTGGCTTTTTTTTATTGCTTTCCCGCACACAAGAAAGGATTGGCTTCGTCGAATTACATTTCGTGCTGCAGCGTGGGGACTTGATCAATGTGGCAAAAAAACTCTGCCAGAACACAAAACGTCTCATAAGTCTTTTAAAAAAAATGGATTTAATGTATATTGCGAGCCTATCTAAAGGTGAAAGTTATGGAAGACGATAAAATGTTGAATTATATTAAGGCTGTATTAGAAAATATGCCAACTGACTGGTTGCGTCTAACAACCCACCGCTTAGATATTTATGATGAAAAATTGGCTAAAACTCAATTCTTAGAACAGTTTGAAACCTTGTATAATTCCAATAATTCTGAAGCATCAGCGCTCAATGAATTACCCACTGCATTCGACTATATTCGATTAGGCCATCCATTATCTTGTATCCTAGAATGGGTAATTGCTAAATCACATGATTTAAAAGTAGAAAATGTAATCAGTTTTACATCACGAACGGTTCCAGTTTTGGCAATTCTAAGAAAAAATTTATTAGATAATAAAAAGACACTAATCACATATAAAGGTGAATTACCTGCTTCATTTGACGTTGAGGTATTAAAAGATGTTTACGGTTATAAATTTGATTTAAAGCAAGTTGATCACGTATCAGCTATTTCTGAGCCCGATAGCCATGGGGAGAATGGAAGTACCATTTTCATTTCAGATAAAACTGAAATTGCTCATATTGATCTCAACCCACATATTGATTTTTATATCAATGTCCATGCTGAGCTCGGTAGTATGTTATTAGTGAATGGAGAGGAGAATGAAAGTTATATCTCAGACATTCAACACGTGCGAAGAAGAGAAACAATTGCAATGACCCCATCTAACTCTTTTGCCGCTTTAAAGATGCTAGTAGAGAAGTCTGCTGGTCATATCGAACATAAGAATTTTGCTGCAAATAAAGCTTCTGTAATAGCTTCTATCAATGAGGTTTGCGGTACAGATACAAATGCACTAGTTGCTTCAAGCGGACTATCTGTTCAATATGCCATTTTAATGGGTTTAGTTCACAATGCAGTTGAAAACCATAAAGGAAAAGCCATCAAGATTGTTGTTCCTCCAAATTGTTATGGTGGAACAAATGACCAAGCAAGACGAGTGGCTGCTTGTCTTGATAATGTTCAAGTGGTAGATTTACCAGTAGATGGTGATCATGATATGGTTCAAAGTATTGATATCGTTTTAGATCAAATTGCGCAAGAAGATGCTGTCCCATATATCATTGCTGAAATCCCAACAAACCCTAGAGTTGAAGTTCCGGACCTTGAGAAATTGAGAGATGTTTTGAGTCAAGAGCGCAAAACGGCAAGTGGTGAAGTGGCTATTGATCCTGTTTTTATTTTGGATCAAACATTTTGTCCAAACGTTCATTTTTTAGGTGATGCCGACATACTTTCAACTGTTAGAACCATCTCATTTGCAAGTGGCTCAAAATTTCCAAGTGGCGGATTATGCACTGCAGGTTACTGTTTAGGAAATAAAAGAGCTGAAAGCTTGATAGAAAAAATAGATCTGCATTTAAGACTTTGTGATAATGAAGCTACAGATCTTCAAATGGAATTATTGGCAAAACAATTGCCGTCAATGAAGCAAAGAATCCAAGATGCTTACGTGAATACGCGCGAGTTTGTAAACTTCATCCAGGAGACGCTACCCGCAGCTAAAATCAATTTTGTTTCAGAAGAGTTAGCAGCAGAAGGATTTACGCCATCTGTGTTTTCATTAGATCTTCCTACTAAAGGAAATACTGATGAAGAAAGAGAAACTTATAAGAGAGATTTGAATCTTAAGTTGATCAATTTAATGATTACTGAGATTCCAAATGAAAGTAAATACTGTGTTAGCTATGGTCAGTTAAAAGGATGTTACTGGACGATCCCTGCAACATCTACACAAGGAACTACCAAAGAAGGCGACAAAGATTATATTGCCCGAGTATCCCTTTCTGCTAATATGGATTTGGAGCTTCACAAAAAAGTGTTCGCAGACTTTGTTGCGAGTATTTAACTTTGTTGGAGTTGGTGAGAATCACTCATTTTTTTTTACGTTTAGCTGCTGTTCTAAATTAAGTCTATTGCTTATTTTTTTAGATGATCAATTTAAGAAAGCTTCATCCTAATTGAAGTAAAGATTACTAATGTTATGTTTGCTTTATTGTTATACACGATTAAAACCGATTATTCATGGAAGAACTTACCTTAACAACTCCGGCGCTATTATTTTCAGCTATCTCTTTAATTATGTTGGCTTATACCAATCGATTTTTAGCTTATGCAGCTGTAATACGAAACTTGCACGATAAGTATAAAAAGGAAAAAGATACCGTTTTAAAAGCTCAAATTGAAAATATAAAACAACGCTTATATTTAACCCGATCTATGCAGCTTTTAGGGATTAGCAGTTTGCTGTTTTGTGTATTGACTATGTTCTTAATTTATATTCAACAGCCAACTATTGCGGTTTGGACATTTGGTTTAGCACTTATTCTACTAGTACTTTCTTTGGTTTTTTTAATTTGGGAAATTCAAATTTCAGTTAAAGCTTTAGAGCATCATATTAGTGACATTGAGAATAATTAAGTCAAATGAAAAAGTTTCTCTTCTGCACATTCTTCCTCGTTTATTCTGGACTGATTAGCTTCGGTCAAGTTGATACCGCCAAACAAATAATCCCTCATTATAATTGCGTTGACCAACCTAAGAACGGAACTTGGAATTGCCATTATTCTAATGGCGTTATCAATCAGGTATACAATTTTAAAAATGGAAAGATGGACGGAATTCAAAAGTCCTTCCATTCCAATGGTCAGTTAACATCTGAAGCATACTATAGTATCGGTAGAAAAAATGGTACATATACAACGTGGGATAAGAATGGAAACAAAATTTGCATCTTAAATTGGATTGATGGCAATAAAAATGGCGAACAAATATTCTGGCATACCTCAGGAGGAATAGAAAGAAAAGAATATTATTCAGAAAATAAGAGAACAGGTATTTGGAACAAATGGCACGAAAACGGTCAGTTGAAAAGTAAAATTGAATATGACGGATGGACAATTGTAAGAGATTATGGTTATTGGAATAATCAAGGAGTTAATATCGAAAATGAAATTGAACGGCGTATTGATGCTGAAAAGTTACGTTCAGATACGAATAAAAATATAGCTACCAATTGGCATGACCAATCGAATGCTTTAATAGAAGAACTGTTTGAGCAAACAAAAATCTCTAAGACACACGTCTTATTCTTTCAAAAAATTATTAACAACAGAAAAACGATCTTAAATGAACGGATAGATTCCTTGAATTATGATTATATAATACTCACGGAAGAGTTTAACCTAACTGATTCAACTATTTATGTTTATGAAGAGTATTGTTTTCCTGCAAAAAAGGAAGAAACAGCGAAACGAGGTTATAGTTTTAATAACTATGCAGAAATTTCGTCATTCTCGTGTAATTATTGGGAGGAATACATTTCTGAACAATGGGTTTATGACAAATTTGAAGAAGTACTACCGCAAACTTACTCTTATCCAATGGGTTGCATTTTTCCAGCATCAAGAAGAACCCAAAGGGAATTCAAAAAATACAAGAAAAAAATTGAACAAGCTGGAGCTGTGATAGACCCTTACCTTAAAATAATAACAGTGATTAATGGCAGAACGGGTGCGGTTTCAATCTCTATTCAAATTCCAAAAAAAGGCATAAGAACCGTCGAAAAGAGATACGGATTATTTTAAAAAACAAGGGCATCCTTCAAGTAGAAAACAACTGATAGAACCCATAGTCTTCTTTCAGAACAAGGAGATCCATCAGATTCGATTGGAACAAACTGAAAACACCAAAATTCACTAAATCAGCTAGGAGTGAGGGAAGTATAAAGAAAAATAAAGGTATTTGTTATATATTGTAGTTTTTACGAATGCCAATATTGATTTTGAAACAAAGACTAAATGCGTGACACCAAGAAAGTAGAAGGTTGTTTTTCTACAAAAAACTTCATAATTGTCTATAACTATATAGACGTTCAACTTAAAAAAAGCAATACCGCTTTTTTTAAGTTCAACACGTATGAACTTTATTTAATTGACTTATCGACAATTTCTTTGAAACTAAATGGATATACGCTATCTAACATAAATAAGGCGCAGGGCGTTTTTGCTTTAGCGAAAAGAGAAAAAGACAATGACAGAATGCTTATAAAAACGAATCAAATACTCTGCGACTTGCTTTTAGCGGCAAATGAAGCTGCTAGCTCTGAATAGTATCTTGCTATCCGTTAATCTCTTCCTTTACTTTTGTCAAATTAGGTGTCTTCGCTACAAAATCCTCCATTACTTTAAAGAAATTCAAAATATCTTGTTTAGAATTAGTGGCATTAATTGTCACTAAGCGAATAAAAGTATCGGCGTTAAAAGAACCAAAGCCTACAACCGTTTCTTGATGCTCGTACAAAGCCGTACAAAGCGCTATAGGATCTATATTCTTATAATTGAAACAGATCGAAATAGATTCATCATAACTGTATAAGGTATAATCAGGATTATTGCTTACGTAATCTCTCGCCACGTCTGCCAAATCAAATTGCTGATCTATAATTTGCTTTAAACCATTCGATCCAACAGATTTCCAAAGCGTCCAGAATTTAAGTGCATCATTTCTTCTTCCGCATTGGAAAGAAGTTTTTCCCAAGTTGAAATCATCACCATCTGTTTGATATAAATAATCAGCCTCATTACTAAACGAATCGTGTAACTGCTTTTTATCTTTCACTAAAATGAGCGAACACGTCATTGGCGTGCCTAGCATTTTATGCGCATTATAACTGAAAGAATCTGATCGTTCCATCCCTTTTAAAAGATGTTTATACTTATCGCTAAAAATGACACTTCCTGAATACGCACCATCAACGTGCAGCCAAACATTATATTTTTCAGTTATATCTGCTATTTTATCAACTGGATCAAAAGCTCCTAAAACAGTTGTTCCTGCTGTCGCATTTACATAAGTCGGAATAAATCCGTCATTGATGTCTTTAATGATTTGCTTTTCTAATTCTGCTGGAATCATTCGCCCAACTGAATCTGCAGGAATATAACGGAGATTGTTTCTGCCGATTCCTGCAAAACTTGCATTCTTGGCATTTGAATAATGTGATTCCTTAGAAGTATAAACAACCAATGGTTTTGACATTCCTGTATTTCTACAATCAGGATCTTTAGCATCACGCGCCATCACCAAAGCCATATAATTACTCATTGAACCTCCCGTTGGGAAAGTACCATTGCTTTCTGATCCATATCCAATTAGATCGCAAGATTGTCTGATAATTTCTTGCTCAATTCCAACTTGAGGACCTGCAACCTTGTAGGTATACATACTGTTATTTAACATAACGGCCAATAAGTCCCCTAAAACAGCTTTGCTTTGTCTTCCTCCAAAAAGTTGGTTAAAGAATAAGTTCGTTGCCGTTTTTGGAGTTGATACGATCACGTCTTGAAGCACTGCTTTAAAAGCATCATCCACCATTCCTGTTTCATTCAATGACAAATCAATTGAATCATACAGTTTATCAGACTCAATTCGATCCGCTACTGGATGCTTCTCTTCTTCCTTAAGCAAGACTTCAACAAGTTCATTGAATAAGCTTAAATCACTATTAATATCAGACATGTAATTTTATTATTTTATTTTGTCCCGAATTCTGAGACCGTATTATAGACTAAATCTTTATTGACGAATTCTCCAGAAATGGCATCATACGAATTGCAACTCCGAATTGGTTTTGCATAAAGATGCAATGACATACTTCTTTCGTTCGACAGATTTTCTAAACTATGGAAGCCCATAAAATCTATCATATAAGTAATGTCGTTCGTTTTTGCTACGGCTGATTTAACAACAGTAAGCTCTCCTGCTTCATTTTCTTGGTAAATTGTTTCTCTAAATTCACCTGAGATAACTTTCACCCAGCACTCTTCCCCACCATGATCATGAATTGGAGTCATTTGTCCTGGCTCCCAACAAAGTAGGATCAATTCAAATTTTTCGGTGTCAATTATACAATTTCGAGTGTATGATTTATCAGACCATGAGCAAAAATTTTCATAAATGCTACTTGGCAAGTTTGTTGAACGTATTATGTTGTCGTAGGTCGTCCTCTCCCCTTCTGATAGGGCGGAAACTAGTTCATCTAATGATTGGAATGTTTCTGTGGTGTGTTCGGTAGAAGTCAAAATGGTTTATCTCTTTTTGTTCATTCAATGTACAAATCCAAGGTCAATCCCCAAATTCAACTAATCAATTCAAATGAATTATCGAATCAATCGAGTGATGCAAATTTAGTCATTTTTATCCTTTTTTCAGCTATTTCTTAAGGATTTCTGCTTAAAAATTGCAATTTATTTCATTTTTTTAAGCATTTTGCGCCATATTTAAAATCCAAATTTCAGCAATTCTATTGAGATTTTCATCTTACAATGGAATTGAAAGCGAATAACGAAGAGCAAACATTATGCAAGACCAAGATTTTATAATAAAAATAGCAGTTCTCGCCGTTTATGTGGGCATCTTATTTCTCATTGGAATTCTCGCCTCTCGCCGAATTAAAGGCATGAGTGATTATTATGTGGGCGGAAAAAATATGGGCTTTTGGGCGGTTGCTTTTTCGGCACGTGCAACTGGCGAATCGGGTTGGCTGTTGATTGGTCTTACCGGGATGGGTGCCATGGCTGGCTATTCCGGCTATTGGGTAGTTGTTGGAGAATTACTTGGCGTACTTATTTCCTGGCAATTCATGGCCAAGCGCTTTAAAAGGCGGTCCGATAGGTACGGTTCCATTACAATCCCTGATTATTTGCAAAGTCATTTTAAATCATCCACCAATACGCTTCGTATCATTGCGGCATCTGTGCTGGTTGTTTTCGTTGTCATTTATGTCGCATCCCAAATGGATGTCACGGGAATCGCCTTCGAATCTATGCTTAATATTGACTATAAAATTGGTGCGCTAGTTGGGTTCGCAATTGTTCTACTTTATATTTTTATTGGCGGATTTGTAGCTGCGGTTTGGTCTGATATGTTCCAAGGCGTTTTAATGTTTTTCGGCTTGGTTTTACTGCCAATTGTTATCTGGTTCTCTATGGATCATGGCACTGGAATTACTGATGGACTGAACGCTATTGACCCTACCCTTACGCAAGTAATGGGAAGAAGCGACGACGGCTGGATGAACCTATTTACAATTTTAGGTTTCTCAATGATTGGACTCGGTTTCTTAGGTTCTCCGCAAGTCTATGTTCGATTCATGTCAATTAAAAACGAAAATGAAATTGATAAAGGAAAATGGGTCGCATTATTATTTACCCTCGTCACAGATGCTGCTGCAGTTACAATTGGTATTCTTGCTCGAATTTATTTTACGAGTGAAGGACAGGATCCTGAAGCAGTTTTAGGAACTGGAGGTGAAAATGTCTTAAGTATGATGACACATGAATTCTTACCAACAATTCTAGTTGCTATCTTCATTGCTATTGTACTTTCAGCTATTATGTCAACAATTGACTCACTTCTTATTTTGGCTTCAAGCGCTGTTACTCGTGACTTTTATCAGAAGATCTTCAGACCTCATTTAAAAGATAAAGACTTAACAACATTCTCAAGATTTGTGACAGTTGGCATGGCTTTGGCCGCACTTGGAATTGCCATTTTATTATACAACCTCTATCCCGATAGGCAAGTTTTCTGGATTATGATTTTTGGATGGTCCGGCATTGCTGCTACTTTCTGTCCTGTAATTATCCTATCTCTTTTTTGGAAAGGCTATTCAGAACAAGGCGCAATCGCTTCTATGATAACAGGGTTTACATCCGTCATATTGTTCAAGTTTGTGTTTTCTAGGATAGATGCGATAGCGGAGTATTTAGAACAGTTAGATGTCCTAGCGCCGTCTTTTGCGTTAGCAATGATTGTAGGGTATATCGTTTCAAAAATTTATCCGCCTAAACCTGAAAACACAAACCTCAACGAGGAAGTTGATGTCTAAGAGCTTTAACCCTTCAGACGAATTCAAATATGATTAAAATTCAACCAATTATAGGCGTAGAAAACGTTTAAAAAAATTCTGAATGGTATCAAGCAGTTTTTGGACTTAAGAGTGCGCATGGCGGAGATACCTTTGAGATGCTGCAAGATAATGCCGGTAATTTCATTCTAAATTTGCACGTTTGGGGTGAACATGAGCATCCAACCCTTACCAAATCAGCAACCAATAATGGCAATGGTTTAATTCTTTATTTGAAAGTGCAGGATCTTGAAAAATGTTGGGAGAAAGCTAAACTACAAGGAACCACAATTGAATTTGAACCCCAATTAAATGAGAGTTCAGGTCAAAAGGAATTTGCTCTTAGAGATTTGGACGGATACTATCTGCTTGTCTCACAATAATCGATTCTAAAACCTTTTTGTTATATTGCCGAAGATTGAAATTTTAACGAATCACCCTGCTCGCAAAGATTTGCTTCAACACCACCTAACAACAAATTGATTTTTGCAGCACACCTAAACATTGAAATAATTTAGCTATGGATTTAAATACTTACATTAAAGAACGCATTGACCCCCAAGTAAAATGGTACGACAAGAAGTCAAAATCTTATAAAAGATATTTCTTTGCGGGAAATATTTTCATACTGATCATTTCAACACTCATTCCTTTCTTAACCTCTTTTGATGAACCATTAAAGGATTTTGACATTTTAAAATACTCCATTGGATTTATGGGCGTTTTAATTACCGTTATTACGGGTATGTTGAACCTCTTTGGCTTCTACCAAAAATGGTTATTGTACAGAACAACAAGTGAAAAATTGAAATCCGAAAAATTTGTTTTAACCCTGATGGCAGACAGATTAGATGAAGAAGAGCAACTTGAATGGATTCAAAAACTAGAAGGTATCATCATGAACGAAAACCAGACGTGGTTGCAAGAAAGTAAATCTAAGACTTCAACCAACAAAAAGCCTAAGTAATAGCTTACTATCATGCGCAAATGTCCATTTTCAAAACAATCTACCTAATTTACGATTGACTTAAATGAATATTATAGAAACATTTATTACGAAGTATAATGGCATCTATTTTGAAGAGGAGGAAAAATCTGCGCATACACCAAATGGTAAAATCACTTCGCAAGCCCAAAGTGGAAAAATGCGCTATAAAGGAAACAAAATTGCTGTTTCTATAAGCGAAGTTGGTGGTGCAGATTCATTTTCTGGAGTGTTTCGAATGCAACTGATTTTAGAGCAAGCATTTGAGACCGAGCTATTAGTTTTCCCACGCTCTTATTGGAGTAGAATGTATAGAATATTTGTTTATGGCAAACATGGTTCGCTACAAGAAACCATTGACCAACAATATAAGTTCACTGGGGCAAAGGAATTAATCGCAACACTCAAAAAAAACTATACATTTTTAGAACATATAGACAGTGCAAATGTATGCATCAACCTCTCCCCAAAAAAGCCAAAAAGGATTATTATTACGCCAGCTCATGGCTATTTATCTGTTGAAAATTTAGAGAATTTAGCAGAGACATTGACACTTGTTAAGGAGGTTGTTTTTGACAAACGGGATTATACTTATGTGAAACAAGATTAAGGTATGGATCATTTTGAATGAGTTTTGAAGCATTTTGATTCTTATTCTTATCTTTATTGGAGTGTCAATAATCCCTGTTCTTGAAATAGATTTAAGGAAGAGTGATGTTTATACTAATAAGGACTTAGGCTATAAAATCAGTTAAGCCAAGAACATTCAGCAGTATGAAATCAAAAATTAAACTAACGCCTTATATTCGAAATATACTTTGGGCAGCACCATTATACTTTCTGGTCCCACTACCATTTTTCCTTCTAGCTCATTTTATCGATATTAAAATTGATTACAACGCTGTTTTGTTAGGTGCTTTAGGTTGGTGGGTGGCTTTACTTTTAAGGCTACCGGTAATTCTTTTTGTAAAATTGAAAAAATTTGAGCAAAAAAAGTCTAACAAACTGATCGTTGGGTTTTCTGGGCCAACTGAAGAAGTCACGAGATTAGTTCTGCTTCTAATAATTGGACTTAACGCTCCTAATGCCTACTCAGTTGGGCTTGGATGGGCAATGATTGAAATAGTATACGGGCTAATTCAAATCATTGGGATAGGAGTACTTGAACAAAAAACAGATGCTAAAGCAATAGAAGCAAAAAATCTCATGAAACAAATGGGAATGGACAAGTCCTTAGCACCTAGCACTCCTTTTTGGGGAGCCTTAGAAAGAGTTACGGCTGGTGCGGTTCATATTGGATTCAGTCTTCTATTAGTATTTAGTCCATATGCGCTTATAGTAACAATACCTTTGCATAGTTTTATCAATTTTTTAGTAGTTAAAATGAATAAGACATCAATTCGTAAATCACAACTCAATTTTTTAATAATTGGCTGTGTCATTTTGATCCTAGGTATTATACTGACATAACGTAAAAAGTACTTGAACCAAAGAAAAAGCGAGTAAGGATTAAAAGGATTGGGTAAAAACCGATAGTAATTCCGGCAAGAAAGAACAAAACATTTTTAATCAATTGCGAATTGGGCTATAGCTCATTCGCTTTTTTTATGACTTAAAGTGGATTATTACATTAAAATTTCAATAATAAGATGCAATCTAAATTAAATAGCATTACATTTGTATCGCGTACGATATAATCGCTTGCGTTAAACATGAAATATAATGAGTAAAGAAGTAAAAACAACACTGCTACAAAACATATTCAGAATTCTATTGGCCATTTTCATGGTTTATGCTGGGTTTAGCCACCTTACTTTCAATAGAGTCGACTTTCAAGCACAGGTTCCGGACTGGGTTCCATTGAGTAAAGATTTGGTGGTGATACTTTCAGGTATTGTAGAAATGCTTTTAGGACTTGGCTTGGCGCTCTGGAAAAATCAGCGTGCAAAATTCGGGTGGGCATTGGCCCTGTTTTTTGTTTTAATATTCCCCGGTAATATTGCCCAATATTTGGGTAGCAAAGATGCCTTTGGAGCATTAGACTCAGACAATGCAAGATTAATTCGCTTATTTTTTCAACCTGTTCTTATTGTATGGGCTTTATGGTCATCAGGCGCATGGAGATCTTGGAGAACAAAACAATCTAAAAAATAATGGACAACTTACAATTAAGCAATCAAGTCTGCTTCCCTATCTATTCAGCGTCTAGATTGATCACGAAGGCGTACAAACCATTTCTAGATGAAATGGGGATAACTTACCCTCAATATTTAGTGCTTATGGTACTATGGGAAAACGATCAACTTACCGTAAATCAAATTACAGAAAAATTGCTCTTGAACACCAATACCATTTCCCCCTTGTTAAAACGCATGGAGAAATTTGAACTGATAAAACGCACTAGATCCGCTGAAGATGAACGGAGTGTTATTGTCCAATTAACGAGCAAAGGGAAGCGCTTAAAAGATAAAGCCAAACCAATTCCTGAACAACTACTCAAGATTCTGTTGAATGATAATATCGAATTATCAGAAGTACTTCAATTGAAAGAGATGTTGAATCATTGGATTGAAATCCTTACTGAAAATAATAAAAACAAAACAGCATAAATAAAATAAATATGGAATTATTAGATAAATTATTGATTCGTCGCAATTATACCAGAACGTAAATAGATTACGTATTGAGTTTGTTCATTTATAGAAAAAAAGGAATGACTATACTTGAATTTGTGACAGATTTCCCAACAGAACAGAGCTGTCGGGA
>WTCE01000050.1 GCA_013138735.1 Crocinitomix sp. | reverse complement strand
AAAAAACTGAAGTTAACACTCATCAAAGATCATTTACTCCGATTTGTCAATCAGATATATTAATAATGTATATCTTCAATCCTGAATCGAAGCAAACGACGCTAACGCTATCTTTGCTTCAATGTTAGGTGCAAGCAAAAAAGACATCTGAGAATTCAAGACCAAAATTCAACAAAAATTAAATGGAAAAAAGGAAAAAATCAAAAATAGTATATATAGTTGGAGCAGGTTTTTCAGTTGAAGCAAATGCACCTTCTCAAGAAAAACTTGTAAGCGAAATATTTAAAATTCATAAATCTCGTCCAGAGACTTTTAAAGAAAATAAAATCAAGGAATTCAAAAAGTTTTTATCTGAAACTATGAATATCCCCGAAAATTTACAAGAAACTATTCCTTTAGAAGACATTTTTACACCTATTGATAGTTGCATTTCAAATAATATCTCATTTAAAAATCTCAGTGTTCAGGATCTTGTACAGAAAAGAGAGTTAGTTTTTGAATTAATTGGATTAACACTTCAATGTCTTCTTGAAAATTCTGAAAAGCAATATATAAATACCTTTGCAAAATACCTTGTGAATGCCTCTCGTAGTAGAAAAAATAAATATAGGGAATTAGACCCTGTTTCGGTAATCAGCACTAATTGGGATATACTTCTCGATAATTCAATCTATAACGAAATCAATATCAAAGATGATTTAGCAGTTGTTGATTATTGTTGTTATGTAAGTTCATATGATAAAAGTGATGAAAGTGTAAAACCAGGTTTGGAAATTCTCGGAAAAGGTGGATTTAATGTCAAACTTTTAAAACTTCACGGTTCATTGAATTGGTTGCAATGCCCCAAGTGTCAAAGAATATATGTCAAGTTTAATCAAAAAATTGCAATGAACCCTTTTGGAAATATAAACAAACCAACTTGTAGACATTGTGACGATAATTTTGGAAAACTAAATGCTCATTATTTAAAAGCAAACCTTATTATGCCAACTTATTTAAAAGATTTATCAAATCCTCAATATAAGATTATATGGCAAAACGCAGGAATAGAATTATCAGAAGCAAAAAAAATTGTGTTTATTGGTTATTCTTTACCTCAAGCGGATTTCGAAATGAGACAACTTTTATCCAGAATGGTAGATAAAGATACAGAGATTGAAATTGTGAATTTTAAAGACCCAAACAATCCAAAAACCTATGTTGATTTGATAAATAATTACACTCAATTTTTCGGAAAAAAAGTTACAGATTTTGAATTTGGAACTTCAAAATATATTGAAAAATTAATCGGAAAATGATAATAGCCAGCACCTAACAATGTATATAAATCATTGGGAAATAAGTGTTTAAATCTAATTTAGTGCTTATAAATAAAGATAGTGATAAACCGAAAATGAAGTGCTTATAAACGCCCAACGCTTCATATACTAAACGTTATCTCTAATCAAACAAAACAATGCTGTAAATAAGAAAGTGAAAATTTCGTTGACAGAACTGTTCGATTATCTGCGGAATCATTTCAAAAAAATGATGGTTTACTAATGTTTGAAACTATTGAAAAGGTGATGTTTTTATTCAAAGAACTTCAAAAAACATTTCCAATCTAAATTATTGATATTTCAAAACTGTCGACTTGTGTTGACAGAACTAAATGTCTAATTCCTAAAACCGAATTTGAATAAAATCACCATCCAATAATAACAAATTCAACCAAAGCAGTATCTTTGCCTAAAAATTCAAAACATGGCTTTAAAATGTGGTATCGTAGGTCTACCGAATGTAGGTAAATCAACATTGTTTAACTGTCTTTCAAATGCAAAAGCACAATCTGCAAACTTTCCGTTTTGCACGATTGAACCAAATGTAGGTGTAATTACAGTTCCTGATAGCCGCCTTGCTGAATTAGAAGCAATTGTTAATCCAGAAAAAGTGCAAGCCACAATTATTGAAATTGTAGATATTGCAGGTTTAGTTAAAGGCGCACATAAAGGTGAAGGTCTTGGAAATAAATTTTTGGCAAATATTCGTGAAACGGACGCTATTATCCACGTATTAAGATGTTTTGATGACGACAATATTATCCACGTTGATAATTCTGTGAATCCAGTTCGTGACAAAGAGGTCATTGATTTTGAATTACAGTTGAAAGATCTAGAAACGGTTGAAAGTAAAATTAAATCTTTACATAGAACTGCTAAGTCCGGTGACAAAGAAATTGGAAGACAATATGATTTTTGTCTAAAATTAAAGGAAGCTTTAGAAGCAGGTAAATCTGCTCGTACAGTTGAGATAACCAATGAGTCTGAAGAAACGATTTCAAAGGATATGCAATTGTTGACAACGAAACCAGTCTTATATATTTGTAATGTTGATGAGGCTTCTGTTAAAACAGGAAATGCTTATGTTGAACAGGTAAAAGAAATGGTTGCTGATGAAAATGCAGAGGTATTAGTAATTGGAACAAAAATTGAAGCTGACATAGCAGAATTTGATACTTTCGAAGAACGCGAAATGTTTTTAGATGAATTGGGCTTAGAAGAAGCTGGTGTGAATCGTTTAATTCGTTCTGCTTATAGCTTATTAAATCTTCAAACTTATTTCACCGCTGGTGTAAAAGAAGTGCGCGCTTGGACAGTTCCTATTGGCGCTACTGCTCCTCAAGCAGCCGGAGTTATTCATACAGATTTTGAAAAAGGATTTATTCGTGCTGAAGTAATGACTTATGGTGATTTTATTGAGTTGAAATCAGAAGCGGCTGTTAAAGATGCTGGTAAGTTACGTGTTGAAGGTAAAACTTACATTGTGCAAGATGGAGATATCATGCACTTCCGTTTTAACGTATAATCCTTTCATCCTTAAAAAAGGATAGTTAGTACCACAGTTTAATCCTTAGAAATTATTTTAAGACACTTTTCAGACTTTATTTCATAGATTTAATTTATGGAAAGAAAGAAGCTGTTATATTGGGGAGTTCAGTTTGCAGGATGGACAACCTACTTTTTATTCTCAATCTTACTCTTATTCACTACAGAGGCTTTCATCTCTACCCTTAATTTATACATTTACGCCGCTTTGTTAATACTTGCGGCAATTATGATTTCACATGGTATTCGATATGTGATAATTAAAAAATCATTATTGTCGAAACCAATTAATCAGCTGATCTTAATCACTTTGTTTCTAGCAATAGTCGCAGGTTTTACCATGGAAACTTTTCAGTTTTTTTTCGAAGAGCTAATTGAAATTGACTTCTTAGTCGACCCTGAAGAACAGGATGAACCATTTCAATGGGGTACTTTCTTATTCGGTGTCTCCCGATCGATTATCCTATTTTTGTTATGGAGTGGCTTCTATTATGTTTTTGCAATTGTGGAAAAGTCTAGAGCACAAGAAATTTTAAACTTAAAGTGGGAAGCTTCCAAAAATGAAATTGAGCTCAAAAATCTTCGTGCGCAGTTAAATCCGCACTTTTTATTTAATTCGTTAAATTCAATTCGCGCTTTAATTGGCTTAAATCCTGATCAAGCGAAAACTTCAGTTACCCAACTTTCAGCGCTTTTGCGCAAGTCCATTAGCCTAGGTAAATTGCGTGTTATTCCTTTAAAAGAGGAATTAGATTTGGTTAAAATTTATTTGGATTTAGAACAAGTGCGTTTTGAGGAACGTTTACAAACTGATTTTCAAATTGCTCAGGATACATTGTCCTTAGAAATACCGCCCTTAATGATTCAAACCGTGGTTGAAAATGCGATTAAACATGGTATTTCTCAAGCCATTGATGGTGGAGTTGTGCGTGTTATTACTAAAAAAATGGCAGATACCCTTGAAATAACTGTGAGCAATTCTGGCCAATTAACTTCAGCAGATAGTGAAGCAGGAATTGGGATTTCTAATACAAAAAAGCGCCTGGCAATATTGTACGGTAAAGATGCTCATTTTTCAATTCAGCAAATTGATGATGAGGTAGTCGTTAAAATTAATATTACATATAAATGAGAACCATAATTGTAGATGATGAGCGCTTAGCGCGGGAAGAATTAAAATCACTTCTGTCTGGTTATAAAGAACTGGAAATAATAGGAGAGTATAAAAATGCAATTGAAGCGAGAGAAGCGATTGAACGCGACTCTCCTGATTTGGTTTTTATGGACATTCAAATGCCTGGCGAAAATGGCTTGGACTTATTGAGCAGTATTAAAAATCCACCGCGTACGGTTTTTGTTACGGCTTATGATGAATACGCCATGCGTGCTTTTGAAGTAAATGCATTCGATTACCTCATGAAACCAATTGATTCAGATCGCTTAGATGAGGTCTATAATCGTTTAATGGAAGAGAATCAAATTCCTAAAAGTGTTGAAAATGCGTCTGTTTTAAAATCGGGAGATCCTGTTCTCATTCGGGATGGGGATAAGGTTTGGTTTATAAAAGTAGATGATATTCGTTATTTCGAATCGGAAGGGAATTATGTAAAAGTGCATTTTGATAAGTTTCGCCCCTTGATTTTAAGGTCCTTAAATAGTTTGGAAGAACGGACAGATGATAAGTTGTTCTTTCGTGTGAACCGTAAATATATCATCAATTTGAACCATGTGGTGAATATTGAGAATTGGTTTAATGGCGGTTTGCAGGTTGAATTGAGTTGTGGAACGAAGGTTGAAATTTCGAGAAGACAAACGATTAAGTTTAAAGATCAGTTTAGTCTATGATCACATTTTACAATGTGCAATGATCAATGCGTTGATCTGACTTTATAGATGGGGGTAACTATCAATTAGAAATGTGTAATTTGCCCATCTAAAATCGTGATCTAATATAGCTATGAAATTTATTGGAATTATTTGTGTTCTATTTATTCTGATGATTTCTTGTAAGAAAGAGTCGGCGGTTTCTTTTGATACCAATTTTGAAGGGGAATGGCATACCTTACCGTATGGGCCTGATGATGCATTAGTTGAAAACTATATTATTATCAATGGAGAGTCTGGCGTATTTGGTCAAATATGCGATATTGAGACTTTTGGAACAGGAGAGAATTGTTCAATCTATAGCGGGCCTGCGATAATCAACAATGCAGGAACTAAACTATTAATTGGTAAAAACGGAAATGGAGATGTAAGGATTGTTATTAAAATTGTAAAGTTGCCATATATGAACGCGGACGGAATATGGCAGTTGGGCACGAGTATTAGAGAGTATTATAGAGAACCTTAAAACCTACACCTCGAAATCCACACTTCTTCGTCTTCGCGGAGCTATGGCAAAGGAAGGCGAGTATCTTGCGCTACGCGCAACCTCAGTGTTCCATCTTAGTGAAACTAATGACTGGCTACTAACGACTGGCGACTAATGAATCGGCAACACAATTCGACTAGAAGCAAACACCTTATGCATAGCAACGGCAAAGTCTGCTTTTTCCGCATTGTAAATATCTTCCACGTAATTCTGTGGATTCATATCAAAAATAGGGAACATTGAGCTTTGAATTTGGATCATAATCTTATGTCCACTTTTAAACGTGTGGAAAACATCCAATAAAGGCACTTCAACCGTTGTTTTTTGATTGGCAACAAAAGCTTCACCTTGTTCAAATCCGTTGCGGTAACGCCCTCTAATATAGCCGGCCCGAACTAATCGTTGATAGCCATTCATTTTAACACCTTCTATATCTGTGTCTTCAGGTAAACGATCCATTGGATATACATCTATCACTTTTACATATAAATCTGCGGCCGTGTGGTCTGTAGCGAAATCAATTAAAGCCTTAATCTCGCCTAAAACAGTAATGTCTTCTGTTAATAGATCTGTTTCAAAGGTTAATACATCTGGTCTTTTTTGGGTATAACGTTGGTCAGCAGTGAAGTAAGGTTTCGGTGCCATATTGTACCAATCATCTCCTTCAAGCCCTGGAACCGGATGAAATGGATCTGAAATATAGGTTTGAGAGTTGTTTTCTCTCGCAATTTCTGGATAAGCCGCGTTCATTTTATTGTCATATAAAAAGTAATTCAATTCTTTACCCGTACTGTCAGGATATTCATCAAAATAAGCCCATTCGTTTTTACCTGTGTCAAATAGTTTAACTTGAAAATCGGCTGCTTCGCCTTTTCCTTTTAAATGTTTTTCAAAATAAGGAAACTCGACATTCTCCATAAAATCTGTTGAAAGATCGTATCCATAAAATACATTGCCCAAATAATAAGCGCTATCGCCACGTGTTGGATGACCATGCGACCAAGGTCCCATTACAAATTGGGCGTTCGCATTAGGACTGTTTTCCTCAATATGTTTGAATGAATTTAAGATCCCGTAAAGGTTCTGTTCATCATTCCAACCACCTAATACCATAACTTGGCATTCAATGTCATTATAGTATTGCTCCCAATCGCGCATTTGGCGGAATTCATCATAATTTGCATGTTCCCGAATGTTTTGCCAAAAAAAGTCTGAAGAGTCTAATACGTCCCAATAACTATTGAGTGTGAAGCGATCTAAGAAAAAATCATAATAATCGGGGAATACTTCTGAGCTGTCAATAATCCCATAGGCTTCGTTGTCTTTTTTATACCAAGCAGTGTCTGTTGGGCCAGGTCGTGGTGTTCCAAAGGCATGAATAACGGGTAAATAATTCAGCCCAAATAAGCCGTAACGATTAAAATCTTCAAAGTAAAAATTGGTTACTGGTGCACTTGCAATTACAGCTTTAATGGCTGGATGATTAGATCGTGCGGCCACCAAAGTTGTCCAGCCGGGGTACGACGTACCGTATAATCCAGCATTTCCGTTATAGTTTTTTAAGTTGGCGGCCAACCATTCAAACGTATCCCAAGTATCGGTTAATTCATCCGTTGCCGAAGAATCGAAAAGAGAGTAGGGTGGCTTGGTATTTTCATATTCACCTTCGCTCATCCATCTTCCACGCACATCTTGTTTAATAAAAATATAACCAGAAGCTACTAAGTCTGCATTATGAATCAAGCGATTAGGCATTGTGTCAACTCCGTAAGGAGAGCAGCTGTATGGTGTTCGCTGCATTAAAACAGGATAGTCTTGGCTGGTATCTTTTGGACTATAAATAGTTGTAAAAAGTTGAATGCCATCTCGCATTTCAATAGTGATTTCTTGCTTGGAATAGTCGTTTTGCCACGCCAATGGATCAGTGTCATTTACTGCGGTATTGTCGGAACATGAGGCAATTAGAATTGTTGCCAAAAAGATAAAAAGTAGATTCTGTAGTTTCATGTGGTTAATTGTAAGCAACTGCAAAGATATCTGATTTTGGCTGAATTAAAACCTGTCTGAGTTCAAATCAGGCGATTAATTATGAACAACTGCACAATTTGCTTCGAATATCGTACATTTGCGCCCTAATATCCAATCATGAAAAGGGGAGATATAATTGAAATTACCATAACGGATTACGCCTTTGGCGGAAAAGGAATTGCTAAACAAGAAACTGAAAATGGACAATACGTCATTTTTGTTCAAAACACAATTCCTGGCCAAAAAGTACAAGCGCGGATTGCGAAAAAGAAGAAGAGATTTGCTGAGTGTAAGCTCATTAAAGTGTTGGAACGCTCTCCTGATGAAGTGACAACGGAGTATCAACCCATCTCAGGTGCGCCTTTCATTACCTTGCCTGTTGCATTGCAGCAGCAATATAAAAAGCAGGCCACATTAGAACAATATCGTAGAATAGGAGAAATTCAAAACATAGATGAAGTTTTTGATACCTATCTAGAATCGCCAGAAACTTTCAACTACCGTAATAAAATGGAATATTCGTTTTCTACCATTCGGCAGGATTTAGAAACGAACGAAGAGTTAGACGATCAATTTGCATTAGGATTTAAAACACGCGGTACGTGGTGGAAAGTTGAAAACTTAGATGGACCTGATGGTTTATTTGATGCCGAATTTGAAACCCAATTAAAGGAAATTAGACAGTATTTAGAGGCAACTGAATTACCAGCTTGGCATCCACCTCAAAAAATAGGATTTTTCAGACATTTAGTCGTGCGTAAATCATTCGAGGTAAATAAATTACTCATCAATTTAGTTACCTCCTCTCAAGATCTTGAAAAATTCGACAGAGAAGCCTTTAAAGACTTTATGGTGGGCCTTTTAGGCGAACGTCTTGCAGGTTTACAACATACTGTAAATGATGATGTAGCTGATCGCGCCAAAATAGAAAATGGCGAAAATGGTTTGCTTTACGGCGAACCTATTGTATTGGAGAAATTATTGGATTTGCAATTTGAAATTAGCATGGAAAGCTTTTTCCAAACTAATCCTAAAAGCGCGGAACGGCTTTATAATAAGGCCATTGAATATGCACAAGAACAGTTTGATTTAAAAGAGCAACTTTTAATGGATTTGTTTTGTGGTACAGGCACTATTGGTCAAATTATGGCCAATAGAATTGATGGCGTAAAAGTAATTGGTGTTGATATTGTTCCAGAAGCGATTGAAGATGCCAAACGAAATGCGGAACGAAATGGGATCGAAAACTTAGACTTTTACGCCGCAGATGTTGGGAAGTTTTTAGTTGAATATCCCAACTTTACAGATCAAATTCACACAATAATGCTAGATCCGCCACGAGCAGGAATAGCACCAAAGACCTTAAAAAAGGTAATGGCTTTAAATGCGAAACAAATCGTTTATATCTCCTGTAATCCTGCTACGCAAGCACGAGATTCAAAGGATTTATTGGAGTATGGCTATGAGTTGAAAAAATTGTCGCTAGTAGATCAGTTTCCACATACTAGTCATATTGAGGCAGTGGCTTTGTTTATTAAAGGTAATTAAGTTGCTTGTCTTAAATTCTAGTAGAAAGACGTAGTTTATTCCTATTTTTGTGTTCCATCAAATTACTATACGTGAGATTAACGCTTCTTATTGTTTTATTATCTTCCTCTATATTCTCAATTGCTCAGCGAATTGAGAAAACGTTGGTTTTAAACGGAACTGTTTTTGCCTACACGTATGACGATACAAAATCTATCTTCAAAAAAGATAAAAGCATTGAGCTTGAAGGTAGTTTGGCGAATGTACAATTAGAATTAAAGAACAGTCAAGATAAAGTTATCAAGACCGTTTTATCTTCAAGTGGGGGAGACTTTGCTTTTAGAATTCCAACAAACGATAAGTATACAATAACATACAGCAAGGAAGGATATGGTACAAGTGCCTTTGATATTAATTTAAGTGGATTGTCTGAAGAAGTAGCGGAGTGGGGACTCATCTTAAAGAATATTGAGATTATCTTGAATAATTATGAATCGGATAAACCCCAGGACAATGGTGAAGCTTTTGGAGAGGTTCGCTATAATGAAACAACTGAACAGTTTCAATTTAAAGAGCACTATTTTTCTCAGAAAAAAAGATTGTTCAAAAAAGATCAGGAAAACACCTCTGTCAACTTGATCCAATTGTCACTAGATAAGAATGAAGGTCTTAATATCTATTCAAAAAGAAGCGAAAAAGCAACCGTAGAGCATGATGAGCCTGTAAATAATCCTGCTGAAGAACAAGTACTAGATACAGAAGGTTTCTCTGAGAATTATTTGACAGCGAAAGAGCGAATGAACGCTATTAATGGCATCTCTGTGAGCCATGCGGATGTTACGACGGAAGATATTAGCTCACTTGCAGATAAAATAAAAGCCGAGAGAACTAAGCTAGATGCGGATAGACTCAACGCCGTCAGTGAAATTGACTTCTTAAATATTGCGGCTAGGGAAAAATTATTGGAAAGCGCTGAACGAGAATTGGCCAATGCAGAACTTTACATAGCCGAGCAAGAGAATAAATTGGCTGCTCAACAAAAGTTTATATATGCTATTATTGGTGTTTTAGTCCTGTTCATAGCCATGGCTATTCTATTATTGTTGGCCTATCGTCAAAAGAAAAAGAGCAACAAAGAGTTAGCTGAAAAAAATAAAAAAATACAGGATAGCATAAATTATGCATTGAAAATTCAACAATCCGTCCTGCTCTCAGAAGATCAGATTAAAACAATTTTACCGCATTCATTTGTTTATTATCAACCTTTAGATAGTGTAAGTGGTGATTTTTATTGGTTTTCTAAGGTTAAAAACAAAACTATATTGGCTGCAATAGATTGTACAGGACATGGAGTCCCTGGAGCATTTATGTCTCTTATTGGTAACACATTGATGAATCAAATTGTAAATGAAAAGGGTGTGTTAAGCCCTGCTGAAATTCTGACGCAACTCAATGCTGGAATCGTACAATCCTTGCAGCAAACTCAAAACCAAGAGGCTGCGCAAGATGGCATGGACATCTCTATTTGTTGCTTAGATCATGATGCAGGATCTTTGATAATGGCTGGGGCTATGAATGCTGTATATTTATTTCAAGACGATACGATTAAGACCTTAAAACCAGATATACGAACCATTGGAGGTTATACGCGAAAAGGGAAAACGATTCAATTTAATGAGCAAGAAACCGCTGTGAAAAAAGGTGATCGTATCTACCTGTTTTCTGATGGGTTTATGGATCAGTTTGGAGGCACAAAAGATGAAAAATATAATATTTCACGTTTTAAAGAATTGATTTTAGAGCTAAAAGATACACCCGTTGAAAATCAGGAGTCTGCTTTTAAAAAATCACATTTAGATTGGAAAGGAAAGAGTCCTCAAACAGATGATTTATTGGTGATAGGCGCTGAGGTTTAAATTTCCTCAAGATCAATTAAAATTTCAAGAAATTGTTTGAATTCTTTCCCTTTTTCTAACATTAGTTCGTCTCCTATATTGTATTTCCAAGTAATTTTAGCGTCACTGCCCATCTCAATAAGATCTTCGAGCATATATATGATTCTGAAAATTTGTTTAAGAGAGCCTGAATTTAAGTATTCAATGGATAGAATTAGGTGAGTAGAAGGACTCGGTTCTTGGCTGTATTCTTTCATCCAATTAACAAGAGGCCTATAAAATTCAAATGCATTTTCGGGCAAAGAACGTCCTTCAATTTTAAAGAGCCCCGTGTCTTTATTAAGCTCAATATTAGGTGTTTCCCGGGTTCCTTTTATTATTAGTTTTTCCTGCATAATTAATTCTTAACCATTGCACTAAATGAAACAAAACTTGTTTCATCATTAATTTGGGTCATTTCGAAATCTAAATTGCCATCTGTAAGTTTTAGTATTTCCAATAATCCAATCCCACCTCTATGTTCGCTATCATCATTTGAAAGGCCTTTTTTTAATTCCATATTGTATTTCTTCAAAAGGTCAATTTTATTTAGGTTTTCAAGCGATTCAATATACTTTTTGAGTTCAAGTGCATGTGCATTCGTAACACAATTTCCTGTTTGAAAAATAAATCCTCCATGTGGGCCTAGTTTAATCTGAAATATGCCATTCCTTTTACCATCAATTTCAATCGTATTGGCGCTCATGTTTTGAAGCAGTTCTACCATTAAGTATAAGGATTTTGTATGGCGCGCTGTGGCCAAGTTTTGTTGAAGATTATTTTCAACTAATTCAAAAAGAGAGACAACTATTTCCTGTGAAAAATTCCCTTTTTGCATCATTAACACATTTTCAGCCTTGAAATAAGGGTAAAATGTAGCCATTGAGCGGTTGCTTTCTTTCGTTGGTTCCTCTTTATTCTCAGAAAGACTTAAGTTCAATGTAAAAGAGTCAAGTTCATCATTTATCGAATCAAAACTATACAAAGGAACCCTGTTTGTTTTTCGGGCCATTTCTATCAAGCCCAATCCAGCCCCCCCCTTATTGTTAAAATCATTTCCCGTTAATGATCCTAAATAAACGGCCTTTAATTCTTCGGGACTTAATTCATTCAAATGGTCGATACTATTTTGTAATTGTTCTCGCTGGCTTTTAATGATAGGGTTAATCGTTGAAATACTATGAATGGGGCCACAACTTCGCATTCCAAATAGTTTGTCTAATTTTTGATCAGAATGCTCTGTATGTCTTACCACGTTTTGAAAACACTCTGTGACTAAAAAAGAGATTTTTTTGCGAACCTTTCTTTTATCAGCCAAACGTGCATCCTGAAGTGCAATTAGTGCATCTGTTGATGAATCTGAAAAATGATCCAAGTAAGCAAAGCAAAAATCGTCAGTTTTCAATTCGCTATAAAGGTCGAATAAATTCATAGTTGTTTTTGTGAGGAATATAAAAGTACAAAACGCTTTTAACTATGTAGGATCTTTTAGACCATCTCTCATATTTTGTCGATAAAAGTGCAACACCTAGCGTCCTTTAATGGCAATATCTGTTAGCGTTTGATGCTTGAAATTTAATTGCAGCATCCAGTATACACCTGTCATTTGAATGGCAGAAGGATAAACTCCTTCAGGTTGAATGTATCCAAATTTTTGATAGACTTCAGCCACGCTCATTCCAATTGAAATGCCCATTGGCAAGATAAAGGATTGGTGATGAATGCGACCTTCAATTAATTGACCATTAAGAAAACTAAAAACTGTTTGCTTTCCATATTTTAATACGCGCTGGATATCTGACGTTCCGTTTGTATTTTCTAACGTATCAATTTTTTCGGATAAGTATAGTTTAGCATCTTTGTGAACCCATTTGGAAGTGGTCAAATGATTTAATGTATCAGTAAGTGCATTTAACTCTTGATCAACTGTTATTTTTACTATCTTTTTTGCATTAAAGCTGGTGTCTTTTATCAAATAAAGGAGGTATTTATCTACATCATTTACATGTTTGTAGATAGGTACAGCTTCAGCGGTTATTAGCTTCTCCAAGTCGGTCAATTGTTTCTCAGCTTTCTTTATATCTAAATGGTCATAATCATCATTAACAGTATATCCTTCTTTACTCCAAACACTTATTTTATCACATTCAAAACAAATTGAGAGTGAGGCTACTGGCTCATGCTCTTTTGAATAGTAAATAATTCCATGGCGTGGCATATAACATTTTGAAAGTCCAATAATGATTTCATCAATTCCACGTGCAAATGCGCGTTGTAATTTTTCATGAAACTTATCTGATAGTAATGTTCCATTTCCCAATTTGCTTTTGGCATAGATTCCATCCTTATAGATCCGGAAATCCATATGACTAGGTTCTTCTAAATCTAAATTGAATAAATAAATTTTGGCGTACTCAAATTCAACATTTGGAAATAAAAAACCTCCTGCATTTGCGTTTAGTGTAAATCCAAGAATTAATAACAACGTAATTTTTTTCATATCAAATAGCCTTTTGTTCTAGTAATAACAAGTAATGTACCAATTCTATTCATTAATTATCTTTCATAAATAGAAGCACAGCAATCAAATTTAACTGAAAATTCAAAATACCGCAAAAAAGGTATTGCTTAGAATGATTCTAAATAACTATCTTTGAACTGTGGAAAAACTACAAACAATCAATCCTTTTTTAAACGACCAATTTCCATTGGGCTGTTGTGATGGGAAGAAAAAGTGCTGTAAAAAGTACAAGAAAAAGGGACGTCACTGTGGTGGTTGTCCTAAAAAGTAGCCTGTTTCACTTCCATTTCTTTTCATTAACTTCCATTTTCAATGAAAAGATTATTCATTTTTTTACTAATTGTGTCATGTAATCCTCAAAATGATGAAGATGAATTGATTGATAATGAAGTAGCTAGGCATGTTTCGGCACTCGAAGTTTACGCATTTTACCCCTTAGGAGATAAATACTATGTTGAAAGTGACAGTTTGGAAATTGAAAATTGGTTGAAAGCGAAAACTGAAAATCTGCAAAGCCAGGTCAATGGTCGCAATGTGTTTGAGCATGAAGGTGGTGGTCCAAATGGGGTAGAATGGAATGCTGAAGTTGATTTGTATTTAGCCGTTAATCATTATGGCTTAGAAAGTTATCAGGTATTCTTAAACGATAGCTTATGCACTTTTGAAGTGATCAAGAAACCTAACATTGATTGGATTCGAATACCAAAAGAGTTTTGGATTCCAAGACTGAAACCAATGCGAAATTCAGACCTGCATCATTTATTTTCAAATCAAGAAATGAAGGATGAAAGAATGCGAATGTCTTCAAGCGCAGCATCCTTATTTACTGGCGAAGTGATTCAATTTGTCGTTAAAACGGATTCAATAGAAAGAATTAATTATTTCCATGTAGCATACGGTGAGTAGGATAGGAGAGGCAAATAAACTGGACAGTTAAGAACACCGATTATCAATGAAAGAAAAATTGGCTATAAGACCACTAGAAATAAAGGATATTCCGCTTATTGCTGATTATTGGTTGAATTCTGATCCTGATTTTTTGATAGCAATGGGTGTCGATTTGGATAAATTACCTAGCTACGAAGGTTTAACAAAAGGTTTGACTGCACAACTCGCTAAACCCATCAAAGAAAGACAAACTTATGCTTTAATTTGGCTGGTTGATAAGCAACCCGTAGGCCATTGTAATGTTAATCCTTTTATTTTTGGAGAGGAAGCTTATCTGCATTTACATATTTGGTCAGCAAATAAACGCGCTAAGGGAATTGGTGCACATCTAGTACAACTTTCAATCGCTCATTTTTTCGAAAAATTAAAACTAAAACGCATAATTTCAGAGCCCTATGTACTAAATCCAGCACCAAATAAAACTTTGGCCAAATTGCAATTCAAAAAAGTAAAGACTTACCGCACAATTCCTGGCTCCCTAAATTTTGAACAAGAAGTAAATCGTTGGGTACTTGAGAAATAGATTGTCAATGTGCAATTTTCAATTATTACTGCGTCGCCCTGAGTTTATCGAATGGTTCAATTACAATAAATAACACATGAAACTGAAGCATAACACTTAATACATAACACAAAATACTAACAGCGAACCGACTCAGTCGGAGAGCGATCTAAGTACTAAAAATCTATACCAAAACCAACATAGGTATCTCAGAATGCATGCTCAATTTTTTGGTTAAACTAGAATGAAATAAATCATGAATAAATCCGCCTTTAGAGCGCACAGTTGTGATTAAATCAATATCGTTATTTTCGAGAAAACCCATAATTGCGTACTCTACATCCGCATCATTTCGTTCTGTTAGCGTATACTTTAAACTCTCTGTATTAAAAGGAATGTCCTTTTCTGAAAAGTGTTTCGTATTCGGCTTTGCAACGTGTAAAACATCCAAATGACAGTTGTTTTGATAGCATATATCTAATAAAACGTCATAAGTTTTTGGATCTGGTTCTTTGTCAAAATCTGCCGCTAACATTATGTTTTCTGTTGCTTTTAAATCCGCTTCATTAGGCACAACAAATAATGGTTTAGTACAATAACCTATTAGTTCAAGAGCACTGCTGCCAATTAGTTTGTGAGACGAAGTGTTTTCTCCTTTTGTTCCAATGGCCACACTATCAATGGAGAATTCTGAAATTTTCTCTACTACAGAGTCAATGAGTGTTCCAGCGGTCACTATGCCGCTCACTTGAATTCCAGGATAATCAGCTCTCACCTTCTTGATCAATTCATCCATTTTTACATTGCTTTTGTGAATCAATTCATGATTTAAATCCAATGACAACATTGAGCCTGCATGGCGCGCATTTTGGACATTTAGAAAAACATAGTCTGCATCAGATGCCTGATACAACTTATATAAAAAAGAAAAAGCTTTAAGTGAGTTATGCGAATAGTCTGTTGGAATTAGCAGTTTCATAATTGTTGAATTAAAATATTTATTCAAAAATAAGCAGAGATTACTTGATCTTTTCTGATGAAAATCAGTTCTTCAGGAAATATTGCGCATCTTTTTCTGACGGAATTAAGCAAAATTTATTTCGAATCTTATGCCTCCTGGCTGCAATGAGATTATAAAAAGGGTCGCGCATAAATTTAGGGATAATATAAAATGCAAAGAGCAGCGGGTAGCCACCCTTCAAACCTTTAGTAATCTGAAGCGCAGCGCTAGATCTATTATATAATCTGCCCCCTTTTAAATAATAAATAGTATCCATATTAATCACCGTTTTTTGATTTTCAAGGACTGTTTTAGCAGTAATGGATTGTAGTGCTGTAAAATAAAATGGTCGTTTCTTCTTTGCTAGGATAAATTGCACAGAAGAATTGCAAAAACCGCATTCACCATCATAAAAGACCAAATTATCGGGGATGTTATTAAGCTCCATTTTACTCAAATTTAGTTAAATTTAGCATAGAATTAAAAATCAGTTTTATGAAAATAGGAGTTTTACTCTCAGGCTGCGGTGTATATGACGGGTCAGAAATTCAGGAAGCCGTGCTAACTATGCTCGCCATTCAAGAAGCAGGGCACGAATATATTTGCATTAGTGTGGATGAAAAACAGCACCATGTCATCAATCATACCAATGGAGATGAAATGGATGAATCTCGAAATATGTTAGTTGAATCTGCTCGAATAGCGCGAGGAGATATTCATGAAATTAGTACCGTTAGTCCTGCAGACATTGATGCTGTTGTGATGCCGGGAGGTTTTGGTGCCGCTAAAAATTTCTCAACGTGGGCCTTTGCTGGACCTGAAAGTGAAATATTACCGCAAGTAAAATTGTTTTTAGTAAATATGGCAAATGTTGGAAAACCAATTTGTGCCCTTTGCGTCAGTCCAGTAGTGCTTGCTAAAGCCTTAGAAGGATCAGCCATTCACCCAACATTAACACTGGGTTCATCTAATGAACCCTCACATTATGATATTGATGGTTTTCATGCTGGGATTGAAAAGGTTGGTGCAAAGAGCACGGCAAAAGGAATTAAAGAAATTTCAATTGATCGTGAAAACAAAATTGTTTCTGCGCCCTGTTATATGTTCGAAACGGATATTTTGTCGGTAAGAAATAATATAAAAATGGCCTTGGATGCTACGTTGGTACTGTGTGGTTAAGACGGTGCGGTTTGACGGGAGTTTGATGATCTGATGATTTGATTGGTTTGATAATTTGATGACGATTTGACTCGGGTTTTTTAATGATTTAATTGAGGAATGAGATAATGATTTAATGCCAAAATTTTAATACTCAATGTATGCTGAAAACGATTTTAGGTGTTTTGTTTATTTTATTTACCTTTTCTTCTTACAGCCAATCGCCGTTTGAGTGGCCAGATGAACTTCAAATCGATCCCAATGATTATACGTTGCATAAGTTGGGGGTTAAGGAAATCATTCAATATAAAGACTTCGGGAAATCTTGGAAGTTTGCCGATTCTACTAAAAACCATCAAACTTTAATAAATTATGTGATTAGTTATGATTCACTTCAACGAGTTACATCTTTTAAATATGATTTTGAAAAACACTCCGTTTATTCTAAACACTTTGGAGATAGCACCAAACTTGATAGTCTGAAAAGAATTGCAATAAAAACAAATATGCCAATTTACTTCACTAAGCTGAACTTGGAGTGGGTTGCGCTGAATTACTGGGAAGTAATATTCACAAATAATGTTTATGGCATAAATAGAATGGAAGTATTAAATCCACATGTAAGATTAAATAAGGGGCATGTTATTGACGGGTTATATTTGAAGGAGAAGATCTACTATAATGTTCGAACAGAGTATAAGCTCAATGAATTTGATGAGTTAATCCAGGTCAACGTTTATAAGGACGATTCCCTGGTTAGACAAAAACTCTATGAATATGAAACTTTCAATAGGCATGGTAATGAGGCTCGATTGCTGACTCTAGCATCTATGAATGGAGTGACGTATAGATTAAAGTACTTGTTTAATGATTAGAAAATTTATTCACAAATAAGCGAGCATTGGGAAATGAAAATAGAGTCACAAAAAACAATTGATAAAAATGGCAAAGTGCTACAGCATTTTGCTAACCATTTCAATGCTGAAGGACTGGTTGAAAGAAAAGAGTATTTAAACACTAACGGGGAAGTAGTATTCTATTCAATATTTAATTATGATACTTTTGGAAATTGGATAATGAAAAAGGAATATGACTCAAATGGTGAAAGTCAGGTTTCATTTGAACGTGAGTTTGACATTCTTAACCGAGAAATAAAATCGATTGAATTAACAGCTGAAAATAAAATTTGGCAATGGCACGAAAAGTCCTACCCAAATGACAATACTATTATTTATCTATCTAAAGACGAAAACGGGCAAGTTGATCATAAAACGATAGAAAACACAGTAACTAATGAACAAAAACGGTTTCGTTCTGGAGACCTTCGGTATGCAACGATTAAGAAAATTTTTGACAAAAAAAATCGCTTAATTAATCAAAAGACCTTTGACATAAGTGATAATGTAATTGAAGAAAACCAATATAGTTACATTGGAGCATCCCAATTTTGGAAACTGTTCATTAACGGGAAATGTATTAAAAGTGAGGAACGTAAATCCGAAAGAAGCGAAAATTTGAAGTATTATATTAGAAAAGATAAAAATGGGAAAGCTTTAGAATGGTCGAAGAGTAAGTTCGATTATTTTAATAACCTAATATCAATTGAGGGAGGTAAAGAAGTGGGGAAACCGACATACAAAACATCTATAAAAATTAAGTACTTAGAAAACGAAAACGCTCATTAACCAAAAAATGCCCAAACCCGCCTAAGGCAGAATGGGCATTCAGTTTTCTTACAAAATTATTCGCAAGGCACGTCGCAACCCGGCGCGCAAACCGTCTTACATTCCTTGTTTTTCATACATTCCGTGCTGCAATCCTTCGTGTCAGTACAAAGTTCATTGCTCATTTCTGCATCATTTGCAACAATTTCAGTTGCTCCTTCAGTAACCCCATCTGCTTGCGCATGGCTTGGTGATGCAGCAAAAATTACAACTACCGTAAATACCGCCAACGTTAATCCGCCAATAAGAAATTTTAATTTTTTTAAATTCATTTGAATCTGATTTTAGTGAATACTGATTGCAATTTGATGAAGTTTCTTAATGAATTATGTTATCATGGCGTTAATACATGTTATCGTTAAGTTAAATTTTGCTGACATTCCTATTATTTAATGTAAATTCATTTCATGAAAAGGAAAGGACCTTTCTGGTTAATGGGGGTAGCTGCAGTATTGCTTGTTGGGCTCATAGTCAATCAAATTTTTTGGGTATTTAATTCTGCGGCGCAGCAAGAGGAGCAGTTCAATAAGCAAACGCAAATGGCTTTGAGTTCGATTGAACAGAACATTCGAGAAGATGCCGAGTTGCAGAACAGTGTTGATTGCTGTTTGGTGGAAGAACAACAAAGTTCTTGTGTTGAAAGTTTGCAAGATGAAAATGCTTGGGAGCGCACTGATAATATGATTGCTGCAGAATTACAACGCTTTGATATTGACTTGCATTATAATTTTGACATTTGTTATGCGCAGCCAAAGCGAACAGACCCCATTGCCGGATATGAACAGAACATGGACAAAGTCTTTGATCAATCAGGGATTGTCTTATATCTTGAGTTTCCAAATAAATCTAAATATTTGAGAAATCAAATAGGGCCCGTTTTCATTAGCTCCATCCTTTTTATAGTTTTTCTGTCTTTTGTATTTGCATTGACCTACCGCTATTATAAACGTGAGCGCGTTTTCTCACAGCGCACACGTGATTTCATTAATAATATGACGCATGAATTTAAAACGCCGCTAACCAATATTTCTTTAGCAAATAGTATGATAGCGCGCGGTCTAAATGAGAAGGAACATGAAAAACTATTGCATTATTCGTCCATAATATCAGATGAAAACCAACGCCTTGTTAAAAATTGCGACGACCTATTACAAATGGCGAAAATAGAAAATACCGAAAGTGAATTTGTTGATATCATTGATGTCCATCAAATTATTGAAAGTGTTGTGCTTCGCAAACAAAAAACTAAAGCAGCTGGCGTATTTTCCATTCAACTAGAATTAAACGCAGATCAAAGCCGTGTTTTAGGAAAAGAAAGCTTGTTTTCTAATACCGTTTCAAACTTGATTGACAATGCGATTAAATACTCTAATAAATCAGTAGAAATTATCATTTCAACCGAAAATGTTGCTGGCGAAATTCGCTTACGAATTGCGGATAATGGAATTGGAATGGAGGAGGAGTATATTCATAATATTTTTGATAAGTTCTATCGCGTTCCAGAAGGAGATCGACACAATGTAAAAGGATTTGGGCTTGGCTTGGCTTATGTCAAAATGGTCGTCAACAAAATGAAAGGACACATAAAAGTGGAAAGTAAGTTCGGTTTCGGAACCACATTCAATATTATCATTCCAATTTCAAATAATTTATAAATGACAGCGAAAACACAAATTTTATTAGTGGAAGATGATACCCATTTGGGTTTTTTATTGGTTGATTTTTTAGAGTCTAATGGATTTGATGTAAAACTTTGTGCTGATGGTGCTTTGGGCTTAGCCACCTTTGAAACAGAGAAGTTTGATTTTTGCGTATTGGATGTGATGCTCCCTAAATTAGACGGCTTTGAATTGGCAAAAGCAATTAAAAAATTGGATAAGGAAATGCCCATCTTAATGCTAACCGCAAGAGCGGTAGATGAAGATAAAATTAGAGGATTCAATATTGGGGTGGATGATTATGTGACAAAGCCTTTTAACGAAGTTGAGTTGGTCTGCCGCATCAAAGCTATTTTATGCCGTGTAAACAAGGTCGTGACAAGCGTTCCTTCAAATGAGTCGATTTATTCAATCGGATCATATTCATTTGTGCATAAAGATAGAGCCTTGGCTTGCGAATCCGAACAAAGGCGTTTAACCCGCACTGAGACGGATATTCTTTTGGTGCTTTGTCGCTCTAAAAATAGTATTGTTAGCCGCAAAGAAATTATGGAACAAGTTTGGGGAGAAGATGATTATTTTGTTGGCAGAAGTTTGGATGTATTTATTTCTAAAATACGAAAGTATTTAATGCACGATCCTACGGTGAATATTGAAACAATTCCTAAACTAGGTCTCGTTTTAAATGCGAGCTAGAATGTTTCTAAACAATTCCATTTAATCAACCCGAGCGCCCATTACACAAACATCATCTACCTGTTCATATTGGCTTTTCCAATCACTAAAGTTTTTTTGTAGAATAGCTGCCTGTTCCTTAAATGGTTTCTGCGAAACTTTAATGAGTAGTTCCTTAAAGCGTTTATTTAAGAACTTTTTGCCCTTTTCACCACCAAATTGATCCGAATAGCCATCACTTGAAAGATAAAGTGAATCTCCTTTTTGAATTGGAATGACTTGGGAGTCAAATTTAACCCGGTTCGTATGACTGCCAACTGGTTGACGGGTCGCCCTATATTTAATTATTTCTGAATCACGCACAACCCAAAGCGGTGTATTTGCGCCCGAAAACTTTAATTCACGTGTAACTGTATTAAACGAGCATAATGCAATGTCCATTCCGTCACGTACTTCTTGTTCCGATTTTTCAAACTGTTTCAGGACCAGTGTAGTTGTTTCATCAAGGATCTCACCAGGATCTGTTAAGCCCAATTGTTTGATGCAAGAATTTAAAGCATTATGACAAATTACACTAACCATGGCACCTGGAACACCATGTCCCGTGCAATCGGCAACAGCAAATAAAAGTGTATTGCCAATACGTTCGGTCCAATAAAAGTCACCTGCAACAATATCCTTTGGCAAGTAGAGTACAAAAGCCTCGTTTAAATGGGAAGCAATAGTTTTTTCGGAAGGTAAAATTGCCGCTTGAATACGTTTTGCGTAAGTTATACTATCTGTTACCTCTTTGTTTTTACGCTCTAAATTAACCCGCGCTTTTTCAATTTCACTGTTGGCTTGATTAATTTCTGAATTTTTAGTCTCAAGCTGTTCGTTGTATTGCCTTTTTTGCCTGTTGTTGCGCCAAAACACAATGATCGTCACCAATAAACTGAGCATGATAAAGCCTAAGGCATAAATCAAATTCTTTTCTTTTGAACGTAATTCTTCTTGATGCTCCAAATCTTTTGTTTGGGTCTCTATTAGCACATCTTGTAAACTTTGTTCGGCTTTTAAAGCACTAATTTCCGTCTCTTTTTTTTCGTTTTGAAAACGAGCTTCTAATTCATCCGCCATTTGTAAACGTTGGCCATCTTGGAAACTGTTTTTTATTGTTATATGTTCTAATAAGTTGCTATAGGCTAAAGGATAGTTTCCCTTTTTGGCATAAATTTCCGCAATCTGCTCTAAGGTTGAAAATTTGTTTTCATCATCTCCCAAACGTGTTTTAATTTCTATACTCTTATTTAAATAGAGTAGCGCCTGATCATATTTGTTTAGCTTATGATAAGCATTTCCAATATTATTGTAATTGTATGAAACCCATTGGTCATTTGCTTCTGCTTTATTTATTTCTAAAGCTAGAAAGAAATGTTCAAGAGCGGGTTGAAACTTTTCCTGCGCCAAATAAGCACTTCCCATATTGTTATAATTTCCAGCAGCACCTCTGGGGTAGTTAATGATTTTGGAAATGGCTAAGCTTTTATTGTAGAAAAATAGTGCGCTGTCATACATTTCTTGCTGTTTATAGGCATTGCCCATAGTCATATAACAATTTAAGATCCCAGTCGAATCGGAAAGAATTGTTGATAAATCCAGAGATTCGCCCAAATATTTTAATGCCAAATCAGGATTACGCGCATTTTTATATTTTATACCAATCGTGCGGTAGATGTTTGCCAGCAAGGTGTCGTTACCAATGCTATCCGCCAATGTCACAGCGGTGAAATAAACTTCCATGGCTTGATCAGTATTACCCAAACTCGCTTGCGAATTTCCATTTTTTTTCAAGACATTGAAATATTCATCCGAGGTCATGTAAGCTCCATATTCGCTTAATTGTTGATATCCAACTAGGCTTTGAAATCTGCTATTTAGCGAGTCTGAAATATGGGTACGTAATTTCAAGACTTCAATTTTCTCTTTGACTGGCGCATTAATTGAATCTAAATTAAATAGATATTGATCAATAATTAGAAAAAGGGTATCGCTAGATTGATTTTCTATCTTTGTATTAAGGGATTCAATAGCGCTGTTTTGTGCAGTAACTGTGATGCAGCAACTTAAAAAAATAAGTATGTAAAGCGTCTTTAGCAAGGAGTTACAAAGATATTAAATTTTTAAAATAAGTGTGATCAGAGATTTAAACAATCGACCAACTAGCTATTTTGCAAGTTCAATCGGTAATAAAGAAGGAGAGGATTAGATAAAACATTTGCAGATCCAACAGAATTAACAAAGAGATAAGTATTATATTTGTCCCTGTCATTTTAGACTGAAAGATGAAAAAGATTTACAATTGGTTATTGAATACACTGCCTAGGCCATTGCTGATAAGGTTAAGTTATGTTTTCAAATTTTTTGCACCGCTTATTTATAGGGGGGATAAAGTGGAATGCCCTGTTTGTGAAAAATCATTCCGTAAATTTTTGTCTTACGGATCAAAAGTAGCGGCGCGTGACAATGTGCTATGTCCCTATGATTTGACTCTAGAACGTCACCGTTTAATGTGGTTGTATTTAAAACGCAAAACAGATTTTTTTACGAAACCTGATTTAAAAGTGATGCATATTGCGCCAGAGCAATGTTTTCATAAAGGATTTCAAAAGCAGAAAAATTTAGATTATACAACAGGAGATTTGCTTTCACCCATTGCTGATTTGCATTTCGATTTACACAAGATTCCATTAGAGGACAATCAATACGAAGTAATTTTTTGCAATCACGTAATGGAACATGTTGAGGATGATTTGCAGTGCATGAAAGAATTGTACCGTATTATGAAACCTGGCGGATGGGGGATTTTACAAGTTCCAATTGATTACAATGCTGATTCAACATACGAAGATGCTTCAATAACTACTCCTGAAGAACGCGAAAAGCACTTTTGGCAATATGATCACGTGCGCTTATATGGCACCAACTATCCAAATCGTTTGGAAGAAGCAGGGTTTAAGGTTGATATAATTGATTTTAAGGACGAATTAGGCGAAGAATTGGTAGAACGTTATCGTTTACAAAAAAACGAGCTCTTATACGTTGTGAATAAGCCGGCTTAGGTCAATGTGCAATTTTCAATGATTTAATGGTTGAATGAGAGAATCTCAAAATCCAAATCTACTTCACTTTCCCTACTGCCTATTTCCGTTTGCCTACTGTCTAACCTTTAAATCTAATAGCGAAGCGATCTAAGTTTTAACGACTCACGACTCACGACTCACGACTATTGACGCAAAACTAATTGTCTAACCATTTCATTTAATAGCGCAGCGATCTAAGTACTAACAGCGTAGCAATCTAACATCTATAATTTCACTACCTTCTCAGTATAAGTCATTCCAAAATCATTGGAAAGTTTCACAACATAAACACCCGCAGATAATCCTGAAGCATTGATAGTTGTTTTACCTGAATTTTCTTGTTGCGAATAGACCATTTCTCCTGAAACATCATAAATTTCAATTGAATAAGGTACCTCCAACTTCGTTAAAATATTGAACTCATCTTCAATTGGGTTAGGGTAGATGAGCCATTCTTTATCGCCCAATTCAGGATCAGTATTCTTGTTAGGATCACTCACACCATCATACATTGGGAAAATGATTTGTGAAGGTTGCTCAGGACTAAAATATACTTCTTGATGTGCCACGCGCGGTGAATAAACTGTTCCTTCGTAGGTATAAGTTTGACCGTCATCAGGTGTTCTTCTAAAAAAGTCTCCGTGCTCAATTGGAATATTTGCATTTGATTGATAACGAGGCCAGTTACTACTGCTGATCAAAACTTTTACTTGATGATCATGTCCGAACGTATAAGCTATTGGTAAGAGGTTAAATTCATACTCATATACTTCACCTGCTTCAATATTTGAATAAGGAATATTTATATCTTCCTCACCTGTTGCTAATTGTTTAGAATAGTCTCTTGCACGTGCATTTACTGCACCTTCTACAACGAATAATTCTCGTCCATCAGGATAGACATCTAAGATCCTTACAAAAAAGTCTGTATCGGTTGCACCTTCGGGTCCGGTAAGGGGAGAAGAGGAAGCGTAAATTTTTGCTTTTGGAATCCCAATTATACTTAAGGAATCATTAATTGGACCTGACATGAAACTAATGACACCTTCACGATCCATGCTAACATTAGCAAAACTGGTATCCGCATAGTTTAATGGTCCTGCACTTACTCGGTCTCCCTGCGGAGTTGGTATTGCCAAATTTCCACCACCAATAGTATAGATTGGATCATCTGGATCATGGTCATAACCAACCTGTTCTTCAGTAACAGTAGGTGCAATTGTATCTATTGTTCCATCTGAATGTAAAAACATAGGATAACAACGCCATCCTTGCTCGAGTGGAAACTCATCTGTTGCGCTCCAGTAATTACCTGTATTCGCATTTTCGGCAACTCCATCTCCAACTGGCCCAGGAACATAATAACGAATATTAGGTACTTCTTCAAAATTCACAGGTTCCGAAACGGGTTCAGATACAGGACTAGTCCCTGGCTGTTGATTAGCTGTATCAGCTGGTAAATCAATTACTAAAGGCGTAATGTCGCCATCACTATTCAGTTCAATAGAAATGCCTGATATGGGGCCAAAACCACCTAAATAATTAATGAATTCTGAATAAGAAATATAAGAATCTTTCGCTGGAATTCGGATTGACGAAGTACCAATACTTTGCCATACATCACTTTCAGGGATAAATACTTTCGGTTCACCCAAATAGTTATCAGGATTATTATTCAGCAAATAGCGGAACCAATCCACTAAGTCACCTTCAACCAACTCCGTTAAGTTCGCATCTTCAACTTCTGTGTTTACCAGCTTAATGTCCTTGACTGATTCTGGGTAGACAACGTCACCAACTTCTTGTTGTGAAATGGTAGCATGGGTCCATGGACCAATTATCATTTTTTGATTCTTTTGAGTCGACTCACCCGTATTATCCATGATATGCTGGTAGGTTTCCAGTTGTCCATCAATAAAAATGTCCCACCAACCTGTTAAATGATACATAGGTAATTCCATATTTGTATAGCGATTATATGTACCGTCTGGATCAGATTCACCGTCTTGATTGACTGGCGCCCAATTGGCATTTGCGTCTGTTCGATAAGCAAAGTTGGGGTACATGCCCGTATAACCATTATAATCTTTCACAGTTGTGATATAATCTACGGCAGTGCTAATCACACTGTCTCCACTCATATTTCCATAATCAAAAATTGAGTGAATTGTATTTTGAATATCAGTGTCGCTTGGAATCGTATCAACATTGTCTAATAATTGACCTGTTAGCCATCCTTGCACCAATGCTTGACGAAAGACGCCATTGTGCTGTAAAACGCAGTTAAAATGTTCGTTAGTGGCTACAATTGGCACCATTCCTTTTAAACCATCTTGCGAAACATCATTTTTAAAAGATGCGGCTGCTTGATATTGTGTGTTTCCTAAAGCTGAAGCTCCAAACATAACAAGGGAACCGTTGTAGACAGGGTCATTGGTCTCTGCAATTCCATCACCGTCCAAATCATACATTTTAAAAAGGCTATCCATTAAATAGTCAATTGAATATCGCCCATCTTGGTGATAAACGCCGTTTTTAGGATCACTAATGTCCGTTATATCTAAGGGATGCGTTTCTGCAGGATGGTAGACACTTTTGTCCCAAGCATCACTGTACATAGGCAAATAAACGCCTTCTGATTCATAGCGTCCGCGCATGTCTTGCAAGGCATAGGCGTAACCCAATACATTTAAATAAACGCCAAATTCATCATAGTCTCCTTTTCCGTATGGTGTTCGCGTAAATACCATGGGTAGTTTAAAAGGGTTGGCATTTGCTTCGTTTCCTGTAGAATCGTATACAAAAAGTTGAGTTCCTTTTGGAATTATTTGAATCACATAAGTCGTGTCATCAAAATTAATTTCCGTAGTTATGGAATCAGATATAATCGGTAAATAAATATCTGTAGCTAACTTAGTACCGTCAGGCATTGTGGCATAAACGGTGGTAATTGTAGTGAATTCTGATATCGTGTCTAATTGCCCATTATTGTTGGATTGAGCAAAGAGAAATGAACTAGAAAATAGGGTGCAAGCGAGTAAAAATTTATTCATAGGCTTTTCGTGTAGCTTCTAAATTAATAAAACTCTACCAATTTGGTCGATTTTATTGAATCAAGTTATGTGTTGGGGGTAAAAGTTCACATATATTTCATTTTTTATGATTTTCTTAATGTGATATATTTAATCGTTAAATTGCGATTCAATTCCCAATTACTGCATGTTAAGGACACTAATTATACCCCTATTTCTAGTTTTTCAAAATTTTGCATTTACGCAAAGTATTGATGAGCAATACGATAGTTTAAATGTTGCATTTTATGAGGCACTCAATACTGATTTTGATAATGCTCACGCAATTGTAAATGCCCAGCTTAATATTGCTGAAGAGCTACAGGATCTAGAAAAAATTGGTGACAGCTATGATTGTCTTGCACGGTATTGGAGTATGGTGCCTAATTCACAGGATTCCCTTCTTTTTTATGCCGAACTCACTTATGAGGCTTATGCCGGAATTCCTGATTTAGATAAAATGGCGCAAACCAAAATTAATATCGCAAGTTTTCAAAGACTATACGAGCGGTATGATGATGCTAGAGTGAGTTTGGAAACGGCATTTAGCTGTGCAATAAAATCGGGAAATAAAGTTTATATCTCTCGCACGCTTAATGTGTTCGGTAGTTTGGAGTCTGATTTAGGCAATGATTTGGGGGCCTTGGCTTATTATCAAAAATGCTTGGAAATATCAGAATCAATTGAAGATTCAGTTCAGAGAAATAGGACAAGTCCAAAAGGGCAGTTAGGTTTATTGTATTCACATCAAGGACAAATGGAAAAAGCCGAAAGTCACATTAAAGAATATGTTGACGATAATATTAAGCTTGAAAATTATTGGTTAGCAGCTCAATGGACCAATAACCTTGTTGGTGTGCAGTTAAAAACAGGCGATACAACAGCTGCGCGATCTAGTGCGTATGAAGCTATAAAATTGGCAGAAAAAGCAGGGTTTAAATATGCGATTGCGACTGCTTGCGTGAGTTTATGTCAAATCCATTTAATGCAGAATGAAATTGATAGCGCAACCTTTTATTTAGATCGTATTCATAAGGAACTGCCAGTGATTGAGGAAATTGGTTTTCGAGCAATGGTAGCAGAGGTAGAAGGGCAGTTTTATCATGCTAAGGCTGATTATCGCAAGGCAATAAGCCAATATGACAAAGCCGCGGAAATATGGAAGGTTAATACAAATTATTTGAAGTTGGCGCCTTTAGCCAAAGAATATGCCGCATCTTATGCGGCTTTACGAGATTATAAAAAGGCCTTAGAATATGAGCAATTGCACAAAATTTATAGTGATAGTTTACTGAACCAAAAGAAGATTGAGGATTTTAAAGAATTGGAACTAACCTATGCCTTTAATCGAGAGAAATATGCAGATAGTCTTGATAATTTACAAGCCGTGCAAGCTTTAGAGTTGGGGTATCAAAAAGATTTATTGAATGAACAAAAAGGGAAAAGTGTCATGATATTTGGCTTAATAATTCTTTGTATCGTATTGTTCGTCATCATTTTCGCCTATCGCCGTAATCGAAAACAAAAAGAATTATTGAATCAAAAAAATGCTAAAATTGAGGAGGCTTTATCTCAAAATCAACTCTTATTAAAAGAAGTGCATCACAGGGTTAAAAACAATTTTCAAATTGTTTCAAGCTTACTCGAATTGCAATCCAAAGGAATTGAGGACTCCAAAGCATTGGAATTGGCAAAAGAAGGTCAAAATAGAGTGAAATCAATGGCTATGATTCATCAGCGCTTATATCAAAATGATGATCTAATGATTGATTTTA
>WTCE01000053.1 GCA_013138735.1 Crocinitomix sp. | reverse complement strand
GCCCGTTTATTTACCTTTCCATTTGTTGTTAAAGGGAATCTATCTAATTGAATAAAACTAGACGGAATCATATAATCAGGTAACTTATCTGATAGGTAGGTTCGCAATTCTTCTGCCGTTTGTTTCTTCTCTGAAACCAAATAACAAACCAATTCTTTTGCACTACCTGATGCTTCGGCTACAATTACGACTTTTTGAATATCTGATTTAATTGAAAGTACGTTTTCAATCTCTCCTAATTCAATACGGTGACCGCGGATTTTTACTTGATCATCTACTCGTCCAAGAAATTCGACGATATTTTCTGACGACCAACGACCCAAATCACCCGTTTTGTACAAGCGTTCCCCATCAATAAACGGGTGCGCAATAAATTTTTCTGCTGTTAAATCTGGACGGTTCAAATAACCTTTAGCTAAACCGTCACCACCTACGCAAATTTCTCCTATTGCACCATGTGGTATTAGTTCATTATCTGACCCTAAAATGTAGCAAGTACTGTTATTTATTGGGCTACCAATTGGAATATTCCCATATTCTTCAATTATTGAATGGGTTAAGGAAAATGTTGTATTTTCAGTTGGACCATAACCGTTTATGAGTTCAATTTTTGGGTAGGTATTTCTTAGTTGACTAATATGCTCGGGAGAAAGTTTATCCCCTCCAACTAACAATGTTTTTAACCCTTCAAAAACAGTTATTTGATCATCTACTAATTCATTAAACCAACCTGCGGTCATCCACATTTTGGTTATTCCATGTTTTTGTATTTCATTGCCCAAAGAATCAGGGTTTAATAAAGTCGGTTGACTACAAAGGACAAGCTGCCCTCCATTTAATAACATTCCCCAATACTCAAAGGTTGTTGCGTCAAAGGCAAATGCACCTGTTGACAACAAACGATCAGTCTCATTGAAACTGACATAGTTTGTATTTTTCACCAATCGCACTGCATTCCTGTCTATCACTTCAACTCCCTTTGGAGTTCCAGTAGAACCAGAAGTGTACATGATATAAAGTAGACTATCCGCACTTCGCGATTTGTTCAATTTATCAGTTGGATATTCTCCTAAATTCGCTTTTGCTTCAGCTAAAAAATCCTGATCAATACAGAATTGAAATTGGGTATCTTGCTGAATAAAGTCAAGACGTTCTTGTGGGTAATCCGCGTTCAAAGGAACATAAGATCCGCCTACTTTTAGAACTGCTAAAATTGACACGATTGACCATTCACTGCGCTCTAATTTTATTCCAATTGGAGCACCTGCTTGAACGGAGAACTTTGTTTCAATATATTGAGCCAATTGATTAGAAACAGCATCTAATTCAGTATAAGTCAATGTATTGTCTTCAAAAACTAACGCGGTATTGTTTGGTGTCTTTTTCACTTGTTCTTCGAACAATGCGATAACAGATTTTTCGGAAGGATAGACACTCTTATTATTAATTGCTAATAGGGCTTCTTTTTCTTCTGTTGACAAATAATCACATGCCTTTAATTGTAAGTTTTCGTCACTTGAAAAGGTGTTTACCAATTGTTCTAAATGAAGCGCTATTTTATGTATTGCTTCAGACTCAAGGCGATTAGCGTCATAACGCAATTCAATATCGAGCTCATTTTCTTTAGGAGCAATAATCATACAGAATTCATAGTTATTCTCTTCGAAAATATCCATGTTTTCAATCGTTAAATCACCTCCAGCTTGCGCTTTTGATTGAACATCTGCTTCAACAACATCCTTGATAGGATAGTTTTCAAACACTAGAATATGGTTAATCAAATCCATACCTAAATCGCTTTGTCCTTGCACTGTTGACAAGCTCAAATAATGATGTTCAGCACTATCAATTGATTCTTTCTGTAGTTTCCTTAATAAATCACCAACAGTTGTCTGCTCTTCATAAGTAATTCTAACAGGAATAGTATTGATAAATAATCCAACCATTTCCTCTACATCTGTCAACTCAGCTGGTCTTCCTGAAACTATGGCACCAAATACGGCATCCCTTGTATTATTGTAACGCGATAATAAATATCCCCAAACAGCTTGAACAAATGTATTTTGGGTAACTCCCATTTTGCTACAAAAAGCTTGAATTTGTTCCAACAATTCACCTTTGATCGTCACAACTTCACTTCCCTCTACAAAAGTATCATCCTTGGTTTGATTATTCTTAAAGGGAACAATATTTACAGTACTGTATCCCTCCAGGTATTCTCCCCAATATTGTTTGGTTTCATTTTCATCAACTTCATCTAACCATTTAATATAGCTTGAATAATTGGCCACTTTTGGTAACAAAGCTTCTTCGCCTTGAACAAAACCATTTAGTAATTGATAAAAATCATTGGTTAAAAGACTCATGCACCAGCCATCCATCAAAATATGATGGAAACTCCATATAAACTCAAAGCTACCATCTGCTAAATCAATAACACTTAAGCGCATTTGTGAAGGAGATGTTAAATCAAATCCTTTTGCGAGATCCTTTTCTTTTATTTGTTCAATGTATGTTTCCTTTTTTGCCAGGTCCCAATCTGACGCTAATATTTCATATTTATAGTTACTTGGAATAGCTTTTCTAACTATTTGAAGTGTTTCTCCTGCAAAGTCATTTGTAAAACTTGTTCGAAGTATCGCGTGTCTTTTTATTAATCCGTCAAATGCTATTTGGATAGCATCAACAGGCAAACCTTCGCCGCGTAAGCGGTAAGACATTTGCTCAAAGTATAATGTTGGAGATGGATTCGATAACCAATGGAAGTACATTCCTTCTTGCAAAGGAGATAATTTATAGATATCCTCTACATTATTATCATGGTTAAGTCCATTCAATTCTAAAACACTCAATCCTCTAAAGGTTAGATCTGAGGGAGTTATATGATTCGAATGAATTGCTGCTAAAGAGGCTATCAGTTCTTGTAAATGGCGCTGGTAACTTTCTCTCAAATCTGCAATCGTCTCCGAATTATATTTGTCACCTGAATAACGCAGATTTATTCGTAATTCTTCCAAAACCAATAAACCAGAAACATCCAAGTTCACTTTATTTCTGTTCTCATCTGCGACATCTGCTCCAATATCCTCAGAAGAAAAATCTAGTAAAGCTTCACTTCCATCCGCCTTATTATCAAAGTCTCCTAAATAATTGAAAACTATATTTGGCGTGTAATTCCCTTCGGGTTTTCCAATTATATGTTTCAGAATTCCAAAACCAATTCCTTTATTCGGAATTTTTCTTAAATCCTCTTTAACGCTAACTAGGGCATCCAATGCATTTGAATTTTGTCCAGACACATTTAAAATAAATGGATAAATTGAAGTAAACCAGCCAACAGTTCGGCTAATATCTATTTCTGGAATAATTTCTTCTCTTCCATGGCCCTCCATTTTTATGATACTCTTATCAACACCCAAGGCATCTTTTACTGCAAGACCCAAACAAGTGATTAAAATATCATTTATATCGGTATTGAATACGCGGTGAACTTGTGTTTGAAGTATTTCAGTCTCCTCTTTAGAGAGTTTAAAACTCATCACTTCATTCATTTCAAATTTCCCTTCTGGATTATCTGAAGGAAAGGTTGTTATTGGCGTATTGATCAAATTTTCCCAATAGGGTAATTCAGCTTCTATGCTTCTGGAATTAGCATACTTCATTAATGCGCTAGACCAAGCTTGATAAGAATCTGTTTTGAACGGTAATTTCACGCCTTTATTTTGAACAAAACTCGAATAAAGTGTTGAGAGATCTTCTAATAAAATTCGCCATGAAACACCGTCCATTACAAGGTGGTTACAAATTAAAGCTATTCTGTCACCATCCGTCAAACGGAAATGAATCACTTGTAATAAAGGCTTGTTTAAGATGTCAAAACCAGACTGAAAATCTTGTCCAATATTTGCCATAGCCAATAACTCATCTTTCTCACTTGTTAAATCAAAGCTTTGAAATCCGAATCGATTTTCAGTTGTATCTTGATTGTATTGTACGTAGTTAGTATCTTCTAGCTGATACGTAATTCTTAAGACGTCATGATGATTGACTAGGGCAACAATACATTTTTCTAATAGCTCTGGATCAACAGCCTCTTTACTTTTTAATAAAATAGACTGATTAAAGTAATCCTTATTCGTGACGCGCGTTCCGTTAAAGAAATCTCTCTGGATTGGTGTCAATTCAACTTCTCCAACAACTTCTTTTTGATCAATAACGCGTTCATTTTTAGCAACTTTTTTTGCTAAATCTTCAATCATTGGGTTCCGTAGAATATCTTCTACTTTTAAAGAGAACCCCCTTTGTCTAAGCCGCGATACAATCTGAATTGATTTGATAGAGTCTCCGCCTAAATTGTAGAAACTATCTCTAATCCCAATATTTTCGCGTTGTAAAACTTCACTCCAAATATCAGCGAGCAGTTTTTCATTTTTTGTTCTTGGTTTAATTAAAGGGGTATTGTCCTTTAGTTGTTCGTGTTCGTTGTTTTCTAGCGCACGTTTATCTATTTTTCCGTTGGTGGTAAAAGGTATTTTAGCTACCTTAATAAACGCTGCTGGAATCATGTATTGCGGTAATACTTCAGCTAATTTTTCACGAATACTTGAAACCGACAGTTCTTTTTCAGAAACGATATAGGCGTATAATTCGTTCTGACCATTTTTATTTTGCCGTGCAATTACGGCTATTTTATCAATATTCTCAAGATTTCTAAGTTGGTGTTCAACTTCACCTAACTCTAATCGATATCCATTAACTTTTACTTGATCGTCTTTTCGACCTAGAAACTCGATTGTACCATTGGCCAGTTTTCTTCCTAAATCCCCCGTTCTGTATAAGGTTATATTTTTATCAAAAGGGCTTTGAATAAATTTTTCTAATGTCAGGTCTTTATTTTCAATATATCCCTTAGAAACTCCCGCTCCTCCTACACAAATTTCACCAATTGCATTAATAGGTTTCAGATCAAGTCCTTCTCCTAAAATAAGAATTTGATTGTTGCTAATAGGTTTACCAATTATTGGTAATTTCAAATATGACTCAAGGTTTGCTTTGGTAATATAGTGCGTACACGTTCCTATTGTTGTCTCAGTTGGCCCATAGTGATTGATTATTTCTATGTCACTTTTAACAATTATTTTCTCTATATCCAACAGGTTTTGACGCTCGCCTCCTGTTAGAATTAAACGCAGAGAATTTTGGTCAAAAAGGTGATTTTCATTCCCTTCATTGAGTAATAGACTCAGGTAAGTTGGCGTAAGCTTGAGAAAAGAAATTTTCTGATCTAATAAATATTGTGTTATATCCAATGGACTTAATAAAACTTCTTTATCTAAAAAGTGGAGGCTTGCCCCATTTAGAAGTCCACCATAAAAACTAGTATAAATAAGATCAAATGCTAAACTAGAGGTAATCAAACTACTATCCTTTGCAGAAATCTCAGCATACTCTTTCAACCAACTAACGTAGTTAGCGACTGAAGAATGAGGCACTTGAACACCTTTTGGTTTCCCCGTAGTTCCTGAAGTGTAGATAATATAAGCCGTAGAATCTGGCTTAACTATAATTTCTTCAGTTAGTTTCAAATCCAGGTATTCGTCCAGTTTTTCAAATTCCTCATCTACCCAAAAAGTAACTTGCGTCTTACTATCTTCCAAGATAAATTCCTTTCTATCTTCTGGAAGGTCAGCTTCCATTGGTAAATAAGAAGCTCCCGAACGAAGGATGCCTAAAATAGATGCTAATGTCCAATCTCCTCTTCCAATAATTATTGCAACTGAATCTCCAATCTTAACCTGTTTCTCGTTAATTAAGTAATTGGCAACAGCATTTGCTTTTTCATTTAACGATTTAAAACTCCATTGTTCATTGCCATATATCGTTGCAACACCTTCGGGTTGTTTTTCTACCTGTTTTTGAAAGAAACTAATAATAGTTTCTTGGCTTAATTCTGCTGTATCGGCTAAAGAATTAAGGAGTTTATATTTCTCATCTCTCGTGTAAAAGTCTAAGGTATCAATTGACTCATTTGTGTTTTTGAGTGCTGCTGATGCCAATAATTGGAAATGGCTTATTAGTTCTCTAATGACTTCTGTTTCATAAACGCTTTCATTGAATTTAACACTAAGATGAAGATGATCCCCAAGCTCTTTGAAGGTAATATCCAAATCAAGCTTAACTCTGCAAGAGCCTAAATCATTTACATTTTCATCCCAATCAAGCATTTCACCTTGTACATCATCAACGTTCAAATAGGATAAAAGAATATCGAATATTGGTGATCTGCTCACATTGCGTTCGAGGTTTAAATCTTCAACTAACTGATCAAACGGATATGTTTGATTTGCGAAAGCATCTAGAACCGTTTGTTTACAATTTTGAAATAATTGATCGAATGATTGCTGACCATTTACGGTATTGCGGAGCGCAAGTGTATTTAAATATAAACCAATTTGATTTTCGGTATCAGGATGTTCTCTTCCAGCAACCGGTGTTCCTAATACGATATCTTCTTGACCGGTATATCGATAGAGTAAGGCTGACCAAAGCGCGGTAACTCCCATATACATAGACCCATTATTTTTGGTGCAGTATGATTTGAGTTTTCGCGAATTTCCCTTTGATAAAACCAACTCCAATTCCCTTCCTTCATAGGTTTTTAAATCTGGTCGGTTTAACCTACTAGGTAGGTTAATTTCTCCAAGAGGACTGGCTAGTTTCTCATTCCAAAACGACTTGTTTTTCTTGAATCCTTCCGTCTCAGATTGTTGCAATTGCCAGTGAACAAAATCTTTATATTGAATCGGTAATTGTTCCCAATTTGGTTTCTTTCCCTCCAATACTGCTTGATATGCTAGAATCATATCATTTCTAAATATCGAAGTTGACCAACCATCAAAGATTAGGTGGTGAAAATCAAATGAAATCAGAAATTTCTCTTCAGCTTTTTTGATTAAAGTTATTTGAAAAAGCGGTCCATTGCTTAAATCAAATATTTGCAAGGTATTTTCAAATAATAGTTGGTTTAGTTCATCTGTGGCATTTTTTGTTAGGTCTACCAAACGAACATTAACATCAAACGTTTTTGAAGGAATAACAACTTGTCGAATTTCTCCATTGTCCCATTGTTTGAAGACTGTTCTCAAAATCTCATGTCGCTCAACAACCATTTTCATTGCTGATTCCAATTGTAATGAATCGACGGCTTCATCAAGCGGTAAACTTAATTGAATATTAAATGCACGTGAAGCCTCCTCCACTTGACTCATGATCCAAAACCTTTTCTGAACGGCAGACACCGGATAATCCTCAGCTTCCTCTATCGCTTCAATTCTTTCTACCGGAGCGAGTTGCCCCTCCTCCAGATAGGCCAATAAATCTTGTTTACTCTCTTTTAATCGACCCAAAAGTTCTTTATCTAAGGCGCCTTTAGGTGCTTTTACTTTTAGTTCTCCTAATTCGACTGATACTTTAACTCCTTTTGAGCGTAATTCTGTTAAAAATGTCTTCACGTTATTCATTTCTGGTTTTATTTAATCCAGTTATAATGTAATTTCTTCTAATTCTTCTTCGTCCTCTGCTCCAATCCAGAGTGCGTAATCTATTTCTTCTAGTAATGCGGACATTGTAGGAGCGCTAAAAAGTCTTTCCATCCGTATTTTTATTTCAAATTCCATTTGAATCTTATTAACTAGTTTCATAGCTTTTATACTGTTTCCTCCAATCTCAAAAAAGTTATCTTTCATTCCAATGCGTTCATGATTTAGAATACCTTGACAGATTTCAATCAATTGTTTTTCGAGATCAGTTTCGGGCGCAACATATTCGGCACCTGAATACAATGCTTCTTCATTTGGTTGAGGAAGGGATTTACGATCAATTTTCCCATTTTTGTTGAGTGGAAAATTTTCCATTTTAACAAAATAAGACGGCACCATATATTCAGGTAAATTATTTTTAATGAACTCTCTAATTACAGAAACTTCAAGATCATTATCTGCCTGAAAATAAGAGACTAACTCTTTCCCATTATTGCCAAGGTCAAGCGCTAGGATAACAGCATTAAGCATACCAGGGACCTTACCATATACTTTTTCTATTTCCTCAATTTCTATCCTGTGTCCTCGAATTTTTATTTGGTTATCTTTTCGTCCTTTAAAGGACAAATTGCCATCCCAAAGCCACTTTCCTAGATCTCCCGTTTTATATAATTTTTCTCCTGAATGAAATGGATCATTTATAAACGCGATTGGATTAAGTTCTGGTCGATTTAAATATTCAAGAGCCAAACCGCTTCCACCAACATATATTTCTCCAATTACGCCTTTTGGAACTAGTTGTTCATTTTCATTTAACACGTAACATTGCGTATTGCTAATTGGCTTACCAATTGGAATAATATCTGGGACATTATCTACAGGATAAGTTAGCGAGAATGCAGTGTTCTCAGTTGGGCCATAGCAACTAATCAATTCAATTGAAGGGTACTTTTCTCGAACTCTTGAAATGTGATCAGGAGAAAGCACCTCTCCACCAGTTAATAAAGTTTTTAGTCCACTAAAAGCCTCAATTCTATCATCAACGAGTTGATTAAACCACCCAGAGGTCAGAAATATTTTAGTAATGTGATTATCGTGCATTACTTGGTGAAAATGATCTGTACTCAAAAGATCTTTCTGCTTAGAGAGTACTAATTCACCCCCGTTCAACAACATACCCCAAAATTCAAATGTTGTGGCATCAAAAGAAAACGCTCCAGTAGAGAGTAAACGATCATTTTCTGTCAGCGAAATATAATTTGTTGACTTAACTAACCTTACTGCTCCTCTATCTTGGACTACTACACCTTTTGGAGCCCCTGTTGAACCAGAAGTATACATGACATACGCAATTGACTCGGCGTTACGCAATGGCTCTTGATTTTGGGTAGCTTGATTTTCAGCTTCTTTGACTATGTTTATCAATTCATTTTCATCAATACAATATGCTGATCCCGTATCTTTTTTAATAAAATCAACTCGTTCTTGCGGATAATCTGGCGAAATAGGCACGTAAGCCGCGCCAACCTTTAACGTTGCTAAAACGACAATCATGACCCAATCACTTTTATCCAACTGAATACTGACCATATCTCCCTGCGCGACTTGCTTTTCATTTTTAAGGAAACACGCTACCTGATTGGCCTTCTGATTTAATTCAGTATAGGTCCATTTTTTGTCTTCAAATGTTAATGCAATATGTTGTGGTGTAGCGGTAACTTGCTTTTCAAAAAGAGAAATTATACTTTCATTTTTGGGGTAATCAAATTCGGTTTGATTGAATTCTACAAGCTGCTCTTTTTTCTCTTCTTTCGTCAAAAAATCGATTTTCCCGATCTCCATTGATTCAGCATCTAATAAACAGTTTGTTAATTCGCCAAAATGATACATGAGTTGTTTGATTACAACTTCTTCGTAAATTTCCGTATTGTAGCGCAATTCAAAATAGAGGCTTTCTCCCTCTTCTTGAAACATAATTTCTAGATCATATTTTGAGGCGCAAGTTCCACCAAATTCAATATCACCTGCCTTGTGAAATTCATTGCCCTTTTCATTTTCTCTTTCCTGAATAGAAAACAACACATCAAATAAAGGACTTCGAGAATGATTCGTTTCTAATTCTAAATTATCAACCAAATCATTAAAAGGATGGTCTTGATGTTCTAAATCATTGAGTGTGTTTTCATTTATCTGTTGAAAGAGTGTTTGAAAAGAATCGGAGGATTTCACTTCATTTCTCAAAGCCAACATGTTTACATAAAAACCAATTTGATCTTCAAGTTGAATATGACTTCTGCCAGCCACAGCTGTTCCCAAAACAATGGTTTCTTCAGCTGTATATAAGTGCAACAAAGCATTCCAAACAGTCAATAATCCATTAAATAAAGTTCCACCATTACTTCTGCTGTACTTAACTAGCCTTTGCGTTGTTTTATCAGATAAATAAGTATAAAGACGACTTCCTTTAAAGGTCTTAGTTTTTGGTCTATTTTTCTCAGCAGGAAGATTTATCAATGGAATTTCTCCTGAGAGACGATCCATCCAATAAGCGCGATTATCTGAGAACTTAGCTAATTTTTGTCCCTCTAATCTCCAAAGTGTATAATCTTTGTGCTGAATTGTTAAGGCATCCAATTGCTCGTTTTGATAAAAAGCCAAAACATCTCTACCCATAACAGACATAGACCATGCATCACTTATAATATGATGCATATTATAGTAAAAGATAATCTCTTCATTGGGTAACTGAATTAAAGCCGTGCGAAATAATGGCCCTTCTCGTAAATCAAATAATTGATAGGAGTCATTCTCGATCCATTCGGAAGCCTTTAGTTCTGCCTCATTTTCTTGAGAAAAATCAATAGTTTCTAGGGCAATTTCGAATTGATCCACAGGAACAATAAATTGCCTAGGCTCACCATTTACATCCTCTCTAAAAACAGTACGTAAAATTTCATGACGCGCCACTGTAGCCTCGAGTGCCTTTGCAAATAGCTCAATATTGAATTGATTTCCAAGCGGCAATGAAAATGGCATATTATAAGCCTCAGCACCTTCCTCGAATTGACATAAAATCCAAAGTCTATTTTGTTCTGCCGACAAGGGATATGATTCTGCCATTTGAGCAACAGGAATCGCTTCAAACGTCTTTTTTTGTGTTGACTTAACATATTCAATGATGGCACTTTTATTCTCTTTTATCAACGCTATCATTTCATTTGATAGTGTAACATCATCAGCCAATATTAGGTTCAATTTATCCCCTTCTTTCAATTCTAATCTGACCTTCTCTTTTCGAAGTTGATCTAGTATTTGTTTTACGTTATCCATTCTACTTTAAATGACTTATATTTCAATAATATTTTGCTTTGAAACGCTTGGATTTTCTTCTTGAGAAAACCACTGAATTCGTTCTACTTCTTCGGCTAAATTTTTAATGGAAGGGTTCTCCATTAGATTTCTGACTTCAAATTTCACTTGAAATTCTTTTTCTAATTGATTAATCATTTTGATTGCCTTCAAACTATGTCCTCCTAGTTCAAAGAAATCATCTTCAATTCCAATTTTCGATTCACCAAGAACTGCTTCCCAAATCTTAACCAACCTAACTTGCAATTCACCAGCAGGCGCCACATATACCCTATTATTTAATACCTCAATATTTTCTAATTGTGGCAATTTCATTTTATCAATTTTACCGCTGCTTGTCAAGGGTATTTCATCTATTAAAATGTATTTGCCTGGCATCATGTAATCCGGTAATTTTTTCTTGAGAAAATTTCTTAATTCCGATATTTCTGGTTTTTCTTCAGCTGTTAGATAGACCACGATTTGATCATCCTCTAATCGCGGAATAACTTCAGTTATTTTTGGGTATGACAATACGTTTGTCTTAATTTCTCCTAATGACAATCGATTACCTCTAATTTTTATTTGATCATCTTTTCTTCCTTTAAATTCAATGACCCCTTCTTGTTTCCATGTCCCCAAATCTCCAGTTTTGAAAAGGCGTTCTTCTGGGTTAAACGGGTTTTGAATAAATTGTTGTTCGGTGGCATTTTCAAAACTTGAAGTATAACCAGCAGAAACACAATCTCCTGCCACACATATTTCCCCGATAACCCCTATTGGGACAACATTTAAGGAATTATCCAAAATATAGACCTTTACATTTTCTAATGGCCGGCCAATAGGTACATTACCTTTAAACTCAACACCGCCGTTTGGATAAGCTACTCCTTCAATTTCTGCAGCTATTCGTTCTTGTTCTTCTAGGGCTTTAATTAAATCATGTTCAGCCGTATACGGGTTCATTAAAACTGATCTCAACATGGCATGACGGACATTAGAACCTTGTCGTTTAATTTTAGTGTGCGACACGAAAGAATCACCTCCAGCGAATAGTTGCGTTTGCAATTTCACATTCACTGCATTGATGCTTTCAACTTCTTCATCCGTAAACTTCGTTTTAGATCTTAAAGCATAAGGAATATAGCGGTAAAGCACAATGTTCATTTCAGGTTTAAACAACAATTGGAAAGCTGAATTTTCTTCAATTAGCGTTGCAAATTTTTGGGCAGTTTCATAATTCTTTCGAACCACTTCCGCAAACCCCTCTTTCCCAAACATATAAAAAGCTCCATGCAACAATAAACTCATGAAATTTTTAGATCCTTCAATGGTATATTTACCTAAATCATAACTTCCTTCTCGAGCTTGGTAATGCGTATTGTTTTCAGAAATCTTAACGAGTTCTGGATCTCGGAAGAGACAAATACTCAAACCAATTGGTAAATAGAATTGTTTGTGTGCACAAATAGAAACCGAATTAGAAAGTTCGAGTCCTTTCAATTTTTTCCGTAATCCGTCATCCATCAAATAACTTCCTCCAAAGGCAGCATCTACATGAAAATGAACCTTCTCTGCATTTGCTGTTTCTCCAATTGCTGTGAGTGGTTCAATATGCCCAGATTCAGTAGTTCCAGCGACTCCAACTATTCCAAGGATTAAAACATTTTCATCTCGAAGTTCTCTAATTTTCTTGGTTAATTCAACTTTTATTACTTCGGAAGCTTTTCCTTCAAAGTCCATCTCAACGAAGGCTTCTTTTCCTAAACCAAGTATTTTTAAGGCCTTTCCAAAAGAATAATGGCACCAATCAGTTCCTATCAAGGCTACGCGATCGTATCCGTAAAAATTCAAGGCTTTTACTAATCCTTCCTCGGCAACACCTTTAAAATCATCCTTTGGTTTGAGTTCATTATTCAATATATAACTCAAAGCCATAAGGTTTGACATTGTACCTCCGTTAGTAACGACGCCCAAGCCAATATTTGGATTCTGAACATTCTTTTCATAATATTCTTGGTCCTGTTGGTAAGCGATATTATGAAATATTCCAATCACTTGTTTTTCTACCAAGGTTGCTGCTAAAGAGGTCTCTACTTTAACTTGATTTTGATTCAATACGTTAACTAATCCTCCTAGCTCTCTGAATATTTTTGGAACGGGACCAGTCATGTGTCCTATGAAAGATGGTGCACTTACATTTACGACATTCGGCACAAGTTCATTATTCAAAAACTCGGTATAATCTTCTAATGACCCAGCTGCTTTTGTACTTATTGAATTAAAGTTTCCATCCTGAATTAAATCATCAATTGAATTGAACGGCACCTTATGTCCTCGATCATACCATTTTATTAACGAATCGACCTGATTTTCGATAGTTGTTTCAAATAATTGGAACGATTTGAAACTATTGTATTTTTCGTAAGTGTCGAAATAAGTTGCATCCGCAGTTACTTCTGTTGAACCGTAAACATTTAGCAAACGAACTGAATTTCTTCTGAAAGTTTCATAAAACTGAAGGACTAACTTCTCTTTCAATGCCTCTCCACTACTCACCCAAAAATTCAATTCCGTTAACTCTGATACGCATAATTCAGGATAATCCAACATTGCTCTTAGCAAGGTTGGAACGAGTACCATGCGGGTCACTTTTTCTTTTCCAAGTGTTACAATAAATTCAGGAATATTCAGGACCTGTTCTTTATCTATAAACACCAATGGAACGCCTTTTAGTAATGGCCCGAAAAATTCCCAAATATGATCAACAAAACTGATAGATGTTTTAGCACAGCAAACGTCCCCTTCCACGAAAGAGTAATTATTCCACATCCAATTTAAACGGTTAATTACGCCAGACGTTTTGAGTAATGTTCCTTTGGATTTACCAGTGGAACCTGATGTATAAATTATAAAAGAAATTTCATTGTTCTCTTTTCTTTCTGGAGCAATCACTTTTCCTGACTGAAGGTTTTCCCATTTTTCGATATTGAATTTTTCTTCTTGATCAATGGTTAATACGCTCTTACTGTCTTGACCTATGTGTTTTTGTCTTTCGATAGGGTTTTTAGGATCAATTGGAACATAAATTGCATTTGCTTTCATGATTCCTAATAAAACGACCATTAGATCGTGTGTATGAGGAAGTACGACTACAACCCTGTCACCTGGGCGAACACCCCGAACTTCTATCAAATAATTGGCATATAGGTTGGCTTTTTCATCCAACTCAGCATAGGTCATTGCAATTCCTTTATACTTAACGCTAGTGCCTTGTGGATTTACTTTAACCTGATTTTCAAAAAGATCTACCAAACTAAGTTCACTGTTATATTCTGATTCTGTTTTATTAAAGGTTACTGTAAGTTGTTCTTTTTCTTCGCTAGAAATAAAGTCTATTTCTCCGACTTTCTGATTTTCATTCATAAACATTTGTGACGTCAAACGACTAAAATGCATTAAGAGTGATTCAATCATTTCTCGCTCATAGACATCATTATTAAAACTCACATTCAGTAGTAAATCTTTCCCTACTTCAGAGAATTTTAGATCTAAATCGAATTTAGCAGGGAAATCACCTTGATCAATTACTACATTATAATCAACATCTTCCGGCACTATTATATCTTCATTATCATCCGTATTCTGAAGTGTTAATAAAACATCAAAAATTGGACTTCGACTGATGTCCTTAGCTCCATCTAACTCTTCGATAAGAAGTTCAAAAGGATATATTTGTTTATCAAATGCAGCTATTGTTGTTTCAATAATTCGACTAAAAAACTCACTGAACAATTCATTTTCATCTACTGTATTTCGCAATGCCAGTGTACCAAGATAAAATCCAATTTGATTCTCTAGACTCTTATGCGTTCTACCTGCAATTGGTGTACCCAGTGTAATATCCTTTTCGCCAGTATATCTGTATAATAAAACATTCCAAGATGCTAAAAGTCCCATAAACAAAGTTCCTCCTTTAGCATGTGTGTATTGCTTCATTTGCTCAACCGTAGCTTCAGGAATCCACATACTTAAAAGCTCTCCATTCGAAGTCTTTTTCAAAGGCCTTTTGTTTTTTGAAGGTAAACTCAGGCGACTTGGTAATTCAGAAAACAGATTGCGCCAATATATTCCGGCATCTTTGGCCTCTGGCGTATTTAATTGTTGTGTTTGCCAGGTTGCATAATCTTTATATTGAATTACTAGTGGTGCTAATTCGGATTGATCCTTTTCTGTGAAGGATTGATAGAAGTTGAAAACATCCGCTTTTAAAACATTCATGGACCAACCGTCACTAATGATGTGATGCATATTCCCTGACAATACGTAATGTGTATTTGAAATTATATGGATAGTTGCACGAATCAAAGGAGCGTTTTGTAAATCAAATGGAACTAAACTATCTTCTAATACCGCATTTTTGAAGGCATCTTCTGGATTGGACTTATTAGAATGGTCTAGGATTACAACGTTAAATCCACAATGTTCCGTTGTTATTATTTTTTGACCAATCTCGCCCTCATCATGTTCAACAAAGACTGTCCGTAAAATTTCATGACGATCAATTGTCGCAAGCAATGCTTTTTCTAATTTGTCAATAGCGACACCTTTATCTAATTCAACTTCAAATGGCATGTTAAAAGCAATCGATTCTGGATCAAATTGATGCTGTAACCAAATACCGTATTGTCCATGTGTAATTGGATAAAACTCCTTCGCTAATGCCGCTTCTATTTTATTATTTTCATTCTTGTCTGCAGCTTCTATTAATAGGGCTAATTTCAGAATTGTAGCATTTTTAAAGACTTCGTTTAGCTGTAGTTTCACTCCAAAGGTTTCAAAACACTCACTTATTAAGCGCGTAGCTTTCAAGCTATGTCCGCCAATTTCAAAGAAATCATCTTTTATACTAATTTCATCTCTCTTAAGGATTTTTATCCAAATTTGAGCAATTGCCTTTTGAGTTTCAGTTTTAGGTAAAACTATTTCCAAGTCATCAGTCAGTGCATTTTCTATTGGATTCGGCAATTCCTTTTTATTCACTTTATCATTAGATGTCAACGGAAATTTATCCATTGGAATGAAGTAAGAAGGCACCATATAATACGGTAGTTTCTCTTTCAAATCGCCGCGAAGAACACCGCGTTCTAATGGCTTATTACTCACAAAATATGCTGCCAATTCTTTTTCGCCATCCATTTCGAAAGTAAGTACGAGCACTTCAGAAATTTCATCAAACTCCATCAATTTCGCTTCAATTTCACCCAATTCCACACGATATCCTCTAATTTTCACCTGCTCATCTTTTCTGCCAGCAAAAACAATATCTCCAGATGGCAGATATCTCCCCATATCACCTGTTGCATATAGTTTTCCTTCATTAGAAAAAGGAGAATCAATGAATTTCTCATTGGTCAAGTCAGGTCGATTTAAATACCCTTTTGTAAGACCAATTCCTCCAATATAAATTTGACCAACCACACCAATTGGCATTGGTTGCAAGGCTTCATTCAAAATATATACGCTTCTATTAGCTATTGCTTTTCCAATGATATTGCTTGCTTCTTTTTCTTTTATTTCATAATAAGTTGCACAGACAGTAGCTTCTGTTGGACCGTATGTATTGAATATTTTTACTGTTCCAAATAATTTATCAATGTGTGAAGCTTTTAATTCATCACCGCCGCTTACCATTACTTTTAGACTCTTAAATTCACTACTGCGGTCATTTAATTCATTTATTACAAGCGGCGTTGTGGATAAAAAGGAAACCTGATGCTGATTAATTGTAGTTATCAATTTATCGATATCCTTTGCGCCTTGTTCAGCAATAACCAATGTTCTACCAAAGCATAGCGCTGTGAAAATTTCTTCTACTGAAACATCAAACGATATAGAAGCTTGTTGCAGTTGTATGTCATTTGTTTTTAAACCAAATCTATTATTAGCAGTTTGCACATAATCAACTAATGAATTGTGTTGAATTGGAACCCCTTTTGGAATTCCTGTCGAACCAGAAGTATAGATGACATAAGCAAGCGATTCCGCTTCAGCTTTATCGATTTTATCACTTAATTGAATTGTTTCAGATAAGGCTGCAAACTTTTCAAGAAAATCATCCGTAATACAGAACTTGCATTCGCTATCTTTCTCAATAAACTCTATTCTATCTTGCGGATATTCTTTATCAATGGGCACATAAACTGCCCCTGCTCTTAAAACCCCAATAATCACACCGATCATTTTCTCATTGCGATCTACTTTCACACCTATTCTATCTCCGTTTTTTATATCGCATTTTGAAATTAGGTATGAAGCGAACAGTTGGGTGAATTGATCCAACTCAGAAAATGACTGTTTTTTATCATTAAAAATTAGCGCTGTCTTTTCATTTTCACTCCAAGCATATTCTGCAAACAATGCCAATATCGTGTCTTGAAACGGATGCTTTACTTTCGTATCATTAAAATCAATCAACTGCGAATTCGATTCTGCAGGTGTCAATAAATTGTACGTATCAACCGTCTTATTAGGCTCTGCCAAAAGTTGCGCTAGTAAGGTTTCATATTTGAGCATTAAGTTTTTAATCAATTCTTCTGAATAAACATCTGTGTTATATGTTATTTGAAAGAAAATTTGCTGTCCATTTTCTTGAAATGTGATATCCAAATCGAACTTTGCAGGAGGATTGCCGCCCTTACTAATTTCTTCCGAATACGTTACTTCCTCAGCTGAATTCTCTTCAAGATTCTGTAAGGTTAGCATGATGTCAAAAATTGCACTTCGACCTGTATCTCGAACTAAATTAACATCCTCTACAAGTCGATCAAACGGATACATAAAATGTTCAAAAGCTCCCAGCGTGTTTTTCTTAACTGCGGCTAAATGACTTTTAAAACTTTGGTCAGCCTCGACCGTGTTTTTTAGAGCCAACGTGTTCACGTAAAAGCCAATTTGATCTTCTAAATCGGCATGTGATCTTCCAGCTACTGGTGTTCCTATAATTAGATTGTTTTCTGAAGTATACCGGTATAAAAGCACATTCCAAGAAGCAAGAAGCGACATGAAAAGTGTTACGTCATTTTCCTTCGAAAATGCATTTATATTTCCAGTTAATTCTTCGGTTAAATGTTTTCCCAGATTTGCTCCGTTATATGTTTTAAAAACTGGTCTTGAATTATCGGAAGGCAAATCTATAATAGACAAAGAATCTTTAAAGATCGACTTCCAATATGTTCTGCATTTCTCAAACAATTCCGAAGAGTTTTGCTTTTGTTGCCATGCAGCATAATCCTTATATTGAATTTCCAGTTTAGGCAAGTTTGGACGTTCCCCCTTAATTAAGGCTTCGTAATTCGCCATAACATCTCTGTACAATATTTCCATTGACCAGCCATCACTAATTATATGGTGCATATTAAAATACAGCACGTGATGATTCTCTGCAAGGTCAAATAAACAAGCTCTAAATAATGGCCCTTTTTCAAGATCAAATGTAAGGTATGCGTCTTTTGCAATATGATTTTCAACTGCATTAATGGGAGATTTCTTGGCACTAAAATCCTTTTTTACAATCTCTACTTTTATTTCTTCGAAGGCTTGAACAATTTGCACTAATTCACCTGAGACTTCTTTAAATACGGTGCGCAATATTTCGTGTCTCTCCACCGTCTTCTGAATCGCCTCTTCCAAGACATTCAAATTGTACTGGTTGTCCAATTCAATTTGGAAAGGCATATTATAGATTCCGCTCGCCTCTTCAAATTTATCTAAAACCCAAAGCCGTTTTTGTGCATCTGAAGCAAGGTAGAATTCCATTCCATCTGCTAACTTTTCGATAAGCTCTACTGGACGACTTTCTTTAGAATTAATTAAGTTCACATGACCTAGAAAATCTGGACTTTCAAAAATGGCCTCAATACCAATCTTAACTCCAAATTCTTTCGAGTAAGCCGCAATTAAGCGTGTTGCTTTCAAACTATGTCCGCCGATTTCGAAAAAATTAGATTCTAAGCCTATTTCTTCTTGATTCAGCACCCTCTTCCAAATTTCAGCAACCTGTTTTTCTAAAGGTGAATTGGGTAAGGTAAATGTTTGCACAAAATTATCTTGATGCGTTGGTTTTGGCAACGCCTCTTTATCAATTTTCCCGTTGGATGTTAGTGGTAATTTATCCAAATTAATAAAGAAAGAAGGCAACATATAAGATGGAAGCCTTTTCTTTAAATCAGCAACAATATCCGCAACTAAAATTTCTTGGTCAGTCACGTAATAAGCTACAATTTGCTTTTCGTCTCCAATAGTTGAAACGATCACTTTAGCTTCTTTAATATCACTGTTATTGGATAAGGCAAACTCAACCTCTCCCAATTCTATTCGGTGCCCTCTAATCTTTACTTGAAAATCTTTTCTACCTGTAAAAGCGATATTACCATCTGGCAGCCACTTCCCTAAATCTCCCGTCTTGTAAATCTTCTCTCCTTCAACAAAGGGATGATCAATAAAAACGCTATCTGTAAGTTCGGGAAGATTCAGATAACCCTTTGCTAAGCCATCTCCTCCAAGACAAATTTCACCAATAACGCCATCCGGAACTAACTGATGCGATTCATTTAGAATGTAACACGTACTATTATTAATTGGTTTCCCAATAGGGATTGACTTATTAGTAACCGTTTCATTAATCTCATATGTCAAAGAAAACGTTGTGTTTTCTGTAGGTCCATAACCATTTACAATATGCAAATTGGGGTACGCTTTATGTAATTTATTAATGTGAGAGGGAGACATAATATCTCCACCACATACGATCCATTTCAATGTTGAAAAAATGGTTACATCATCATCTATCAGTTGGTTTAACCATGCTGGTGTAAGAAACATTATTGAGACTTGGTTCTTCACTAAAACCTGAGCAAATTGTTCATTATCCAACAGCGTTGTTTTCTTAGCAAGAATTAATTTCCCTCCGTTTAATAACATTCCCCAATACTCGAAAGTAGATGCATCAAAAGGGAAAGCTCCAGTAGCAAGTAGTGTATCTTTATCTGTAAGTTTTACAAAATTGGTTGACTTCACTAATCTCACAGCTCCTTTGTCTGTCACCTTAACCCCTTTCGGCTTGCCAGTAGAGCCTGAAGTATACATGACGTACAAAAGCGACTCTTCAGTTCTTTTGGATGAAATATTTTCACTTGCGCATGTCGTGTATTCCGCCTTGATGTTTTCTAACGTTTTTTCATCAATACAGGTTTTCATACCTGTATCTTTTTGGATAAATGAAATTCGATCTTCAGGATATTCTGGATCTATTGGAACGTAGGTTGCTCCTGTTTTTAAAATTGCTAAAACAGAAATTATCATCCATTCTGAGCGTTCAATTTGAACTCCCACAAAATCATTCGCCTGAATTTGTTCTTTTTCTAAAAGATAATTTGCAACTTGGTTTGCCTGCTCATTTAATTGTTTGTAAGTCAGTACCAAATCATCAAACACAAGTGCTACATGATCAGGAGTGTCATTAACTTGTTTCTCGAAAACTGACGTTAAGCTTTCCTTTTCGGGATACAAAACAGCAGTGTTATTTCTTTCAATTAGAAGTTCATTTCTTTCGTTTAAACTTGAAAAATAAATTTCTCCAATTCTGCTATTTGGGCTTTTCAGTACACTCTTAATCAATTGATCGAAATGCCGCATTAATTGTTCTATGCGTATTTTATCATAGACATCTTCATTATATGTGACTCCAAAATAAAGCTGCTCCTCATTTTCTTGGAATGTTATATCTAAATCAAATTTTGCGGGGGCAAATCCATTGCTTCGAATGTTTCCTATAAGTTCTTCATCCGTTGAAAGTTGATTTGCAGATTGTTCAATATTTCTATAAGAAAACATAATATCGAACAAAGGGCTTCTGCTAAGATCTCTCTCTAAATTTAAATCTTCAACCAATTGATCAAAAGGATAATCCTGATTAGAAAAAGAGGTTAATGTCTTTGACTTAATCTCATTGAAAAATGAGTTGAAACTTTGATTTTCGTCAACGCTATTTTTTAATACCAACGTATTTACATAAAACCCAATTTGTTCTTGTAAGTCAAAATGATTTCTTCCAGAAACTGGTGTCCCAACTACAATTTCTTTTTCTCCAGTATAATGATGCAATAATACGTTCCAACACGCCAACAAACCAGTGAACATTGTGCCACCATTTTGAGCTACATAAGATTTAATAAGCTGATTTGATTCTTTTGACAAATAAGTCTCCAAATTTTGACCATTATAGGTTTTAATTGTTGGGCGTTCGGTATTGCTTGGCAAATCAATTGTGGATACACCATTAGATAACTCTTGTAACCAATAACTTTTTTGAGCTTTAAACTTTTCAGCTTTCAGCTTATTCATTTGCCATTCTGAATAGTCTTTATATTGAATTCGTAGTTCTGGTAAAACAGGATTATTTCCAGTTTTAAAAGCTTCATAAAATGAAAGGACATCACGCGCTAAAATATCCATTGACCAACCATCACTTATAATGTGATGCATATTATAAAAGAACACAAATTCATCTTCCTCCAACTTCAAAAGCGCTGCTCTCAAAAGTGGCCCATTTTCTAAATCAAAAGCATTGAAAGTATGGTCGATAATATATTGTTGTAACAACTCTTTCTTTTCTGCTTTGTTAGAAAGATCAATAAACTCGATTGCAAACTTATTTTCGTCTGTTGAAAGGATTTTTTGCTTAGGTTGTCCATTTTCCGAACGAAAAACAGTTCTTAAGATTTCGTGGCGTTCAATTACTGCATCAATTGCTTTTTGGAAACTGATTACATCATAATCTCCTTTTAATTCACGAACACTAGGCATGTTATAGGCCTTATTCCCTTCAATAAATTGTCCTAACAACCAAAGACTGTTTTGATTCGAGGAAAGTGCGTAGCCATGCTCAGAAAGAGCAATATTTGGGATAATATTTTTAGCAGCCTTCTGTTGATGGAAAAACTCAATTAATTCGGCCTTATGCCCAATTAACTCTTTTTTATCCTCATCTGTTAGGGACGCAACATTTCCTTTGAGACTTAAGTTAGTTCCTAATTTATCCAATGCCACACTAACCCCTTTGGCTTTGCAGTTCGATAATATGTTTATTAATTTTGCCATTTTCAATTTTATTAAAGAATAAATTCGTCTTGTTCAGATTCTAATTCTTCTTCATTTTTATCATCCATCCATTTAAGTGTCTCAACATAGTTGGACAAATGTTCAATAGTTGGATTTATGAATAAATTTTTAAGGTCTATAGTCACCTCAAATTTCTCTTGCACTTTAGATATTACACGCGTTGCTTTCAAACTATGTCCTCCTAATTCAAAAAAATCATCTAGCACACCTATTTTTTCGCGTTGAAGCACTTCTTCCCAAATACTTACCAGCTCCTCTTCAATTTCATTTCTCGCAGCAACGTATTCTGCAGTAGACATTGCTGATCCATCCGGTTCTGGCAATGCTTTTTTATCAACTTTGCCGTTACTGTTTAATGGAATTTCTTCAAGGGCTATAAAAATATGAGGTACCATATATGAAGGAAGTTGTGCGCTCAACTTTGCCTTTATTTCCTCAATAGAAGTTGCAGTTACTTCTTGGTAGTAAGCCACAATTTCTCTTTCTCCTCCAATTTCTTTTACAAGAACAACCGCTTGTTGAATTTGCTCCAAACGTTCTATTTGGTATTCAATTTCTCCTAGTTCAATACGGTAACCTCTAATTTTTACTTGATCATCTTTTCTACCGCTATAAATAACTTGTCCCGTTGGAGACCACTTTCCGATATCGCCTGTTTTATACATGCGTTTGCCTGCTACAAATGGATTTTCTACAAAGGCGGCATCTGTCAATTCTGGTTTGTTATAATAACCTATTGCTGTTGATTCGCCAGAAAGACATATTTCTCCCTCAACGCCAATTGGCAATAATTGCTGGTTGTCACCCAAAATGTAGAGTTGTGTATCCCCTACTGGAATACCAATTGGAATATAATTCAACTGATCATCCTCAAAACGATAAACGGTACTATAAGTAGTGTCTTCAGACGGTCCATAAAGGTTCCGAACCTCCATGTTTTTATAATCCAATTCTTCTTTAA
>WTCE01000008.1 GCA_013138735.1 Crocinitomix sp. | reverse complement strand
AAAGGAATGACGTTAATTTCTCGATAACAGTGTACTTTTCGTCACTTAGAACAATCCATAACTGTCATTCCCCTCATCAAGTTTGTTTCGTTTAATTTATATAAAAACAAACATAGGAGAACAGAGGCGGTTTTTCTACTCACTTTTATACGGATCATAGCAACGCTCTAGCATTGCGTACAAATCCGGATGTTTGCGTCGCAGCAATTTTGGACGTTCGAAAAAATACTCTGAAGCGACAGTAAAGAATTCGGCTTGCTTAGTTCCTCCGTAATTACGAAGATCAGATTGATCCTTATTAATAGCCTCCATTCCTTGATGCATTAAATTTAACCATGGAATAATGTATTCTTGCCCTAAAAAATTATGCGGAATGCCGTCAATATTACCATCCGTTTTATCTAATAAATGAATAAATTCATGGATTCCCGTATTGCGCTTATCTGTTTTATTTTTAAAACCATGGTGCAATGCTTTACGTGATAATAGCATTTGATTTTCATACTTTCCTGTGCCTACCATTCCAGCAATCCAACGGTCTTCAGAATCACTTCCAAAACCCAAATTTTCATTAAAATTGTCGGGATAAATAATTACGCCTGTAATGTTGGTATACTGCCAGTTTCTGAATCGAAAAACGGGTATTATTGCACTAGCCGCAACAAATACGCGATCAACTTCTTCTAATTCAAACTGAACAGCATCAATATAAATTTCATCTAAAAACACCCTCATTTGCTCTTGAAATAATTGCTTTTCCTCAGCATTTAAGAGTTGATAAAAACGGACATGCTTCTCTAATATTTCATTCCATTCTGTCGGAATTATTTTTGATTCTCTTGTGTTTTTTGATTTGTTTCTCAACCCAACAAAAAGTATAATCAAAGTAAAAAAAAGGGCCACGTAAATCATATTGAAATCTGAACTTGAATTTAAAGTGTTAGAGGGTAAAGATATAAGAACTTTCTCAAACATAAGCCTGCTTCCTTTTAGATTACCGTTGGAATAAACCCCTCATGTCTTTTGCCCAATAAAAAAACCTTAAGGTTAAAATACGCCTGTAAATCAATAAGAATTGCGCCATCTATAGACCTCAATTTCAGAATCTTCTTCGCAAGATTTTTCAAAAAATTCAGCAACTTGATCCCAAGTTTTGACTTGCCCACCAATCACACAAGCTGCATCTACAACCTTATCGTCCTTCCATTTTAAGACCAAATTCATTTCTAAATTGCTGCTATAATAACTCCAACAAGTTGCGTCCTCAACCTTTATAAAACCATCAGACTCAGTTGCTGCTTCAACACAGCCCGTATGCTTAACTGTAATTGGCAATGATTTTGGTGTTTTATTTTCAGAATTCAAATCGAATGCAAATGTTGTTTCATAACAATCTGGTGCGCCACAATCACATCCATGCAAATCAAACTCGACGTTATACGCCTGACTTGTGGAAGAACTGATTTTAGACTGTGATAGAAATGACATCATGAATCCTGCAAAACACAGGAATCCAATATGAAATAAGCGTGCCCTCATACTAATTGGCAAAAACCATCATTTTGGTTCCTTTATCCTGCCCATCTACAACCAAGGTATATGCATAAGTACCCACTTTGCCGTAACCGTGATGATAAAGAACCTCATTGACCTCTGCAGACAAATCAATCGACAATCGCTCTATCTCTTTTCCCTGCAGATCGCGAATGGAGATGAAGGCTTCTTTTACATTTTGCGCATGATTAACTTTAACGCCAATTATAGTGGCTTCATCAAATGGATTTGGCCTATTTTGCATCAATTCAAAATCCCGTTGTGGCTGCTTTTCTTCCGTTATTGATATTTCACCATTCGTAATGGCAATTTCAGATGAAAACAAACTTTCAATATCGTATTCATCCACAGATGCTACGCTTAGTATATAGTTATCAGTAGTAGGTGGATAAATGGTGTCTAAAAATCCTTCTAAGACATAAACTGAATCCCAATCGTTGGTTTCTGTTCTTAAACCTACGCGATACTTATCATAACCTGTTTCACCTGTTATGCGCACCACAATTCCAGGTCCTTCAAACGTTTCAATTAAAAAGTCGCAAGGCTTTGGACCATTTGCAATCATAGCTGCACCAACACCATTGATGACAGCATTTCTACCCAAATAATTAAAATCAACAAAGAAGCTATCCAATTCCATATCTCCATCTGTGTCAACGCCTAAAATATCATCCGAAGTATGCTGGCGATCATGATAATCTCCACCTACTCCTGCATCACCATGTTCATGCGCAGATGTAAATCGCATAGCTGTAAAACCATCCTGTCTAAAAGGAATATGATCTCCACCACGCCCAACACGATCCTCGGCAGACATAACGGTCAACTGCATAGGCACAGTAACAATAGGTAACAACTCTTCTTGATATTGCAGTTTAACAAAACGTGCCAATTGTTTATTGCGAGAATTAAAACCGCCCTCTGTAAAGAAGCGCACTTGTGTACTGTCAATTTCATTTTCGCCGGGACATGACGGTGCCGAGGAGGTTTCCCCGCAGATTACACCACCAATAACGTCATTATTGAGTACCGCTTTTATTGGCATTTCATTGTCTACCGCATATTGCGAAAAAGCATTGGAACCATAAAGCCCTTGCTCTTCGCCAATGGTTAACATAAATACAATCGTGTTTTCAAAAGTATAAGCACTCATTACCCGTGCCAACTCCAAAACTAAGGCAGATCCCGAACCATTATCTTCCATTCCTTGCGCCTCACAATCAATATCACAACCGCTTGAGCATCTACTGTCAAAATGTGCCTCAATTATAATAACTTCATGATTTTCAACATTTGCTCCGGGCAAAACAGCGAATATATTTCGGTGCTGCGTTACCCCACAAATACCTTGATCGAACTGCAAGTAACTTGGAATTAACCTGTTTTCGTTGGCAGCACTAATTGCTTCAAATTCTTCATAAGCCCATCTTCTTGCTGCTCCAATTCCAGTTGTTGCTGAAACAGTATCTGAACCCGTATTTCGATTCATAAAACCTGCCATGTCTACTAAATATGACTTTAATGATTCGGAATTGATTTGTGCATTAATTCCCATTATGATATCATCATGGGCGCTAATTACATCCGTTGCGGCATAATCAGCAGGATTAAAATCGCCAAGCATTACTTGCTCTGCAATGGGATTTGTACTTAATATATTGAGTTGTGCACTTCCGTAAATTGTTGAAAATGCAAAAAGGAGACTTAAAAATAGTTTCATAGTTGGTTTTTATTCTCAACTAAGATACGGATTTTCAATAGGTAATGATTCAATTACCCATTTGCCCTATTTTCTATGCCCAATTTAAAGTCTCCTGCTTGTATGGGAATGACTTGTATCCCGTTAGAATAAAAAAAAGCACTTGCGAAATTCGCAAATGCTTTTAGCTAGACCACACACTTTGGCGGATGTCTGAATAGCATTCTCTTATCCCAATTTAAAACTAATTGGCAATGTGAAATTCACTGCTACCTTCTCCCCTTTGACTTCACCAGGAATCCAATTTGGCATACCGGAAACTACACGAAGAGCTTCCGCGTTTAAACTTTCATCATCCCCAGCTCGGATCATTGGTTTTATAACTTCTCCTGTTTTTGATACTATAAAGCTAACATATACCGTACCTTGAATATTATTGTCTTTGGCAATCTGAGGATAAGTAACGTTCTCTATAATGTAATTTTGCATTGCTTCTTGCCCTCCTGTATACATTGGATCAACCTCAACCATATCGTACACTGCTTCTGGTTGCTCATTTTCAACCACTTCTGGTGTCTCTCTTTCTGATTCTACATCATCTGTTTTTACACATTGTAGCATGATCGCGGATATACCAATCAATGGAATAACACTCAATAACCATGTTTTTTTTCTAATATTAGTTTTCATAATTTTAATTCGTTTTTTTAATGTGAGTCGATTATAAAATCGACTGGTTAATAAATAATTTGATCCACCTGAACCGAGTGCATAGTTGACTAAGAATTTCATATAATTGACTTTATGCTTTTTATACATCAAGGCATCAACTTCATATTCGTGCAGGTTTACCATTTCCCGTTTCATGAAAAAGAAAACCGGGTTGAACCAAAGGAACACATGGAATAGCTCAGCAAGGACGGTGTCAATTGAGTGTAATTTGTTCACATGCACTTTCTCGTGTTCCAAAACAATTTCTTGCTCGTCTGAATTTAATTCAGATGTAATTTGGATTCGGTTGAAGAAAGAAAATGAAGCTTTGTCACTTACTTTGTAAATCTGATATCTACCCGTCTTTATTGAATCATTTTTTAAGAAAAAGAGGATGATTTTCGTTATTCGAAATAGAAATAGTGCTCCAAAAACTGCAACACCAATCCAATAAAGTTGATTTAAGGAAATAATTGTTGATGCAGCTTGTAAATTACTTGCAGCAAGCTCGCCTCCAATTTGAATTGTTTCCAATTCGACAACCTGAAGTGAATAACTAATGCTCGAAAAATCAATTCCGGACTTAACAAGAATAGTTGTGATTGCGACAAATGGCAAACTTATTATAGTCGCCCTTTGTTGTACAAAACTTAAGCGATTTCGAATTGCAAGGTATCCTAAAAATAGCAGTACAATGACTACATTTACTTCAATTAAATTCCAACTAAACTGACTCATCTTCGTCTTGTTTTATAATTCCTATAATTTCATTTAAATCATCCAAGCTCATGTTGTTTTCTTTCATGAAGAAGGATAAAAACTGAGCATTGGAATTGTTGAAATAATTCTTTTTCAACCCTTGCACTTTTTGGAGCGAATACTCATCCTTAGAAATTGTAGGATAATACTCATTTGATTTGCCATAGGTTTTGAATTTTACGAATCCCTTTTGCACCAATACGCGAATTACTGTAAGCACGGTATTGTATGCTGGTTTAGGTTCTTTTAATTTTCCCAAAATATCCTTTGCAAAACCCTTTTCCACGCTCCAAATAGCATGCATTATTTGTTCCTCTGCTTTTGTTAACTCTTTCTTCATGTTAGCTCAATTGTTAATGTTCGGCTTATCTTTTCCTTTTTTCATCCCCTGCGCAAGAAAATCCATCTAGATAAATGAGCCGAACTTATTCATGTCGACAATGCAAACCTATAACTATTTTTATAATTATACAACTATATTTATAATTATATAATTATTTTTATAGTTATAGCGTCGCAAAAAAAACGCCTAACCGTTAAAAACAGTTAGGCGTAGCACTAATATATAGTATCTTAAATATTCGCTAAAATCGATTCAAAGAATAACTTTCCGTCCGTATTTCCTAAATTTTCATCAGAAGCTCGTTCTGGATGCGGCATCATTCCGAATATGTTTTTTCCTTTATTTGTGATTCCTGCAATATTATCTAAAGATCCGTTTGGATTGAATTCATTAGATATATTTCCCGCCTCATCACAGTATTGAAATAACACTTGATCGTTATCATAAATAGACTTCATGGTATCTTCTGGCGCAAAAAATCTTCCTTCGCCATGTGCAATTGGAATTTTATACGCTCTATCTCCATCCAAACCTTTTGTAATAGCAGCAGACTTAGATTTTGCTTTCAGGTGGATGTTTTTGCAAATAAATTTTTGATTGTCATTGTGCAATAAAGCACCATCAAGCAATGGTGTTTCACAAAGAATTTGAAATCCATTACAAACTCCCATCACATATCCGCCACGTTCTCCATGAGCGATAACTTCTTTCATAATTGGCGAGAACTTAGCAATAGCGCCTGAACGCAAATAATCACCAAAAGAAAACCCGCCAGGTAATACAACAAAATCAACACCTTTTAAATCGTGATCTTTGTGCCACAATCGCTCAACTTGTTGTCCTAGGCTTGTCTCTAATGTGTCCACCATATCTTGGTCACAATTGGATCCTGGAAAAGTAACTACTCCAAATTTCATTTCGTCGTTTTTAAATGCTTTGCAAAGTTAATATTATTCGGATAATTAAATAGTGCTTAGTCGGATTATAAATCACAAAATTAAATTCCAAACGATTAAAGCTATCCAAGCGGTTAGCATAAGATTGGAATAAAGTGATTGAGTGGCATTCAATATTTGGACACTTATTATAATTGTTAACGGTATTGCAGCAGCAATTATCCAAACATCTTGAAAATACCATGCAAATACAAGTGTGATTATGGTTAACCAAATAAAATGAAATAAAAGGCGACTTCGTTTTTTAAACACCAATAATTGTGTGTTTAAGATGACTAAGAATTTCCAAATTGAATAAATGACTAATAATGCCATAAAGGTCATTAAACTGGCTTTTTCTATGGAAAACTCAATTTCTGAATTCACCAATGCGAATCCTTCAGCTAAAATATTCCATTCACCAGTCACAGCAAAATAGACGCCATAATGATAGCCCCAAGGAATACTAAAGCCAATTAAAAGCATAAACCACTCGCGCCAAACAAAATATCTAAAAACTACTAAGCTGAACCAAGGCAAAACTATAATTGGAAGCAAAAATGGACTAAAAACAGTTGCAATACCAAATAATAAGGCGGCCATAAAAACACTTTCACTTGCCGAATCTTGTCGTGTGATTCGAAAAAGATAGCCTATTCCAAAAATTAAAAAGGCATAAGCCAACAATGCTGCTGAAAAATGAATTTGATCAAAACTAGCGAGTGTTATCGCATAAATCAATCCAGGCAAATAGGTGTTTTTAGAATAAAATCCGTAGACATTTACAACCCGGTTTAGTTGAATTGCGCTGATATAAAGGAGCAAAACAGCTGAGAAATAGTGAATTATGTGTGAGCTTGAAACTAACGTTACCAATTCTTGCTGCCAAGAATAAAAATTGGGTGAGTCCGTATTTTCAACAAACAAAATCGGCAAGGCCAATAAGCCCATTAGGATAGGAAAGCTAAAAACAGCTCCTGGTGTTTTTGTTTTATACAAATTTACTAGCACGGGCTTAAAATTAACGTAATTTATTATTACATTTGTTTAGAAAATTGATAATTATGAGTTCAACAGATGTTTTTTATGCTTTAGGAGATGCTTGCTATTGGGTATTCGAAAATACTTTGGAGCCAATTGGTGAAATTTATTGGGTTGGAGTATTAATGCTTGGATTTTTTGCGTTCGGTTATTGGATGTGGAGACAATATCAGTTTAATAAAATAGCTGAAGCTGATCCGAACCAATTAAAATAGAATTAACAAATACATTTATAACTAACCTCTTTTCCGTCAGCTGACGGGTAAGGGGTTTTTTAGCTTTTAGTAGTTAGATCGCTGCGCTGTTAGAACATAGATCGTTCACTTTGTTTACTGTTAGATGGCGTTCTTGTCAATAGTATTCCACACCAAGATAGAACACTGAGGCTGCATGCAATGCAGAAACTCGAAGTGTGGATAGTTAAAAAGAAACTAATGCGGTACGCCAGCGTTTTTCAATTCTTTTAGAAAGGCAAAAATCTTTTTACGGAAAAAATAAAATAGAATGATATATGGAATTATCATGATATAGAGAATTCCAGCATTAAGGTTGCTTCCATTTTCCTCAGCCTGTTCTTCTGCCACTGCTTTACACATGGCACATTGTCCAAACAGATCTTGCATAAAAAACACAAACAAAGTAATTAAATAGATCTTTTTTCGCATCCCATTGAGATTGTTGACACAAAGGTACTAAATCAATTGGTATTATCTTTAAAAATAGCGTTATTTGCACTGTTAAAATCTGAATCGATTGTCATGGAAAATGTAAAAACACTTGGTGAATTTATAATTGATAAACAACAGGACTTCCCCGGGTCAAGTGGTGAATTCTCGAGATTGTTAAGCGCTATTCGCTTAGCATCTAAAATTGTAAGTTATCAAGTTAACAAAGCGGGGCTTTTGACCCATATTGTTGGAGCAGCAGGTTCAGAAAACATTCAGGGCGAAGCCCAGCAAAAACTAGATGTTTATGCTAATAACCAATTTATCAAAGCCTTAACGGCTCGAAAAGTTGTTTGTGGAATTGCATCTGAAGAGAATGATGAGTACATAACGATTAATAAGGATGGCTCATATATCGTTGCAATGGACCCTTTAGATGGTTCTTCGAATATTGATGTAAACGTGTCAATTGGAACCATTTTTAGTATTTATAAAAGAGTTACTCCTGTTGGATCTGATTTAACAGATGCTGATTTTCTACAAAAGGGTACTGAACAAATGGCTGGAGGATATGTCATTTATGGTTCTTCTACCATGTTGGTTTATACTACAGGAAACGGCGTAAACGGATTCACTTACGATCCAGGAATTGGCGTATTTGTCTTATCTCATCCAGAAATGAAATTTCCTGCTAGTGGAAAAATCTACTCCATGAATGAAGGGAATTTTTACCGTAGTTCAAAAGGTGTACAAGAATATATTAAATATGCACAAACTATTGATGCCGCCACGAATCGTCCTTATACAGGACGCTATATTGGTTCATTAGTAGCAGATTTTCACCGTAATTTAATCAAGGGTGGAATCTATATTTATCCTGCAACAGACAATGCACCAAACGGAAAATTGCGCTTATTATATGAGTGCAATCCATTAGCATTTATCGCAGAGCAAGCTGGTGGATCAGCATCAGACGGTAAAAATAGGATCATGGAAATTGAACCGACAGATTTACACCAACGTGCGCCTTATTTTACGGGCAATACGGATATGGTAAAAACGGTTGAAGGAATGATTGCTAATGAGGGCTAAGAGGCCACTTCCAAAACAATTTCGTCATTTACTTGTTAGAATTAAAAAACAATTACAAACCCATAAAACAATATAATGGCTAAAATTACGCTTGGAGGAACTCCAGCAAATACAGTAGGAAACTTACCAGAAGTTGGTAGCACGGCTCCTGATTTTTCATTGGTTAAAACAGATATGTCTGTGGCAACAATGGCAGATTATAAAGGATCGAAAGTGATTTTAAATATTTTCCCAAGTGTGGATACTGGAGTTTGTGCGGCATCTGTTCGTCATTTTAATGCAGAGGTATCTGCTTTAGAAAACACCAAGGTTTTATGCATTTCAAGAGATTTACCTTTTGCGCAAGCACGTTTTTGTGGTGCCGAGGGATTGGAGAACGTGATCAACTTAAGTGATTTTGTTGACGGTTCTTTTGGTAAAGCTTATGGTCTTGAAATTATCGACGGTGCTTTTAGAGGTTTGCATTCACGTGTCATTATTATTTTGGATGAAAACGGAACGGTAACGTATACGGAACAAGTTCCTGAAATTGGGCAAGCACCAAATTTTGAAGCAGCTTTAGCGGCCCTTTAGGTTATCGAATTTTTTTTAGAATGAAGACCTATTTTTTCTTTTTGCTACCCTTATTAATTCTTGCTTCATGCAAAAAGTTCGAAGAGGATGGAACAACTTTTCAAGCGGAGAAAAAGTTGACAAAGAGTTGGGTCTATTCGGAAAAAATACTTTCGGATGGAACCGTTTACACACCAGTTTTCACATACATTCAAACCTTTAATGAAGACGGCACAATGTTACTGACCTCTGATTATGACACCGCATTTACCGTATCAAACTGGAAATGGGAGTTTGTTGATGGGAAAACAAAAATCCGCAGTACACTTGGGAATTGGGACACCTATATTTTTAGTGATATTGTTAAGTTAACGGATACTGAATTTTGGATCAAGACACAACTTATTGATAATGGTGAGGTTTTTGGGCTGCCTGATCTCGAAAAACATATTGCTTTATAGCACCATTCTCGATACATCCGCCAGAGGCTCAACCGATAGTTATTGGCACGAATTGACGTGCTATAATCTAAACCCAACACCAAGTCTTATCAAATATTGAGATGGAAGTGTTTCAAACTCCAACGTAGTAACCGTCTGCTGATTTTTTGGAAGTGCAGGATTAAAATAAGTGTTTGAGTGCAACTTGAATTCGGCTAGATTTACTGGCATATTCAGGTCAATAAACCATCTTTCATTCAAATCATAAGTTATTCGCGGAATAATGGAAACCAGTGCTCCAATATCAGATTGATTTGATGGAAACTGTGTGGAAAGATGTGGCTGAAAAATTGACTTAGAATAGTATGGACGAATTGCTAAACCAAGTGACGGCTTAAATTTCATGTCTTCTTTCTTTTTGAAAAATCGGAAATTATACTCATATCGTAAGGCAATTAAAATGGCAGTTTTAATGTCACCTGACAAAAATACAGGGTTTTGTCCATCAGTATAATCAACAAAAGTTGACTCATCTATTTGATTAATCTGTAATCTTGAAAGCTCAATTTCATGCCTATTTCCCTTGGCCGTCGCCCATGAAAAGGCTGGTGAGAAATAACCCAAGGAAGTTTCTAAATAATTTTCTGTTATTGGTTGATTAAAAGTCGTATCATACCCAACGGTTCGCTCTGAAGATTGCCAGGCAAAATTGCTATATAATTTTAACTCTTTTGAATTTCCGTCTTGCGCAAATGCATTTTGACCGAAGCCTATTAAAATAAATACAACAGCGGTAAAATAAACTAAATGTAAACTCCTCATAGGGATAAAGGTTAATTAATGTTTGGACTGGAAAAGCAACAATAATCATTCCATGCTCAAAAGTACTAAGTGCGAAACGTAATAATTAATGACTTATTGTTTTGTTATGGCGGTACAGTTTCGTGACCGGCTTCGTTTATGCCCCACACTCCTCTTTGCTTCCGTGGCGGGGTTAAAAAAGATTTAGAAAGCCTCTAAATTGCTTATTTAAAACGCTATCACATGTTTGGAATGTTTTTTGTTATTAACTTTGAAAACGACTAAAAAAAGAATAAAACCATGAAAACACTATTACTTATTGTCACATTATTTGCAACAACTTTTGGCTTTAGCCAAAGCAAAATCACACTAACACTGAATGGCCTAACAGAAGAGGTAAATGCTGCCTTACAACCGGGTGAATTAATTCAAAATTTGGAAGGATTAGATCGCCTGAAGTATGTCTTTTATGTAAAAGTGCAAAATACTGCTGGAGGATCTAGCAAATACGTGAAAATCCAGCAATCAATTGAACCGAATGCTGAAGGGAAATATGATTTCTCATTGACATTTGATGTTCCAAAAACAGGTACGTTGGATTTTTCCAAAGAAATAAAAGTAAAGATTGAAGGTTCTACAACTTTTGGAAATGACATTTGGGTAGAAAAGACGATTGCGCCAGCAGATTTTGACAAACCAATTTGGATTGATAGCTATGGCAATAGTTTCCGTCCAGAACGTCCGAAAAAGGAAGTGATGAAATTTACTTTTACTCACCCAGGCAAAACGGATTCAATAACTAAAGTTGTTGAGGCGCAAGGTGATGTTTTAAAGAAACCCATGTATATAGACATTCACTTGCAAGCAAAAAATGTAGGAGATGATGCATGGGCGATCAATGATTGCCCTGTGCGCGGTTCAATTGTTGGCAAAGGCCAATACGAATATACTTTAGATCCAAAAGACACAAAACTTGATCTTAGTCAGCCTATTTTTGTCCATATCTGTGTAAAAACATTTAAAGGAGGAATTATTTGGCGTGAATTGACAATTCAACCATGGGAATTAGGCGGACAATATGCCTATGGCTTTAATTACTCAAGTGTTCAAGAGTGTGAGCTTCCAAGTAAAGATGATGTTGTTGAAGAAGAAGAGGAAGAGGTTGTAGAAGATGAGATTGTGGAAGAAGAGGAAGAGGAGAAAGAAAAAGAAGAGGACGCCACGGATAATTCTTCTGACCAGGTCAATAAACCAGCTCCAGTGATTTCTGCTGCAGTCAATAAATGCAAAGCAGATTCTTTAACATCACAGATCGCGTTAAAAGGAGGTAAGCTATGCGTACAACACACAAAGGTTTCAAGAGGAACAACAAACTCTGCCATTCTATTGTATGACACAGATTATTTGCTTGACGGTGTTACTTATAGTTTAAAAGGAGGTCAACCCGTTTATTACCACAATAAATCCAATTATTTATTAGGAGCAACATTGGCTGAGGCAATAACTGTTGCCCATCCATTAGGACAATTAGAATTGCAAGCAGATCGTAAAATAGAATTTACAGCAATAGGGCTTTATGCTGTCAAATTATCAAAAGAAGCGGTGATTGATTATAATGGAACAAAACTTACAGTAAAAACAACGGCAAATGAGTTTGATCTTGCCTTTGACAAATTAAGTAGGTTAAGATATTTGACACTAGGAAGTGAAGCCACATGGAAGATTGGCACCACGGAAATCAAATTACCTGCTGATTCATACCTTTCATTTGATAAGGACAAATTAAAACGTGTTCAGCTTGTGAATGCTACTGAGGTTAAAATTGGAGAAAACACGTTTAGTGTTGTGCCGGCAAAGAAAGGTGCTTCAATAAAACTTGATTCTGGGGCGAACTTAGAGGCTTTTACAATTGGTGATGGTCATAGCATCATGGTTGATGGAAAAGAAGTGAGTATACAATCTGGTTCAGAAGTAGAAGTTATGAATAATGGCTCTGGTTATATCATTACATCTGTTGAAACAGCAGCACCAATTACAATGGACGTTCATAAAGGATCTAAAGTTAAGGTTGTTGATGTGAAAGCAGGCAAGCGTTTGGTTATTGAGGATGGTAAGGTTGTGAAAGTGAAGTAGTACGCGCTAAAAGTGCGCACTAGTCTAGCATCTTTATGAAAGCGTGCGCATTTTGTGGCCGCTTTTAAAAATTTTGATTCGTTGCAAAAATCAAAGGGAAAACTACTGTTTTCTGTCTTATGGACTTATATAATTTATGTTCTGAAGTGCCTTCTTTATAGTTGTCCGCAATCGTATTAAAGATCCATCTTGCTGGTTTAGTATTCGCTTCGATAATGATAGCACCTAAATCTTTTGTCAGTAGGATATCAAATGCAATCTCTATAAAATCACCATACTCATGTGTTAATGCAGCGCAACAGTTGAGGCATAATTCGGATATGTCTTGCGTAATTTCATCCGTTGTTTTGTTGAAATTACGTTGAAAATAAGCATTCATCTCAGCTAAGGCTATTCCTCTTCCTCCTGAATTTAGATTTGAAACCCAACTATGCTTTTGACCTAATCTCAATGCCAAACCAGTTATTTGATAGTCACTTTTTCCATTGTTTTGAACAAGAACCCGAATATCATAAGGTGCATTTTCATAAGCGATTAGTTGTGCTTTTGCCTGTATAAAATAGCGCTCAGGATTAAATCTTGCTTTTAATTGGGCCAGCACCTCATTCCTAGGAATAATGACCTTATCGTCAAAAGTTTTCAAGACAAATTCATCATTCGATTTTATTAATACAGCTATTCCTTTCCCGCCAGAACCTTGAATGGGTTTTATAAAAACCGCCTGATTAGATTTAATTAAAGTATTGAGATCAGCCTCTGTGGCCTGCTTTAATTTTAATCCTGCAATGGAGGGGATTTTATTTTTGGATAAAAAATTATGAAATTTTAGTTTGTCTTTGACGATATCAACCAATTGAAGCGGTGTCGAAAAATTATGCCCGTTCTTGGTTAAATAAGATAGAAAAGTGTTTTTCCGCTCTTCTTCCTCAGCCGTTTTTGAAATATATCTATCGTAAATGATTGTTGGTATTTTTCTAATTGAGGAGCACCAAGTATTATCTACGTACTCAAAGCATTTAATCGTCTCCTCTCCGGCCAACCAATTTGTAGGTGAAAAAATATAAACTTTAATTGGCCATTCTTTGCCCATTGTAATCATATCCTCTATATAATAGAATTGACTACCAGCTGGAGTTGGATCTCGCTTAACTCTTGCTATAATTCCAAATTCTCTCATTTTTAATTGTGTCCTTTGCAATTCATTTGTTGCAAGATTACTGTTTGTTTGCTGAATTTAGGATATTTTTCTTAGAATATTTGCGTGGTAGCGAAGAAGTGGCAGTGTGGCGCATGTACATATTGTTGCAAGGGGCTGTAAATCCCATTGTTTCAAGAGGTTACACAGAGCCACAAACCCTACGGAGCAGAGATGGAATGAGACATTTAGCTCCTATTCCTCAATTTGCCGCCGCGCGTGGGAAATAAGATGGTACGCGCTGGAAACGCGCAGCAATTTGGTGTTTAGGTATTAATAATTCAAATTGTTCCATGTTTTGGCTTTTTTTGAATCCCGCTAACAATCAGCAACAACACTCCTAAAGTCATTGCCGCACTCCCCATTATTAATAGTGTTTGGCTATGAAATAAACCAAGTCCTGTTAACGCTAATAAAACTTCCGTTACGGCAAACCCTAGAAGTAAAAGAGAGCTACCAATTTTAACTAGACCATTCAAAACCAACCATTTTTTTTCAATTAAAAGAGCTAAAAACAAAAAGGAAATTGAACCAATGAGACTTAAGTGTAAATAGGATATTATGATCGGTTTATTATAAAATGCATAAGTTTCGAAGAACGGAAATACAGAAATGCATTGTAAAATTATTTTCAATACAAATGACACTAAAAAAGTAAAGAAAAATAATTTAAACCAACTACTTTTACTAGCAATATAAGTAGTTAATTTTATTGGGATTGTCCGAATAAAATAAATTAAAGCGATTCCCATTATGACCGCAGAAACGTAAGCGATAGAGCGTATACCGCTAGAAAACTCCATTCCTAAAAGAGATAAACTGATCGCTGGAACAACAACAATAGTAAAAAGCCAATAAAATCGAGTGCCAAATTTTTCTACATAAGGAATGCCGTTCCTATCCAATAAATTAAAGAATAGCCCTAAGACCACAAATAGGAACCAACCATTATATTGCAGGTGTAAGAAAGAATAGATCAATGAATTGTACGTTTCCGTTCCATTTAGTCCTTTAGCTGATGCTATTCCTATGGCATAGGGCAAAATTGATGAGAGTAAACCAAGCCATAGCCCGGTTTTTACAAATCTTATTGAAATAGAGTTTGGTGTTGTGGCCCTGACTTTTTTGACATCCTTAAAAAAGCAAAAAGTGAACCAGTAGGTAAGCAGCTGAAATAGTGTTGAAAATATAATAGAATACAAGCCGTACCCTTGCAAGGAAAAAGAGACTAAAACTCCAATAACCACAAAAATGGTAAGTCTGAATTGAAGCGGATAGCGTCCTTTTACTATTTGATTTTCTGTCAAGAAAGTCTTGGTAAGGAGTAATAACATAATCAGATATACCCAACCTTGAAAGGCAGTATGAGAATGGGCATGAACAAGATTTATATACTCAAAGGGGATTGGAATAAAGGTGACTGAACGAACTAAAGTTCCTATTAATGCAACAAGGAAAAGAAAAGTCAAGCTTATTTTACTCCATTCAGTTTTCATAACGACTGGGCAAATATAGCCATTTTTAGATGGCGTTGGTGGTGGTGGTTGAGCCGAATATTTTTATAAGATGGTACACGCTTTCAATCCGCAACAATTTGTTATTACGTGTTTATGATTATGAGTGAGTTTCATAAAAAAATATCACCAATATCACACTATAGTGTGAAAATGATATTGAAAATGGGATTTGAATAGTGAATTACGCTTAAAATCACATTTTAATGTGAAAACGGTGTTGAAAATGGAAATTGAAAGGTGAATTGTGCTTAAAATCACATTGTAGCGTGGTTTCTATGTAGTTTATTTGGCGCTGGGTTGGTGAAGCATTTGCAGCGGGTGCGTATTATTCTTTGATATAAGCTAGCCACCCGCCGGAACGTAATGGAGCCATAATTTTGTTATCCTTTAATTTGAATGTGCTCTCATTTATGAATTTTTTATCCTCTTCAGCAGATCCAGTACTTCCATCAGATTTTTCTTTATGGAGTTCTTCCAAAATAATTGTATTCGAGTTATCAACGCGGAACTTCCCTTTAAACTTAGGATAATGATCATCTTCCCACATGGTAATAACATCTCCGTTCAATGAAATATGTTTATTAGGTCCATCTTCTTGCGTATAAGTACCATCATATGATTCGCTGCAAGAAAACAAAAGACACACAAGAGAAATAAAGAGTAGTAATTGCTTCATGGTGAAGTTGTTTAACTTCACCAAAATAATAATTATATTCTGTTTTAAAACACAAAACTTACTAGAAAATCATTCTTATCTAGAGTGCTTTTTTCAATTGCATACCGCCTGGCTAAATTTGCGTTGCTGTAAGGTACGAAACGGCCATGAAGTTTAGGTTTTGATATCTGCTCTCCTCTTTTCTTAATCATCTTTTTCCATTTGTCTTCTAAATTCATTGTGAGTAGCAACTTAATTTGCTGCCGCGCGATTGTATCGCGTGGTTAAGTCAAATCGTGGCTACCATAGGATGATCAAATTGTAATTTCTAACTAGTTCATTGGCTGAAATTAAATGAAGAAACAGTAGTTTGTAGATTTTTGTTTACAAGGTTAGTTTGCACACGCGGCACAATCGCGCGGCAGCGGGGGGGTTGGATGTGGAGGTATGTGAGTTGTTGGTTTCAAGAAAATGATATGGAAGAGAACAACGAATAATCATATTATTCTTGCTTATAAGGCCCCATAAATTTATCACCATTGAAGTGGATTAAATGTTCGGGATTTTCCGCTATCCATACCTCTGTTTCCCATGCTATTTCCGTGATAAATTTTTTAAACTTAGCTCTATCCAAAAAAGCTGTTACATAAATTACTTCAGCAGTACAGTCCTTAGTTAATTTTTGTAATCGCAATAACCTTAATTCGTCAATATGACCAGAGGAATGGACAGCTTCAATTAGATAAACCCAATTTTTCTTTTCCGAATACGCTACGATATCTGGCAATTCCTCATGTGAAAGTTCAGGGAATTTTAGTTTCTTAAGTTTGTGTTTTTCGTAATGTAAGTCTCTCACCGAGGAATCTCCGACATATAACACTTCACAACCATGACCATAGAGAGGCAAAAATTCTTCAATTATTGCTTTTTGAAGTTCGTTATGTTTACCTATCGAAAAGTCTATTTTTTCCCCAGAGGGCAATTTAATTTTTACTTTTTTCAAGTTTCTAACTCGTTGCAATTTCTTGCTGAGAGGAACAATGTTTTTGAGTTTTTCTCTTGTTATTGTTTCCCAATTGGGGTCATCATAGTTCTTAACCAAATCTGCGTAAAATGAGTTTATACAATACCCCCTGGTCGAATCGTTGTTATTTTTATTTGGGTTAGATGTAAAAACTATGTCGGCAGGTGTCAAATAGTCTAGTGCATGTCGTTTAATATAATCATAAGAACCACGACTAATATCTTCATTGAAATGCTTATTTACAAATTCAATAATTTCTTTCGTCCCAGCAGAATAATTGGTGTGAGAATCTTGTATTACTTTTAAATCGGATAATTTTTTAACATTCCCACAAGCGAGAAATGATATTGCAACTTTTTCCAACATCCTGTCAGTCCTATTCATGGGAATGCCGAATACATCTAACATAAAAAGTGTTTGGTTGATTAATTTTTGCACTCGCGGAGTTTTTGACGCAAATGTTTTACACTTTTTGGGGTCTATATATTTTTTCATTCTCAAATAAACTTAGTTGACTATCTTCATTAATTATATATTCAATAGGTTGATTACCTTTTAGATATTCTTTAATGGTAAAAGCTAAAGAATAAGCAAAATTTGGAGCAACAGCGTTTCCTATTTGATTGAACATATTTGTTTCTGTACCTTGAAATTCGTACCAATCCGGAAAGCTTTGAAGTCTTGCAGCCTCTCTAACTGTAACTCTTCTTCGCCTCCCATCTTTTAATCTTACTCTATGCATATCTCCAGTCGCACCTGCCAAGTTTCTACAGGTTAAGGTTCTTGCTGGACGATCTAAGTATAAATCTCTTGGATTTACACATTTCGAGGCTTTTTCATATTTCGCCACATATCTATCCATGGATTCTGTGAAGAATTTTGAATTCTCATTGAATTCAAAAGCAAGTGTTCCTAGCGCTTCACCAGCGGTGATTAATTTTTTTCTTTTCGCAGGTAAATTAATTTTCGATTTTGCGCCCAACACAATTACTCTCTCTCTATTCTGTGGAACGTCATAATGCTTAGCATTTAACAAAGAATAGTTTATTTTGTATCCTAAATCTTCCAAAGCTTGCAAAACTTCCATCAAATATGGTTTATTTTTATAAAGCATGCCTCTAACATTTTCAAACATGAATACTTCAGGCTTGAGTTTTCTGACTGCTTCAATAAAAATTGGAAAACCATCTCTAGAATCATTTAACCCTAGTTGTTTTCCTCCCACACTGAAAGGTTGGCAAGGAGGTCCGCCAATTACAATATCTGCTTTAGCGTATTCTGTTTCAGTTGTTAGTTTTGTGCAAAAACAGTTACCAAGAAGATTTTTATTGTACGTATTTGTGGCTTTTTCATCCATTTCATAGCCAACTGTTTTAAATCCGAGCGCTTCGAATCCTAAAGAAAGACCTCCACAACCTGCAAAAAGATCAACAACCGTTTTGTCAAGTTCAGTATCTACCCACGGCTTTAATTTGTTGTTGATCTCCTCCCAATATTTCATAATTCAAATATACGGCTAATTGTTTATTGATTGAAATTTTCACTTTAAGTCTAGGTCAAATCGCATCCAGCTATAGACCACATGGTCTATATTCCTATTACAAGCATAAAAGCCACAAAATCTTAAAAAAAACTGATAATTTCAATCATTCGGGCTAATAACACAACAATATACTAAATCCCACCCAAAAACCACCCAAAACAATTTCCCAAAATCAATCGCCATTTTCTAATTTATTCACCTTAAATTTGTGACATGACGGTGGACGAATTCAAGCAGAGCTATCAAAATTCAGAAAAGATAGTTTCTATTGCTTCATTATTGCAAGAGGAGGATGTGAAAATTAACCTGAACGGGTTGGTGGCCTCATCTGCTGCGGTGGTTTCAAATGCTGTGATTCAAAACCGAACGGGCTTTCATTTATTTATTTTGCCTGATAAGGAGGATGCGGCGTTTTTTTTAAACGACTTGCAGAACCTGAACAAGAATGCTTCGAACATCTTGTTTTTTCCGCATAGTTATAAAAGGCCGTATCAGTTAGAGGAGATTGATAATGCGAATGTGGTTTCTAGGGCAGAGGTTTTGGAGCGCATTAATCGAGGGAACACCTCTATTGTGGTGACGTATCCGGAGGCATTATTTGAGAAAATAATTACGAAGAAGCAGTTTGCCAAAAATATTTTAGAAATAAGAAAAGGCACAGAATATTCAGTTGATTTTATTAATGAATTATTGATTGAATACGAATTTGATAAGGTTGACTTCGTCTACGAGCCGGGACAATTCGCGGTGCGTGGAGGGATCATTGATATTTATTCTTTTTCGAACGATATTCCTTATCGGGTTGAGTTCTTTGGAGATGAAGTGGATTCTATTCGGACATTTGATCCTGTAAATCAGCTTTCATTAAAATCAATGAGTCGTTTGACGGTTGTGCCGAACATTCAGCGTTATGCGACAGAGGAAGTGCGAGAAGATATTCTGCAGTTTTTACCGAACCAAACCAATATTTGGATCAAGGATTTTTTGCTCACGGGATCTACCTTGGAAAAGGAGTATAAAAAAGCCGTGCAAATATTTAACGAACTGCCTGAGTCTCCCGTAAAACATACCCCACCAACGGACCTGTTTTTCTCAAAAATCGGGTTTAATAAAAGCATTCAAAAATTTAATGTAATTGAATTTGGAACGCGCTCGTTTTTTGAAGGGCAAGCCTTTCATTTTAACATAAGTGTGCAACCGAGTTTTAATAAAAACTTTGAATTGCTGATTGAGGATTTACGGAAAAGCGAAAAAGCTGGATTCACAAATATGATTGTGTCGAGCCAAGCAAAACAAGTGGAACGCTTATACGCCATTTTCGAAGACTTAAATTCTAGCGTACAATTTACGACATTATCCTTTGCATTGCATGAAGGATTTATTGATAACGATTTAAAATACACCTGTTTTACCGACCATCAGATTTTTGAGCGGTATCACAGGTTTCGGCTGAAGGACGGATTTAGAAAAAATAAACAAGCCCTTACGTTAAAAGAGATTTACAACCTTCAGAAAAACGATTATGTCACCCATATCGATCATGGAATTGGTCGGTTTTCTGGTTTAGAAATTATTGATGTCAACGGAAAACCACAAGAAGCGATTCGGTTAGTCTATAGAGACAATGACGTATTGTATGTTTCGATTCATTCTTTACACCGCATTTCAAAATATTCGGGAAAGGAAGGAACGCAGCCCAAAATGAATAAGATTGGGACGCAAGCTTGGAGCAATACCAAGAAAAAGACCAAATCTAAAATAAAGGAAATTGCATTTGATTTGATCAAGCTTTATGCAAAACGGAAAGAAGAATCTGGATTTGCATTTTCGCCTGACACTTATTTACAAAACGAATTAGAAGCCTCTTTTATATACGAAGACACGCCAGATCAAGAAAAAACTACCGCAGCTGTAAAAGCCGACATGGAAGCGCAAGCGCCAATGGATCGCTTAGTTTGCGGAGACGTTGGTTTTGGTAAAACGGAAATAGCCATTCGCGCAGCATTTAAAGCTGTAGCGGATAGCAAACAAGTTGCTATTCTAGTTCCAACAACAATATTGGCTTTGCAACATTATAAGACGTTCAAGGAGCGCATGGAGAATATGCCGTGCAATATTGACTATGTCAACCGTTTTAAGTCAACCAAACAAATTAACGAAACGTTAAAACGCTTAGAAGAAGGAAAAATCGATATCATAATTGGTACGCATGCACTCGTTGGAAAAAAGGTTAAGTTTAAAGATTTAGGACTTATCATTGTGGATGAGGAGCAAAAATTCGGTGTAGGAGTTAAAGACAAACTCAAGCTTTTTAAAGCGTCTGTAGATACTTTAACTTTGACTGCCACTCCCATTCCAAGAACTTTACAATTTTCATTAATGGGTGCGCGTGATTTGTCGATTATTAACACGCCACCACCCAATCGCCAACCGGTAGACACGGAGGTTGTGACTTTTAATGAAGAGTTAATTCGAGATGTGATCACCTATGAAGTACAACGTGGTGGACAAGTATTTTTTGTTCACAATCGGGTGCAAAACATTCATGAAGTTGGCGGAATGATTCAACGTTTATGTCCTGGAATTCGCGTAGCGATTGGTCATGGACAAATGGACGGTAAAAAATTAGAGAATTTAATGTCTGATTTTGTGAACCACGAGTATGATGTTTTAGTCGCGACCACAATTATTGAATCGGGTATTGATGTTTCCAATGCGAACACGATCCTCATTAACAATGCACAACATTTTGGTTTGAGTGATTTGCATCAAATGCGTGGACGCGTAGGACGTTCCAATAAAAAGGCTTTTTGCTATTTAATAGCACCACCCATGCATACATTGCCTTCTGATTCTAGAAAAAGATTAGAGGCAGTTGCTCACTTTTCAGACTTAGGATCGGGCTTTAATATTGCCATGCGCGATTTAGATATCCGTGGTGCAGGTAACTTATTGGGCGGCGAACAATCTGGCTTTATATCGGACATTGGATTTGAAATGTATCAGAAAATTTTGAACGAAGCCATGCAAGAATTGCGGCAAAATGAGTTCAAAGAGCTGTTTACAGAAGACACTTCGGTTGACGATATGCAATTTGTAACAGACTGTATTTTAGAAACAGATTTGGAGCTATTAATTCCAGACACTTATGTGAATAATGTTTCTGAACGTTTAATGATTTATCAGAGCTTAGACAACACAAAAGACCAAGCAGATTTAGTGCAATTTCGCACAAATTTAGAAGATCGTTTTGGACCTATTCCGGCAGTGGTTCATGAATTGATTAAATCAATTGAATTACGTTGGATGGCGAAGGATATTGGATTTGAAAAACTGGTAATTAAAGGGAATAAAATGATTGGTTACTTTGTGACGCAACAAGATTCGCCTTATTATCAATCGAGCCATTTTACACAAGTGCTTAGTTTCATTCAAACGAATCCTAAGGATGCAAAAATGAATGAGCGTAACAATAAATTACGCTTGATTTTTGAAGGAGTAAAATCGATCTCTAAAGCCGTTGGTAATTTGGAACGGATTAGATAATTTGATATTTTATTAAGACCCAAAACTTCGTATATTTAATGAAATGCAAAAAACGATTTGATTAGCGCAGAACAGAAAATAGCAATCACAGCAATTGTATCCAATACTCTTCCGATTTCCCAAAAATCGATTCAAGAATTTATGGATTTAGTAAAGGTGGAACTCATACCAAAGGGAAGTCATTTCATTAAAAAAAACAAAGCCAATCAGGCTGAATATTTTCTCTTGAGCGGTATCTGCAGAAGTTTTGTACCCAACCAAAATGGCGACTTAATTTCGATTTCCTTTTTCCAAGAAAAAAGTGTCATTACACCACATGTTATTCGGACAGAAAATGAAGTTTCAAATCTTGATTTTGAAACCTTGACAGGATGTGAAATTGCAACCTTAAATTCTAAAGACTTTCTAGATCTCATGATTAGAAATATCGAAATAAGAACCTTTGCCAATACTGTTTTACAGCAAGAATTAAAGCAAAAGGTGAGCAAGGAAATTTCAATGGCCTCGCTCAACGGAAAAAATCGCCTCCTGGAATTAAGAAAAATCTATCCGAATATTGAAAACCTTATTCCCCATGAGATGATAGCCTCTTATTTAGGAATAACGACCATCTCTTTGAGTCGTTTACGTAAACAAATCTCTACCGAATAGTCAAGTCTTATCAAATGTTAATGGGATTCGTTTAGAAAGGTCATTTCTTTGACCCAACAAAAACATTGACAAAATGAAAAACTTAAAAAAGTATGCCACTGGCAAAAATGTGATCATCAGCCTGGTTGCCACTTATTCCGTTTACGCAATAATGATCTTGATTACAATTCCGAACTTAACAAACTACTCGGATGTACTTACAATTCTTGATTTAAAACCTTCCGGATATACACAAGAGTATGTCATTAATCTGTTTCAAAATTTAGGTGAAAATGGAAGAGCTTATTACTTGCATTATCAACTTCCAATTGACTTTCTTTATCCCTTATTCTTTGCAATATCTGGCTTTCTAACCTTGTTTTACTTTATCAGTAAATTGAAACTTTCACAGTCGTTTTGGAAATGGTTGAACTATTTACCAATCATAGCTGGGATAGCGGATTATTTAGAAAATTTTGGAATCATTCAACTCCTTGCTTCTTTTCCAAAAATAAATGAAGCTATGGTGATGACCACGTCTTGTTTTTCGATTGTAAAAAGTGCTGCGACAACACTTTATTTTCTATCACTTATTACGCTATTAATTATGACATTAGTTAGGAGATATAATCGATCTTAGACCATGAAATTACTCGTATGGAAAAGTCACTTTTGAACAAGTACTTAATTGAAGTGATTCAAAAACCCATACCTCCACTCCAATAACTGTATTTCTTGAATTTATCCTCAATAGCTAACAAATCAACCAAATCCTGAATTTTATACTTTCGTTTTTCGCATTTTTTCATTGCCTTATTAACTAGCTCAGTCAATTTTTCTGTTTCCCCAGCATGAGTGTACAACTGAAATAAAATTAAATCCTCAGTAAACAACTGATCCATTCGGTTGCGGTGATTTGGGATTGAAAGCGAACGATACAAACTGTTCGCCTCTCTTTTTGATTTGAATTCTTTATTAAAATCATACCGTTCTAAACGTTGAATTAGATCTGCCTCAAAATCATAAGTTGAAGGTTTATAAAATGCACTGTAATAGATTTCAATAAGGTATTTATAGGCTGGATAATTATTTTCATAGTATTGTTCAACTTCGAGTAAATCTAAAAACTGACGATAATATTCCTCAGGCAATTGACTGTTTTCGTTCGCTTCATAAGATTGTTTAAATCCTTTAATAAAATAAAGAATTCCGGGATAATAATTTGACTCAAATTCTTGCGCCACCTTAAATGACCGCGCGTACTTTCCATGATAGGCATAATTGATGGCGGTATATTCTACAGAGGAATTTTTCTGATTGTTATGTCCAATTGTTTTCAGTTGCTTTGCTGCTTCATCATTCAATAATATTGCGGCAGCAAGATCTCCATTGTACATAGCGATTTGATACACCTCGTGCAAGGCCGAAGATCGTGGACTAGAAGGGCCATAATTTTTCATTTTATGCGTCATACTAATAGCACTTTCATAATCCCCGTTATAAGCAAAGTGAATGGCCAAATGTTCCAAACCGCGCTCTCTTAATTCCATTGCTAGGTTTTCTAAGGTATAGACTTGGGCAATTTTGACCACGTCTTTAGCCAAATTCAATTCATTATTTTCTTGATAGGTCCTCGCGAGGAATAGATAATGCTCTATTTTATATTCATCCTTTACTTCAGTATCAATCAAATGTCTTGCACTATCCAAATAGCTTAATGCTTTAATACTTTGATTGCGTTGAAAATAAGCATCTGCCAAACAATTATAGAAATAGCATTTACTTCGGGGGTTCGTTTCTTTGGATAAACTAGCCTCAACACTTTTAAAGCCATCCAACTCTAGTGTTGTTTTTAGAAAAATTCGCCCCAGATAATAATGCATGCGTCCTTTCTCAATATCCGATTGAAACCTGCCGTATATTTCTTTGGCGACCTCTTTTTCTCCCCTCGCAATGAGTGTATCTAAAATCATTACCAACCCTTGCGCTTTATCAAAATCTTGGTACCTATTCTCATTCAGTGCGATTGCTCGATCTATATCCCCCCGGTTCAAGGCCTGAAACATATTATTATCAATCCATTCTTGATAATTGCCATTATCAAAAGAAAAAGGATCAAATGCTACAAATTTTTCAAGAATTTCTATTTTGGTATCAGCATTAATAAAGGTTGAATCTGCTATTACTTTTTCAATTATCCGTCCAACAGAATATTCCAAATCTCTATTATAAATCCAGCGGAGCTTGCCTAATGTTTGCCAATTATATTCATTACGTATTTGAACAATAGGTAATAATAATTCATATGATTTGTCATAATCACCGCGACTAGCAGCTAAATGGCCCAAAGCAATTTTATTCCAGATACTTAGTCCCGCGGTATCCTGCATCACTTGATCAAAGATCGATTTCTTTTCCATTTCAGAAAGAATTGGACTCAATACATTTGTTGCTTTTAATAAATAGCGGTAGGCACTATTTTTATCCTCAATTTTTGGACAAACTGTGAGCAAGGCATCATATTTTATTCGCGCCATATCTGGATCATTGTACTCCAGATAATCCATAGCCAATAATCCTAAACCTTTTGCTTTGTCAACAGGATCATTGATATGCTGAAGCATTACCTCAGCGCATTTCATTTGTAAAGTTGGAATTTTAGCTTGTTCGCGTGATATAACCTCTGCCTTTGTCGGATTAGAAAGCACTAATGCAAGCAATAAAAAACAGTACGTTAAAGTTGACTTCATCAATAGAATAAGGAAGATTTATTTTTCCGTTACGAAGGTACTTATTCTGATGTCTTTTCTGATTCCATCTTCTCACAAAAGTCCTTTACAAAAGCTTCAGCCGTTACAAACTCTGAAAAGAAAGATTCTTGTACCATCACCTTATCGTCCTTGCTAAAATTAAGCATGACAGATGCTACATGCGTCTCATTTCCACAATCATCAAAAATCACTTCTCCTTGAATGCCGTAGGTAGAATTGAACTTCGTATCCTCTTCCAAAAAACGTGCTGAATGACCCGAAAATTCGAATTTCATATAAGCCATACATTTCATCATCATAATTTCCGGATGCGCGGCAACATAACATTTGGTTAGCGGATCAATTAACTGCACTTTTACTTCGTCACGGACTTGTTTTTGTGTAATTTTTGGTTCAGCATCTTCGAAACTAAATCCAAATCCTACTCCAAAATTATTCTCACCCAAAACACTTAAAGTCGTGAGTGAAATGATTATTGTAAAAAATAAATACTTTGCTTTTTTCATCTTGTTCGTTTTAATAAAAGGTTTACATTTTGTATGCTGTTTTGATTGAAGTAAATAATTACTTCTCCCAACAAAAGGTTAAAAATCCACGGTAAATAAGCGGTTAGAATAAAGGTGAGTTCAGTATCCATTCCAAACCAATAAACGCATAAGGGTGTCATTAGACGTAATGTGATTCCAGACAATGTGAAACAATAACTGCGAATCATCCATTTATAATGTCCCCGAATGTCTCCCTTTAAAATTTTACTAAAAGCTATATAGGTAATCAGCATCCACATACCGCTCATTAGGATAAACCCAATACTTGCCAGCCATCCACCTTCTGCAAAAAAGGACAAATACAAGCCTGTAGGTCCGGTTAATAATAGAATTGAAATGATGTACAATTTTCCAAATTGCTTATGCCGTTTAGAACTAAATCGAATGAATTTATCGAAAAACAAAGCAAATCCTGTAATCACAGCAACAATACCAAAGGCCAAATGCACATAAAAGTTCCCTCTATAAATAGGATTGCCAATGAGGTGTTGTTTGAGATTTAAAAACTTGTGATTAGGATCAAAGGTCATATAGCTGGCAGCAATCAACACGAGGTTAATTGCTAAAACAGCTACGATTGCCCACAATAAATATTTAATCCCTTTTTTCACACGTGTTGATTCCCAATAACTATACCAAGTAAGGGCAATTCACTGTAAAATGTGCGATTAAGAAGAATGCTTTAGTTATCGCCTTTCTTTTTGCGGTGAAAGGGTCATTTGAGGGAGGGAAATTTTTTGGTTAAACTATGTTGTCAGTTAATAGAACGCGGATCGAACTGATAAACGCTGATTTTTTTTGTTCTTAATTATCGCAAAATTGGCTTCGCTGGATTTGCAATCCTGCGCTTGCACCGATTTAGATTTAGCGAACTCGAACTTCCTTAGATTTAAAGCATTTTAGCTCTCAAAGCAAATCCTCCAAAACTCATAGTAATACATACTTAAATCAAAAACTGATAATTTCAATTCAACCTAAACATCCATAGCCAAACTAAAAGCGACAAATTTTTCTTTTCTATTATAAAATTGATTGCTTAATGCACGGCCGTTATAAAAGTTAATACCCAATCTTAGTTTTCTTTTATCTCGCTCTTGCGGAATGATATATCCAAAATTGAGTGATTTATTTAATGAGAAAGCATTTGCCTGATAAGCGCTCACATTGCAAACTGCATAAAAGCCTCCAAATAATGGTTGTTTAAAATAATATTCAATTTCGGCACCCGTTTGAAAATTGAATATCGCATGCTTATTGGGTTTGTTTTGTCTCGTCCCTAAAAAATCAACTCCCGGCCAAAAATATCCCATCTCACCATAGATTTGGAGGATATTCCATTTTTCATTTTTCAAGAAATAGAGTGGCTTAACAGCTGCGGATAAAATAAAATCATCTCTTACAGGAAGCTGCGTCATATTCGGGTCAAAATCAATAACTGAATTTACGCCCGCCGTGTAAAACTCATCTCCAATATGCGTGCAAATATGATGCTTAGCAAACCTCAACGATAGCCATTCAGTTGGATTCCCAGCTATGGCAAAATAGTAAATGCCATCCACGCCAATTAAATCATTATTTCCACCTCGCATAAAAATTGGGATGGTACAACCCAAATCAACCTCAACTCCCAATTTAGGATTGTTTTTAGGACTAAATTTTAATAATGACATTCGAGCTCCTACAAAAAAGACCAATTTGCCTGAATAACCTCCCCCTTCATTAATTTTATCTGATGGGTCAAAATCACTGTATTTTATTGATTGTGAACTCACCTCAAATCTAGCACCTAATGGATCGGCTAAATAGGTAGGGTATAGGTTTTCGAAACCAATAAGTCTTAATTTCCAATTTTTTATTGGGTATTCAAATTTTGTTGAATCAGCAGCAAATGATGCTTGTGCAAAAAAGCCAATGATAAAGAAGAGTATATATTTTTTCATTTTAATTATTTTAAAGATGCTTTCCAAACATCATTGTCTTGTCCGTTTCTATTTGTATTGCCACCTAAAACATAGATATGGTCTTTAAATACTACCGTTGAATAACCATGTCTGGCATCTATTGCTGTTCCTTTTGAGTCTATTCCGAATCCAGCACTGTCATAGGTCCATGTCGAGTAATATTCTGGGATTGCAAAATGATAATGGGTATTGGAGTTGGTTTTACCTGGAAGCGTCCAAATTTTATCTTTATAGTAAACCATTTCATGACTAGCGCGCCACATATAGCCATCTTCAACAATGTCACTATTGTAAGCCTTTACCCAATCAACACCATTGTCTGAATAATATAAATATTGCCAATCAGCTATTGGATGATTAGAATTATTTTCTGATACGAAAACCGTTCCATGGATGCCACCTTGAATAAAGATTCTACCATCTGAATTTACAGTTGCTGCATGTTCTGATCGAATACCATAATCTGTATTAAATAATTTTTCCCAATTTACACCATCAGTAGAACGCCAAACATCATTAAAATAAGTCATTGAAAATCTACCTTCAATTCCTTCTCTCATGCTTTGCCCACCTATTAGATAAATATAATCTATGCCGCCATGGTTTGTAATCAAACATTTATGATGCATTCTTGGTACCCAATTTAAACTGTCTTCAAATTCAACGTCAATATTCTCTTTTATTTCTGTCCAATTTGCGCCATCAACCGACTTCCAAACATCATTGTTATAGCTTCTGACACCTGTTCCTTCATCAACTGAAAAGCCACCAATTAAAAATAGGGCTTCTCCTGATCCGTCATCAAAAGTCACCAAAGAATGGCCTCTTCGGCCCTTGAAGTCTGCATCAGCATCAACAAGAGTCCAGTTTGAACCATCAGCTGATTTCCAAATATCTTCATAGTATGAATCTCCAGAATTACCTGAATTATAACCACCTATGAGCCAGATATGATCATTAAAAACAGCAGACTCATGGTCATATCTATTGTCCCAAGCTGCTTTTTCAGTTACTTGTTCCCATAATAATTCACCATCATAGTCTGTGATTTCATAATCGTTCCAAGAAATCTTTTTACAGCTCGGAAGAGAAGAAAAAAATAGAATCCCCATGGTTAGGGAGAGTAGAATTTTAATATTTTTTGTCATAATAAAAAAGAAACAAAGTTAGATCGATCACTGGCTTAAATTCCATTAATGGATCATGTCAATTAATGAGTTTAATCACTTTTAAACGAAAAAAGCCCAATTTACATTGGGAGAGTTTCTCTGGATTTGTAATCCTGCGACAACATGGCTTTAGTATTACGAAACCGAACTGTTGGAGGTCTAATGGTAATACCGCTCTCTAAGGGTCTCGGCGATAATTGGTGCAGGATTACAAATCCTGCACAGCACAGATAGCTCTGTGAAGCTCATTCTCATTCAGACCTTTATTAGTTCCCCAGTCTTCCGAAATTTTAAAACCCCAATCGCATAACACAAAAAAGTAAGTGCCAGTAGCACATGACTCACATCATTCCGATCAAACCATTGTGCGAAACTTATTTTCATGAATTGAAAAAAGGCTGAGGGCAATAAAATCGCAATGCCAATCCAAAAATATTTGAAATTACCGATTTTGTTTTTTTGGTAAATTGACCCTAGAACAACTAATGAAAGAATCATTCCTAGGGCTGAATTGATAGATGGAATCATCAAACCTACAGACACATCTTGCGTCAAGTCAACTTTAAAAATTAGCACTGTTAATCCACCAATTGATAATATCAATTTCAGAATTGACCAATTCTTTAAACCATTCTTGATCCGTTTTTTAGGATAGAGCGAAATCATAGCTTGCTCAATAAAATACACGGCCAAAATAGCTGCATACCATCCAAAATATTTCCCCTCAACGCCCCAATAATTCCACATTAGATGACCCAATCCGCCCACAAACAAACTCAGTCCAAAAACAAGAAAAAAGCGTGTCCAATTTTTGTAAAAAGCCGTTCCGTTTGACGCCCTATGAACCTTAAAAGCCAAAACTATTGCCAATACAAACAGCAAAGTATCGCCAATAAATGCATTGGGCTCTAGTAAATTCCAATCGGCGAATTGCCATTGTATTTTATCAAAATCTTCTCCTATTTTCATCTTAAGCGGTTTTTATTTTTCGTTTTGACATTTCTAATACAGCTTGCGTACTTTGTATCTTTTCAGCGCCACGTTGCTGCGATTTTATCATAATTAGCAAGGCCAGTTTTGGGAAAAATCGGAATAGAAATGCCGCCAATTTTCCAACAAATGAAATCACGCGACGCGATTTTCTATAATAAATTGACTTGGCAATTAATTGGGCCACTTGTTTTTGCGACTTTACTAAATATGCCGGTCGGTTTGGAACTGGAATAAGTGTTCCATCTGCAGTCAGCATTTTTTTTTCCGCATCATTCTCTGTAAAGCCTAAATAGCAAATTCCAAAATGGATTCCCGTATGGCTCAATTCAATTTTTAGCGATTGCCAAAGCGCCGTTAAAGCCATTTTTCCAGAACTGTATGCAGAAGCAGAAGGCATGCCATGTAAACCTGCCAAGCTTGAAATAAAAAGAATACTGCCTTTACTTTGTTTTAAATATGGCAAAGCTGCCATGGTAGGCAAAACTGCACCAAGCGCATTGCTGCAAAGGACATTTTGATAAATTGCGGGTTCAATATTCTCAAAACTTTCGTTCATGGTTGAACTGCCGTTATTGATTAAAAAATCAAGTTGACCAAATACTTTAATGGTTTCGGCAACTACATATTCGCAATCGGCCATTGAAGTGACATCACCCTGCAAAGCAATTACTTCAAAACCCATTGCTAAAAGTTCATCTCGTGTTTTTAAAAGCTGCACATGGCTGCGCCCATTTAGTACAATTTTTGCACCTTGTTGGCACAATTCAATTGCGGTGGCTCTTCCAATTCCTCGGCTTGAACCTGTTATTATTCCTACTTTATTTTTAAAACGCATATGCTTTATTTTTAGTGGCTATTGATTAGTGGTTGAATCAAACCTATTTCCGATTAATATACCCGTTCGCTTTGAACCATTCATAACAGTCTTTAATGCCTTGTTCGAGGGGAGTCTGAGGAAGTTTTAATTCACGCACGGCTTTTTGCGCCGAATAATAATGTTCCTCACAGGATATTATAGCAAGTTCTCGTGTAATTGAAGGCTGAAACCTAAATAGTCGTGCAAAAAGTGTATTGAGTTTTCCATATAACTTCACGATTCCTGCTGGTAATTTTCGTTTAGGTGCCTTACATTTTACCACGGCTGATATTTTATCAAACATGGCTTTAAACGTAAGGTTTTCATTTCCTAAGATATAACACTCCCCAATCGTACCCAAAGTAATTGCGTTGGCTATTCCCACCGCAGCATCAGCCACATTTATATAATTTTTACCTCCTTTAGTATAACAGGGGATTTTATTATTAATCAAGGCTAAAATCATAGCACCGGAACTTGGTTTCGAATCATAAGGGCCAATCATAAATGTTGGGTTTACAACAACCGCAGGCAGTCCATTATGTTTTACGGCAAGCATAACTTTTTCTTGAGCCAATTTTTTCGAATCCATATAATCTAATCCATATTTAGCAGATTTATATTCATCTCCTTCTTTCCCAGGTTGCGCCATTGAACCAAAGCCAAATGAGTTGGCCGTACCTACATAAATCATTTTTTTGATCTTAAACCTGAGGCAAGCCTCAATCATGTTTTCAGTTCCTTGTACATTAACTTGATTCACAATTTCCGATCTTGCTGGCCACACATTCGTGCTTGCTGCGCAATGAATCAAAACGTCTTGACCTTGCATCACCGCATTAACATCTGCAATATTTAAAATATTACCTTCTACTTTATTTACATCCAAACAATTTAATGTAATTGGATCTTTACCTTTTTCAATTAAAGCAGTTACTTCATAGTTTCTTTCTAATAAAATACGTACGAGGTTACTCCCTAATACACCATCTGCTCCTGTAACTAATACTTTCATAATATTGATTTTATGATTTAGTCAAATGTAGGTTGAGTGCGTTGCAATTTAGAATTGAATTCCGCAATGGGCGTTTAACATTTGTGATTTTCGCAAATAATGATTTTGTTGGAAATTGGGGATTAAGGTTCTGGAATAGTTGGTGTTAATGGTAAACAGGCCTCTTAGACACTGGAAGTTAGATGGATGTAATGATACGTCTTCGGAACATACTGGATTTATAATCCTGCGCAACTCATACGTTTATGCTATGAGACTAAATTTAGTAAAAAATTATTATGAACCTTCCAATAATAAATAGTTGCGGTCGCAGGATTACAAATTCAGCGAAACTCATTCTAAGACAGCAGAAGAAATATTTTTATTTAGATGAAATTAATTTTCACTACAAATAGGGGGATTGTTGTGTTAAAACGATTTAACTTTGAATAACACGAAAGAAAGTTGATCATGAAACTAAATTACTTATTGATATTGGCCACGGTCACAATTTTTAGTCTTACAAGTTGCGTTAAGGATACTTGCAATGGTGTTTTAGGAAATACATTTGAAGCTATTGATTACGATTCTGTTTATTTGAATGGAGACAATCATGTCACCTTAAATGCCTCATTATTGACATTAGATGACTTACCAGCGGATTATTTCACTGATGTTATTGCGGTTGATGATAACACGATTGCCATAACCAATGCTGTTATTGTGACAAAAACAAATCTGGAATTAACGCTAGCTGATTCAATAGTCCCAACGGTTATGGAAGCCGTTGATTTAAGCTATAACTTCGCTTTTGGAGATAGAAGAAACTATATTGATTGTCAACACGCAGGTTCTGCAGACTCTTATAACCTTGAATTAATGTTTAGTTTAAAGCAAGTTGAAGAAAATCAATTTGAAATTACCAACTTTAGTTGGAATGAGATTTTTGCGGCGGGGCATTTATAAAAAAATCCCCTGACCCGCCTTAGGCGGACAGGGAAATTCTTTTTACAAACTAAACCAAATATTAAATAGTGTCAAATTATCCAATATCTATAGCTTAAAGATATGCCGGATTAGCTCTCATATTTTCAATCCTCGATTAAGTGACTAATAAAATCGATTAGATTGTTTTAACCTTTGAGCGTTAAAGGTTTTCCATCTGTTGAATAGGCAACGGTTGCCTCCTCTTCAAACTCATTCTTCAATTGTTCTTTCATGCGCTAATAATATTTGTTTTTCGAACCTAAATTATTCTTTACATCATCCCAAGCGTGAGTTTTTGAAGTTCCATTCATTCGGTTTTCTCTGCGCTGTTCAAGAATTTTGGTATGCTCGTCAGTCAGAACAAATCCGTCATGGTTCTCCTCTTTAATAAATTCCAATGTACGGAGATACTCAAGCAATGCTTTTGCCTTTTTTGAAGAGGTATCAATATCAGAGGTATGGGTCATCTAACCAAATAGATGGAAAATATATCATTCAATATTCCTGTAAATCCTAAGAAAACACATGAGCATCCGCAGGTTCAAAGGAAACCTCAAACATTTAGACCAGCAGTAATTGGACGAAAGATGTTAAATCTTACAGATGCGACCAAAAAATAATTCCTTACATTTAAATTAAATTAGGAGGAGGGAAATGAATCCTCCAAAACAGTGAAATGGTAAAAACTTTTTTAATTCTTCTAAGTTTAATGTGTGTTTTAGGATGCAGAAAAGATCCGAAACTCAGCGACTTGCCAATCAACGATCAGGAAATCTACTGTTATGACGAGAGTTCTCATTTGGCAAATGATGACCCCATTTTGAAAGAAGTAGGTAATTTTGATGTTCTTGAGGGACCGTACGGAACTCTCCTAGGTCCAATCTACACTTCTTATGTAAAGTTTAATCCTGAAAATGCGGAGCAAATAATTTATGTTAAAAGAGATTCGGGAGCTATTCCTGGAGCGGAAGAGATTTGGTTTTATGATTTTTGCTCAAAGGAATCGAGAATGATCTCAGATGATCATCTTTATAGTTTAAGTTGGGGAGCAGGTGATAGAATCCTCTATTCAGGAACAGATTTCCAAGTGCATATGATGAATTCGTGGGGAGAGGAATTGCAGCAAGTAACATCAAGTTCGGAACCTCAAAGCGCTGGTCAATTTTCTCCTGACGGAAACTTTTTCTACACTACTGGAATAGATGGGTTGAAAATATTTGACAAGACCGGAAATCAAATAAAAATGTATGAAGGTCTACGCCCTTTTATCGCGCAAGATTGGATCGATAATGAGCATCTAATTGTAATTGACTACGATACTCAACTTTATCAATCACTGAAATGGGATAATGGTGAACTAATCACCTTGCATTCTGAACCGCAATGCCTCATGTGTATTCAAGCCTACAATCGAGAAGCAAACAGTATGTATATTATTGAGCAAAGAGGAGAGGAAGTCTATGGGCTATATTCTTTTGATATCGCGAAAGATCAAAGAACGTTTTTGAAAGCCTTACACATTTCGTATATGCTAAGTACCGGAGATTATAGTCACGAATCCAAAAAAATGATTTTTAATTTGAATGAAGTGTGGTGGAAGGATTCTGTAGCGAATGAAGTTTATATTCGTCGCAGTATGCTAATGATGAATGAAAATGCCACCAATCCGCGAATTGTTGATTTACCGCACTAAATAGAAGACCAACCCTCGTTCTCCTTTATAATCATATTGAATCTTGCAAAATGTGGGAATCGTGCTCGCAGGATTACAAATCCAGCGAAGCGCGGGGGCAATACCTGTGAAGCGAGGGAATTACAAATCGCTATGAAGCTCGACTTTTTTTACTCGAACCTACATTTTTTCAACAACACAACCATTTCCAGTTGCGTCCCAATACCCATACTGAATGGGGCCATCATGTTGATCGGTAATTTCGTAGTCGAATTCGGCGTTTTTAGAAAGGTTCAAGCTTCTTGTATAAGTTATAGTCGCAGAATCTCCACAAGTTGGAGCAGACACTAAAAAGTCATTAATATCTGCCGTTCCTACCAATTCGTCTTCAACAAAAAATCTAAATTCGGTGACATCAAATGCCTGGTAAAAATCAGATTTATTTTCATCAAACCAAAAGGCTATTGTGGATTCATAATGGCATGAACCGTCATTCTCCTCTGCCGCTTTATTATAATTAATCGCATTGGCATCTGTGCAACCTTCTTTTTTGCACGAAATCATTAAAAATACAGCCGAAACAAGTATAAAGTATCTCATAATTCAATTATTGTAAAATCAACTTCTCTTGATACTCAATGTCACCGTTGAACAACTTCACATAATATACACCTCTTGCTAAACTAGAAAGATCAATTGAAATGGCTTCATTTTGATTTTGAAATTCGTTGTTGTAAACCAATTTACCAGCTGCCGTGTACACTTCAATTTTATCTAACTGAGTTGATGCACCCAATTGAACTTGAATAAGACCATTTGATGGATTTGGATGAATTTCGAAATTAGTTTTTGTTAACTCCCCTACTCCAATTTGACCGTCAATCGTAACCGTTACTTCAGCCGTAACAGTACAACCTTCATCATTGGTAATAGCGCACGTATAAGTTGTTGTTTCGGTTGGGTTTGCATCCGTAATTGCTGCGTCAGGATCGCTCAACCCTGTAGTTGGTGACCATGAATACGTTGTTCCGCCTGTAGCTTCTAAAGTGGTTGTTTCGCCTGATGCAATTGTTACATCATCACTAATTGTTACAGGAAATCCAGCTTCAACAGTTGCAGTAACTAATGTTCTGCTACTTACACAATCCGGTTCTCTGATCTTCCAATCAAAAAAGAAATAATAATAATCAAGCGGAGTGTCGTCCACATTAGAACTTGTTAAGGCAACAATGCCTGGGATTTCATAAGGATAATCAGGTGAACCATCATTGATTCTAAATAAGTCTACCAAACCACCTGTTATTTTCATATAATAACCCGAATAAACATCTATCTCTAGGTTCAGCACTACAACGCTTTCACCATCTGACATGTCAACAAAAACAGAATGAATTACTGTCCCGCCATCTCCATCTAAAATTTGAATGTTACGTTCGCCACTTCCGTCTGCATAAACGCGAACTGATTCTAATATGAATGGTGAATAGGCATTAAAAAACAATCCTCTTAAATCATTTGCACCGAAAAAACTACCACTACCAAAAGTATTATCTGGTGGCCCTACTGACAAAATATCATTTGGAACAGATTCCTCCACCCAAAAATCAGTCGTTTCTGTAATAAATTCAGTATAATCATCTCCTGATCCTAAAAGAGTTCCATCTTCCTCCGTGTCATACCAATTTAAAACACCTCCTCCGCTTCCAACCGCGTTCACGGTTGCATCTCCTTCTCCACAAATTTCAGTTCCAGTTCCAACTGGCGCATCTGGTCTGTCAACCACAATGTAAGCCGTTTCAATTAAGTTGTCATCTCCAGCATCATTCGTTACCGTTAAAGAAACAGTATACGTTCCGTTAGCCGTATAAAAATGTGTTGGATTTGCTTCATCTGAAGATCCACCATCACCAAAAATCCATAACCACTCAGTTGGTGTAAAGGTTGAATTATCTGTAAAAGTAATTTCGCCTGTACAGGTTTCTGTTACGTTTGCTTCAAAAGCTGCGATTGGAGGAAATACAACTTCCTCGTCTGAACTTACAATAAGGTCTGATATTAAAATACCGCCATTTGCCGATTCATTAAATAAGAAACGGATATAGCTAATATCAGTTAAATCTATCCCTGTAAAATCCTCAATTGGAATGCTAATAGTATTGTGCATGGTACGCGGCAAGGTTGTGCCATAATCTCCAGGAGGAAAATATAATGCAGCACTATAATCGGCAACAGAAACAGATGCCGAAGTTCCAGTATTATCTGTTAATTCCACGCTAAAATTTAATCCATCCATTGCAGGAGAGGTATCAAAATTTGTAGCTACTCTAAATTGTAACGCATTAAAAATGGTGAAATTTTCCATGAAATTTGGTACATCATTACGGTACCAATCATCCCCAGAGTTCCATTCAACCTCCAATTGCGAAAGTCCTAAAATAGCAACTCCGCCATTTCTATTGTGTGGTTCTTGTCTTGTTCCTGCACCAGCGCCAATACAATATTGCTCTCCAAAATCATCTCCACAAATATCATACACAACTAAGCCGTTTTCACTTGCTTCTTCGCCAACAGTATTAATGTCTTCGGTACCCTCAGAATCTGTTCTATTCACATCAACCCGCTTATGGTTTCCAGGATGATAGGACATGAAAATTTCAGAACCATCTAAGGTTGAACTTACAGGTGGTGTAACATCTTCTACTTTTAAAATAGGATCAAATTCCGTTTCTCCACCAATGTAAACACGGAAAAAAGCACTTCCGTAGGCCAATAATGAATTGCGTTGCATTTCTGGATCAAAACGCCCGTTATCAGGACTAGAAGTTCCACAATGATCATCTGATTGACCACCATCTACATAACCCCAATCATCAGCTGTTCCCGCAGGAAACTCGCCAGGCGTCCAAACTGTATTATAAAAATTATGATTCGCACCCAACATCATTAAATTATGTTTTGGCATTGTATCACTGGCGTCATTATAACGGGAATCATCATAAAAATGAACACCCTGTAAATCTGAAACATCTCCATCACAATAAGGAGCAATATTCATTAAAGGAATACCATTCAATATTGGTCGATTAAAATCAACTGGCGCTAAAGTTAGCACAGCGTTAATTCCGTATGGGCTGCCTAATTCACGATTGTAAAGTGCATGTTCAATCACACCTTCTCCACCACGAGAATGACCCATAGTTCCGATATTTCCCATATCTAATTTCCCAACAAAAAGATCACCAAATGGATCTCCGCCAACGTCATTCCAATCATTCCATAAATCTAAATGATGTTGCAATAATTCACCTCTGGCGCGCATTCCATAATCGGGTGTTGAATTATCAGTTGAGCTAATACTATTGGCAGAAACTGATATTACAATATAACCGTGGCTGGCCAATTGCTCGGCTAAATAATTATACCCTTGATAACTTGGAATAGGAGAGTATGAGCCTGTGCACGGCCAAGCGATACTGGTTCCGCCACCGCCGTTATAACAGGTTGAATGTCTGCCGTGTAAAATTAAAATGACTGGAAATGGTCCATCTGTAAGATCCGTTGGATAATGAACAGAACCTCTAACCTCAACCAAATCAGGAAAGGTGGGCGGTCCAAATGCTTCATCTCCAAAATCATATTCATCACTTGACACAGCATAGATACCAGGCTCTCCTGGATCAGGTGTTTGGGCAAAACTATATCCTGAAATCAGGAAAATTACTAAGGTTTGAAGTAAACGTAATTTCATATTGTTGTTTTTTGAGGCTTTATTTTGAGTTAAATGTTTGAGCTGTGAACTTTCCTAGGTTCCAATGTTTTCCGCTAAATCCAGTTGCTTGTCCACCTTCTCCATCTTGCAATGTATTGCTATGGTAAAATCCATAAACCAATACAATGCTACTTTGATCTATTAAGTTTTCGTAATCTGACAGTGGAATAAAAAAAACAATTTCGCTTAAGCTTCCCTCTGGATGCTCGTTCAATAAAAAGTGTCTACTTCCAATATGCAAAACATAGCGATTGGCACCCGCTATAAATGATTCGCTTGTTTTAATAGAAACTCGAACTGTTTCTTGCGTTTCATCTAATGAATATGAAGACATAGCCACTGCATTTTCTGTTTGTCCAAATGTGGATGTAACCAGAAATAAAAGCGAAAATAATAGTAGTGTATTTTTGAGTGTTTTTATCATGTACAAAAAATTGTATTGCGGATTAAAATTTCCTGAGTCTGATAAAGATAAGAAATTTCAATATTTAAATGTATAATCTTGGAATAAGAAAACAATTCTTAAGAAACTATTCAGTTACAATTAGAAATAATGAGACGCATTTAGAAGTATAATCCTAATAAATTGGGGAAGCTGAATCTAATTGTTAGTTTTGCTGCATTCAATCCATTAATCGTTTTAAACCTACACTTTATGAAATCTAACTCTCTACTCTACTCGTTAATCTGTGTCGTTGTTTTGCTTACTGCTTGCTTTACCCCAAAAAAAATCAAGCGCGCGGCTTCTTATTCGCAATTAACTCCACTTAATAAAAGCGCTACTTTTAATGCCTTGAACGTTTCTTTTGCGAAACAAGATTCTGTTCCAATGATGGAAAGAACAATGCAAGTCAGTAAAAATAAGGACTGGTTAGTCGTTGTTCCTTTCGCAACTTGGCATAAAAGAGATTATGGTTGTGCTGTTGGATCGGTTACAATAGAAAATCAATTGGAAGACAATATCAAAGCAGCTATTTTGACTGCAGCTGATAATATTTACGGACAGGGAATTGATAATAATTACGATTTGAAATTGACTGTTACAGAAGCACGCTTTGATTTTAACTATTATAATAAAGGTGGAATGGCTGGCATGCCTCCTGCAATTTCTTTTACATGGAAAAAGGAAATGTGTAAAAGCACACGCTTGTTCTTGAAAATGGATTATGAACTGATGCAGGACGACAAATCACTTACCAGTGGCACAATAGAAAGAGAAGAATTAATTGATACTATTGCTAAATACACCCCAATCCCTGGAGGAGGAAATACGAGTCCTGAAAGAGACAATTTGAATGGCGGAATTCACGCTTTAATTTTTGAAGAAATGACAATTGGATTGGTAGCATTTAATGATAATATTACTTTAATGGCGCGTGAATTGGTGGCTATAAAACTGGAAAAGTATTTGAAATAAATAATGCCTATTCAGCAAAGTTAATTATAGCTGAAATTTTTAAATAAAAAGACGAACCGCTCACTTAATTGTGGCGGTTCGTTGTTATTTATGATGGATCATTATTTGGATGTTTCCGAAATAATGAGAATTGTCATTTTTAATGTCTGTGGACACTTTTCCATTTACCCGGTTCTGGCAAAATATTTATACCGCCTGAACTTCTTGTACCTCCGTTACTTCTAATCTCATTTCTGAGCTTTACTAACTCCGGAAATTCGTATAACATTAAGACCTTTTTATCGGCAATTGTATTGGGCGAAGGACGATTGTCTTTGGTAACAAAAAATGCAAATACTTCTGCAAAATCTTCGACCAAATTTGTTGCGGCATATTCTGTTACGAAACGATCTTCATATTTTCTATAAAACTGTCCCATTCTTGTTTGGCCTTCGTTATGTTCATCCCTAAACTCAGGATAAATATCAGCCCAAAACCTGGTATAGTTTGTATGAAGGTATGACCCACTTTTAGCACAACCTTCTTGGATGAAAAAACCATTACAATCTTGCTCGGCCGTACCGGCGTTTACCTGCTCATTATTTAAGGTTAGTATGTGTCCAAATTCATGAATAATGGTGTAAGACAAATCTTTATTGACATTAAATCCACCTTCATAAGCATAGTCAATTGCAATACCCATTCTCCATGTCGATAAGTCGTTTGACGTAGGATCAACAAAACCTGCGGTTTGACTTGAATTGCCAGAATAAATTAAAAATTTATCCATTTTATGACGGTGAGATAAGGGAACAATTTTTGTGACCAAATCCCAAATTTGTTGGTGCTTATCGCGGTCATTTTGAAAATCACGATCGGCTCCGTTGACTTCATAGTCTTTCACCACCGTAATTTTATCTCCTTTTACCTCATACAAGGTGATTTCTCCGCCTATTTCTGATTCACCATTCTGAATGGTTGTTTGATCTGCATCTGGACCAAAATCTTCTTTCCTGCAAGAAGAAAATAGGGTCAGGAGCACAATTAAATAGGCAACTGATTTTAACTTTAAATTTTTCATACGCTTGTTTTTTGAATAATTAGACTATCTATGGGCTGCCCAGAAAGAAAACGAATATTATTTTTCTAAAAGTTCATGCTTTTTGAAAATTCGTTCCTTTCTGTCAGCCACTCTCTGTAAAATAGTCGAGTGACAAAAACTTGCCCCCTACTGTCTTCTTAAGAAAGAAATGGAATTGACCCGTAATAACTAAACGATTTAGATTACCTCAATCCTTTTAGAATAAGGATTAATTAAATTGATAAAAAAATAAATATCCGTCAGCGGATGGAGAGCCTATTTCTGTCCAAAGCCTATTTAGGCTAAATCCAAGGTAAAAGAAAAGGTAGATCCAATGCCTTCTGTACTGCGAACCGTTAAGGTTTGTTTGTGCACTTCTAGTACGTGCTTCACAATTGCTAAGCCAAGGCCTGAACCACCGATATTACGCTCTCTACTTTTGTCAACTCTGTAGAAACGCTCGAACAAACGTGGTATATGTTCTTTTGCCATGCCCACACCATTATCAGAAACTTCGACTAAAATTTTCTTTTTATCGTAAACATTAATTGACACGGAAGTTTCACCACCATCAATGCCGTATGAAATTGAATTAGAAACTAGATTCACAAGAACCTGCGTGATTCGATTCGCATCTGCAAGTATAAACGTAGGTTCGTAATGTTTGTCAAATTTTAGTTTAATGTTTCTATGATTGGCTTTTGTTTCCAGTTCTTGAAAAACATCTTTTACCAATTGAACGAAGTTAAATTTGACTAAGTTTAATTTAAAGCGATCGGTTTCTAGTTTGGCAATGTCATCTAAATCTTCTAATAAATTTGAAATACGATCAACTCCACTGAGGGCTCTTTCTAAAAAATCTCGATTCACGCGCTCATCTTCCAATCCACCCTCTAATAAAGTAAGCACATAGCCTTGAATACTGAAAACTGGGGTTTTTAATTCGTGCGCCAAATTCCCTAAAAACTCCTTTCGAAAGGCGGCTTGTTTTTTAAGTTCTGAAATTTGTTTTTGCTGCACAGCTGCATATTCGGTAGAATCTTCTGTCAATTTAGCAAGCGTATCATTCGTGAAATTTACTTCAGGCATTTCTGAAACTTGTTCATTGGTAATAATACCATATATCACCTTAATTTTTTCACTCAAATAACGACGCACTAAAAATGTAAAAATCAAAAGTGATAAAACCACTGTCGTCAATGAGACTAAAAGTATGATTGATCCAGAAAGACCTGTAGCAGATAGATTTTTGATTAGAACCAGAATAATAGTAACCAATAAGCCAAGAAGCAAACTGCCTGCGAGTGCTATATAAATTGGTTTTGAAAGGTTCATGCGTTTATTTTAAGCCTATTGCCAGTGGATTGTTTCTAAAATATTGTCCAGATCCTCGGTAATATACTCTAGGCTTGTTCTAATGCTGTCGTAGTTAGGTTTAACATTAAAATAAAGTGCACCCCTTAAAAAGTGATCGGTGCTATCTGTCACATAAAATTGATAAGGCGAGGCCGCATCACCTTTTATATTGTATTTCAATCCATAAGCTCTTCGCCTTGGATCAATCATTGATACTTCCTCAATAGCATCCGCCTTAATACTATGGTCATAAGCCAGTTTACGCGAGTATTCAATATTCATTAAAAGATTCGAATCAATTGGTTGGTAGGTCAAATATAGTTCTGCATTAAACCGATCCATTATAATGGTCTTACTACAATTTGACTTGTCAATAACCGCAAAATATTCGGGTATTTCAAATTGATAGGGACAGCTATCAGGACTATAAATTTCATAGCTGCGTTCTGGAAAATCCAATCGCATATAGCCTCTTGGTTTTGGGTAGTAATCGCCCTCATCTCCTCCGCAGCTGGCAAGAAAGAAAAGAGAAATCATTATTATTGAAATACTAATCTTCATCTGAATCATTTTTTATAGGCAAAACCGTAATTTTCACTCGTGTCACCTTACGACTATCTGCCGCTTCTACTGTAAACGTATAATTTTCAAAAGTTACACGTTCATTCTTTTTCAAAATTTTACCCGCTTGCTCAATTGCAAAACCCGCAATGGTATCTGACTCTGATTTGGCTTCTTCGAAAACCTCTCCGTCAATGTCCAAAATCTTGTACATATCAATCAAGGAAGTTTTTCCTTCAAACACGTAATTAAACTCGTCTAATTTTGAATACACTAAATCGTCATCAATATCATCAGAGATATCGCCTACAATTTCTTCCAAAACATCATCCAATGTGACAATGCCGGAAGTTCCACCATATTCATCTACTACAATGGCCATGTGCATTTTGCGCTCTTGAAAATTGATCAACAAATCGTCAATCTTTTTATTTTCTGGCACAAAATAAGGTTCGCGAATTAATTCCTGCCAATTAAAATCATCTGATTCATCTATAAAAGCCAAGAGGTCTTTTACAAAAAGAATCCCTGCAATGCTATCAAAAGAATCTCGGTAAATTGGAACACGCGAATGGTGTGCTATTTTTCCATTCCCATTTAATAGTGCTAAAATCTCACCATAGGTTTTATCAAACTCAAAGGCATTCACGTCTAGTCTTGAGCACATGATTTGCTTCACATCTTTTTTACCAAATTCTATAATCCCTTGGTAAATTTCTAAATCACTTTTATCTTCATAATCATCACTTGCCAATTCAAGCGCATCTGACAAATCGTCTGGAGAAAGTTCTTTTACGCGCTTTTTAACTCGTTTATTAATAATATCTGTGCCTTGTACTAATCCTTTTCTTAATAAATTAAAGGGAAAAATGTTGCCGATCCTTTTAAGCGGAATCGCCATCATTAAGGCCACTCTTTTACCATTTTTAGCGGCATATACTTTTGGTATTACCTCTCCAAATAGTAGCAATACAAACGTGATGGCAATAACATCTATAAAAAACTTATAGGTTTGGTCCGAACCTTCAAACAAGGTGTTAGACAATTGGGTAGAGAGCAATATTATGGCAACGTTGATAAAGTTGTTGGTTATCAAAATTGTTGCCAATAAACCCTTTGGTGCTTCTAACAATTCGAGTGTTGTTATGGCCCCTTTATTAGAATCTTCACTGATTGCTTCTTTATCCGAAGGTGTCAGCGAAAAAAAAGCTACTTCGGCACCAGATACTAGTGCAGAACAAAGCAATAAAATTAGTAAAACACCAATTGAGATTGAGAATGATAACCAAATTTGGTCCCATTGGATTGCGGCAAGAACGGGTGAAAAGGTATGTTCCAAGTTATCCTTTTTCGTTTAACTTAAAATGGTAGATCATCTTCTGGTTCTTTATTCAATTTTGTATCCATTGGCTGAACTGGTTTATTTTCAACCGTCTTTGGATAACTTTGTTGATTTGGGTTTTGTTCGGCCCGAGATAACATAGTCATTTGATCCGCAACAACTTCAGTTGTATAACGAGTTTGATTTTTATCATCCGTCCAAGAGCGCGTTTTGAGTTTTCCCTCAATATAAACTTTCATCCCTTTTTTCAGATAAGTTTCGGCAATTTTCGCTAAACCTCTCCAAAGCACAATGTTATGCCAATCTGTAATCTCGCGCTTTTGACCCGTATTCTTGTCTGTAAACGTTTCAGATGTTGCAATTGAAAAGTTTGCTACACCCGTTCCATTTTCTAAATACCTTACTTCAGGATCTTTTCCAAGATTTCCGATCAGAATCACTTTATTTACGCTTCCAGCCATATTGGTTCATTGATTTAAACAAATATAGCTAATCTGCTTCGAATAAGGTCGACTCCTTAACATATCTTATCAACAGTTGCGGCAACGGATAATCTTCTATCTCATTAATTGGTGTTTCAATCTGATTATCAATTAATTTAATGTGCTTGACACGAACCTGCCAAAAAGTGGCAAATATTCTTTGATGCGAGAGAATATGCTTAAAATTTCCATCAAAAGTAAGGTCAATAAAATCTAATTCTTCAAGATCATTTTTAGTCAGCTCTTCTCCCTCTTTTTTCTCAACTAATGGAAAATCGTAAAGACCTTCCCAAATTCCTTTTCCAGTTCTTTTTTTAAGTACGGTATTTTTTCCATTTGTAAAAACCACATAATGGAGATAACGGTTTACAACTTTTATTTTTTTTGATTTAACAGGGAAATTAAGTTGCTTACCACTTTGCAAACTTGCGCAAGACCCTGACAATGGGCACTCATGACATTTAGGTGCTTTTGGTGAACAAACCAATGCACCAATCTCCATTAAGGCCTGATTGTGGTCGCCGGGTTGCTTATGATCTAAAAACGCTGCAGCCGCCAGAGCGAATTCCTTTTTACCTTCTGTACTATCAATGGGGGTGTCAATTGCCAAATAACGACTTAAAACTCGATAAACATTACCATCAACCACTGCATGTGGTAAACCATAGGCAATAGAAGTTATTGCTGCAGCTGTATATTCACCAACCCCTTTTAATGAAAGCACCTCTTTATGCGTAGTTGGAAAAACGCCATTGAAATCATTCGCGACTAATTTTGCCGAAAAATGCATATTTCTTGCACGACTATAATAGCCTAATCCTTGCCATAAATTCAGCACTTCGTCTTCTTTCGAATTTGCTAGGTCTTTAATCGTAGGAAACGCTTTTATGAACTTTAGGTAGTATGCCGTACCTTGATCAACTCTTGTTTGTTGCAAAATCACCTCAGAAAGCCATATTTTGTATGGGTCAGAAACACCCCTCCAAGGTAGAATTCTTTGGTTTTGTCTAAACCAGAGTCGTATTAGTGTCGAAAAATCAGCCATTTGTATAAAAAATCAAAGTTCTTTCCTTTTTTTGTAAAAAGTTCAAAGAATTAGAATTATTTTTGTCCCCGAATTACAAAAGATTAAAAATTAAGAAGTTATGACCAAAGCAGATATCGTTTCGAAAATCTCGGATTCTACAGGAATAGAGAAAATTGCAGTGCAAGCAACAGTCGAAGCATTTATGGATTCAGTAAAATTATCCTTAACAGAAGGTAACAATGTTTACCTAAGAGGTTTCGGATCTTTTATTGTAAAAGAGAGAGCAGAAAAAACGGGTAGAAACATTTCAAAAAATGAGTCTATTATTATACCGGCACACAACATTCCGGCGTTTAAACCAGCAAAAACATTTATAGAGGATGTAAAAGATAACGTATCGGTTAAGTAACATTATTGCTTAATTATAAATTTTACTATCTTTGTCCCCTTATTAAAGGATGAATTTGATAAAAACTTCCTGAATATCAGGAAGTTTTTCTACATATTAGAGTTAAAAAAAATATTAATTAAAAATCTTTGTTATGCCAAGCGGTAAAAAAAGAAAAAGACATAAAATGTCCACTCACAAGAGAAAGAAAAGACTAAGAAAAAACAGACACAAAAAGAAAAAATAGGTTTTAAAAATCTATTTACAACATTTGATTGTCAATTCATTAGAAACTTAACGGCTACGGCTGTTAAGTTTTCTTAGTTTATTATTTAATTTACAGATAAGTGAGTTTTGAACTTATAGTTAATTCAAAACCCAGCGGAGAAATCTCTATGGCTCTTATGCGTGACTCAACGCTTGTTGAGCTGCATGAAGAGAAGGTAGACACGGATTTTGCCGTGGGTGATATATATCTAGGCAAAGTACGTAAAGTCGTTGCCAGCTTAAATGCGTCTTTCGTCAATGTTGGGTACGAAAAAGATGCGTTTTTACATTATTTAGATCTTGGACCACAATTTAAGTCGTTAGACAAGTTTACACAAGACACTATTAGAGGAAAGCAAAACGTTGCAGATTTACTTTATTTTAAATCTGAAACGGATATTGAGAAGGACGGGAAAATAACGGATACTTTAACCAGTTCTCGTGAAATTTTAGTGCAAGTAGCCAAGGAGCCAATTTCTTCTAAAGGGCCGCGTTTAAGTTCTGAAATTACCTTAGCAGGACGCTTTTTAGTCCTTGTTCCCTTTTCAAATAAAATTTCAATCTCTCAGCAAATTAAAGATGTTGACGAGAAGAAACGTTTAAAGGATATTGTAAGAAGTGTTTTACCAAAAAACTTTGGTGTAATAATTCGTACCGTAGCCAACGAAAAAAAGCTTGCTGAAATTGATGGCGATTTAAAAGATTTATTAGATCGTTGGAGAAAAATGCATTCGAATTTGAAAAGAGCCAAATCGCCTAAACGTGTTTTGGGTGAATTGAATCGTGCTTCTTCTTTGTTACGCGACACACTTAATGCCAACTATTCTAAAATTCATGTAAATGATCCTGTGCTATTAGCAGAAATGAAGGATTATGTACAATCGATTGCTCCCGAAAAAGTGAGCATCTTAAAAGAATACAAAGGAAAGGTTGACATTTTTGAGCAGTTTGGGGTCAATAAAGAAATAAAAGTCTTATTCGGTAAAAAAGTACCATTACCTAGTGGTGGTTACTTGATTGTTGAGCATACTGAAGCTATGCACGTTGTTGACGTAAATAGTGGAAATAGAAGTGCCAAGAACGATACACAAGAAAACAATGCCATTACTGTAAACATGGAGGCAGCTGAAGAGCTTGCACGTGTTTTACGCCTAAGAGATATGGGTGGTATTATTTGTGTTGACTTTATTGATATGCACAAGCGTGATAATAACAAAATGTTATACAATAAGTTACGCGAACTACTGAAACAGGACAAGGCCAAACATAGCATAATTCCGCCAAGTAAATTTGGTGTGGTTGAAATTACACGACAACGTGTACGACCAGTAACAAATATTGAAACTTCTGAAGGTTGTCCCACATGTGCTGGAACAGGAAAAATTCAGGCGTCAATCATGTTTGCGGATGAAATTGAAAACAAACTGAAATATTTATTGGAAGAGAAAAAGATGAAGAAGGTCACGTTAATTGTGCATCCTTATCTAGAATCTTACTTTAAAAAAGGATTGGTTTCTAAGCAGCGAAAATGGTATTTCCAATTCAAAAGATGGGTTCCTATTCAAGCCAATAATTCCAATCATATTTTGGAATACAAGTTTTTGGACGGCGAAGGAAAGAATATTAAAGTATAGCTTTTCTAGTCATTAGTCGGTAGTACTTTTCAATACGTTTTGACTTGCTGTTTGACGGTTTGATCCGGTGTTTTAATGTTTTAATGTTTTAATCTTCGATTATAACAAGAATTAGAAACTGAGATCACGATTGCCTTGCCTTATGTCAATTTCCCAATGCATAATGACTCGTTACATTTTTCCTTTTGCCTAAAAATGGTTTGAGGCGATTTGAGCTGCTTTTTTCAAGGTGATATATTAATTTTGATATTTACTAATTGTAAATTGCACATTGACAATTGAACCTTCAAATGGAGCCAAAATACAGTTTACTGGAAGCCAAACAAAAATTGGAAGCATATTGTGCTTATCAAGAGCGCTGTGACCAAGAACTTCGGAATAAAATGAAACCGTGGGGAATGTATAGTGAAGATGTTGATATTCTGATTTCTGATTTGATTCAAAATAATTTCCTTAACGAAGAGCGTTTCGCGTCTGCTTTTGTAAGTGGTAAATTTCGGATTAAAAGATGGGGCCGCATTAAAATTCGGCAACATTTAAAACAAAAATTCATTTCGGATTATTCTATCAATAAAGGTTTGAGTGAAATTGATGAACAGGAGTATTTAGACACCTTGAATGATTTGATTGAATCTAAAAATCGATTAACGACAGCTAAAAACAAGTGGGATCGCTTGGCGAAACTACAACGTTATATGCAATCTAAAGGTTATGAGAATGAATTGGTGCGTGAAGGGTTGAAGGATTTAATTGGTTGATGGCTACTTGAGAAATCGTAATGTACTATGTTTAGTAAATAATCCTCGGGGCAAGCCCGCGAGGCATTAAAATAGCTTCAATTGATGATTTTCTTTTAGCTTTTTATACTCTTGTTCAATTCCTTGCTCCTTTACGTATTTTGCAATTAGCCTTTC
>WTCE01000019.1 GCA_013138735.1 Crocinitomix sp. | reverse complement strand
TTTTGATTTTGAAAAAAGTAGAGCCCAGAAAAATCCGAGCCCTACGCAGGATAGAATAAATCTTCCTTTAGAAGTTTAAAAATAATCATATTTTTATTAGGATATTAACACAGAATCTCGATACAATACAAGAGCACTTCGAGAGCTTCAGTGTTCTTGGTCTCCTTATAAAAACCACTTGGACTGACGTCTAATTTGAAATTCGTCTTCCCATATTCGTTTTTTTTGACTTACGACTAAGGCACGATTAAGCCATTTTGAATCATGACATTTGTGATCACAGGAACGAACAATATTGCAATTTTATATTCAAGTGGGTAGTCTTCTGGAAAGTCTCCAAAAGCCTCCCAACTATCCCAGTCATCAGAAAACGCGGTGCGAACATCCATGCTTCCGCCACTAAATGAAATATCCCAATCATCCCAATCTTCAGAAAAGCCAGTGGAAACATCTGCGTGCCATCCGTTAGCATTATCGTCTATATCCCAATTGTCCCAATCTTCTGAGAAATTCGTGCGAATTTTAATCGTATAGTCATCACTTTCTAAAGTCCAATTGTCCCAATCTTCTGAAAAATTGGTTTCAATATCTCCGTCTATTGATCCATAAGAAAAATCCCAATTGTCCCAGTCTTCCGAAAAACTCGTTTCTACTTCAACCGTTGCGTCTCCAATTTCAAACTCCCAATTGTCCCAATCTTCAGAGAAATCAGTTTTCATTTTAATTGGACTTGAATAGCCTGTTGGGCCACCACCGCCAGTAGGTGTGATTGGTTCAACTTCGCAGCCAACCATTAAAAAGGCAATTATTATTGAGAACATGAGCTTCATTTTTTTATTTTAAAAGGCAAAAGGCGGTAGCCTTAATACTTAACACGCTACACTTAACACCGAGTGCTAATAGCTATCAACAATGATGCCTGAATTGAGCCCGAGTTTGTTTAATGAAGTACCGCTCCAATACATTGCTTCAATGTTAGGTATGACGCCTGAAACGTTAAGTAGAATAAGAGCAAGAAAATAATTTCAAAGCTATTCCGGTAAACCTGTCATGGATGAATTTTCCCACACATTTCCAGGCGCAAACCACCAAACGGATCCATCTTTTAATACTGCCGTATAACGGGTTCCGTCTGTCTTGGCATAGGCGTCAAAATGTACTATACTATGACCTGCAGGTAGTCCGTTTGTCGAAGATTTTTTCCATTCATTTCCCGGAGCAAACCACCAAATGCTATTGTCTTCCAATACCACAACATAACGTGTAGATGCATCCGAATGCGAATAACATGAGATTAGTTTAATCGATTTATCTGGAAGCCCTGCAGTAGAAGATTGCTTCCAATCATAACCCGGAGCAAACCACCAAATGCTGTTGTCGGTTAAAACAACCACATAACGTGTGTCCAAATCATCAGCTCTTAAATAAGAATCAAACAATTTAATTTTTTGAGCATTGACAGACCAACTTGTGAGAGCAAACAGTAGAATGAATATTAGTTTTTTCATTTTTTATGATTGCGGTTAATAGTCAAATCTAACCAAAGAAATTCATAAATCCAAGTTAAACAATTAGTCCTTAATGAAGTTCAATGTAACTTAGGAAGTATCGAGCGCCCAACTCTCTTAAGCCAGCGGCGTTATAATGAATCGAATTCACCTGGTTAGAATCTTTATTGATTATGATTGGCAAACTCGGATCAGCATACCCAACCCTGTGAATTCTGTTCGGCGTATCTTTTAGAATGGATTGAAGTTTAATTCGTTCAGGACTTTGGTCTACCCAATAAGGATTCATTCCGCCCATAATTAAAGGGGCATTTGTAGCATTCAATTCTTCTCTTAAATCGTAAATGAATGTGTCCAAACTTTCCTGGTAATTTAAATTTTTAACATCCGATTCTCCCTGATGCCACAATATTGCCGCCAAATGGCTTCCTGGGCGAAGCTCTTTTACATGCTTATAACGATCAACAAGATCGTCAAATAAAGGGTCGCCCTTATTCCAGTCATTGTCAGAAAAACCTGTACCAGCATGCCCGGCCGGAATAATGATTATTTTTTCTGTTTCAGTGAGATAAGTTTCGAGGTAATATTTTGCAAAAGTCATGGCAAAACCAATGCTTTCAGATATTTTGGTGTGATGATCTAATGGTTCAACGGCATCAATTATTTTTAGCTGATTTCCATTATGCCTTCCCAATTGCAGGATTCTTGGATGCGGGCTGTCAAAGTCGGCGTCAAAACCTGTTCCATAATGCGTGTTAGATTGTCCTGCAACAATAATAATATGCAGTCCTTCACCATTCACATCTATGGCATCCTTTCGGCAAGAAATTAACATGAATAGGGAGGCTAATAAGATAAATCTTGTCAATATCATTTTCTACTTTTGATAATAAAAATCAAAAACCTAAGAAGAATATTAGCTCTCAAGTTCTTAAAAGGTTTATAAGTTAAGTAGATGTATTTCTTTAGGGTAGGGGTTTAAAAGTTACATGAGGTAGAACGGAGTATTGAATCAATTATTGTATGCTTTTTAAGTTCGATCGAAGTACAGAGTCTTGTATGAAGTAATCGGAACCTTTAACTTTCGATTTTATAATGAAATGTTACACAAAAAAATCAGCGTAAATCCGCTCAGTCAGCGTCAGGCCTTCGCCAAAGGCTAAGTCCGTCGGTGAAAGGCTTCTGCCGGCCGTGATTCTGTGTTCCATTAACTGAATTTCAATTGATACTACAGGATGGTTTCGCAAACTGGCGGGTCCTATAGGACTAAATTAAAATGAGCGCTAGAAAATAAATCTCTGAAAGAATTAAACCTTTCCCTATTTTTACTGTCTGATTGATTAATTAATGCGGTTTTTTAATGCCGTGCAAACTAAAACCGCGAATATGAAAAGTGTAATCTGTGCATTTATCTGCCTTTTATCTCTGCCTTTAATGGCGCAAAGTCTTTATGATGTTAGTTCAATTACCCAAGTTGATATTGTTTTTGAGGAATCCAATTGGGATGAACTCATGGATGATTATTATGAGAATGATTTGGGCGAAAGACTGACAGGGACTTGCACTGTAAATGGCAATTTTTATGATAGTGTAGGGGTGGCGTTTAAAGGAAATAGTACCTATGACGCGACACAAGAAAAAAATCCACTCAATATAAAATTGGATTATGTTTTAGAACAAAGATTTCAAGGTTATAGCACATTAAAATTATCGAACGGATCAAAAGACCCTTCTTTTGTACGAGAAGTTTTATCGTACGAAATTGGGAGAAATTATATGGATATGCCTTTGGCTAATTATGCCAAGGTGACTATTAATGGAGATTATTATGGTTTGTTTTCAAGTGCCGAAGCGATAGATGGCGATTATCAAGAACGCCGTTTATATTGTGATGACGACAATACGCGAATAAAATGCAATCCAGTTTCTGTTTTTGATGGAGGCTCTTCGCTAGAATATTTAGGGACGGATTCAAGTGATTATTTTGATTTTTATGAGTTAAAATCTGATTTTGGATGGAATGATATCAAAGATTTTACATACGACTTAGAAAATAACTTGGCTACTATTGAGGAATTTTTAGATGTTGATCGCGCCATTTGGATGTTGGCATTTAATAATGTTTTGGTTAATCTTGATTCTTATACAGGACCTTTTAAGCAAAACTATTATATGATTAAGGATGACAATGAACGGTTTATGTCCATTATTTGGGATTTAAATCAGTCACTCGGAAGCTTTTCAATGATAGAAAGTGGAGGAGGCCCAACAGATATTGATGACTTAACCGATATGGATTTGTTTTTAAGAGCTGATGAGACTGATTTTCCTTTGATTTATCAGTTATTATCAGTTCCACGATATAGAAAAATGTATGTAGCACATGTTAAAACAATGGTTGAAGAAAACTTTGCAGATGGTTCGTATTACACCCGTGCCGAAGAAATGCAAGACGTTATTTCAGCTGAAGTTGCGGCAGAACCAAACGGGTTTTATACGACGACACAATTTACTTCTAACCTTTATGAGACCGAAGGCGGCGGAGGTGGTGGACCTGGCGGTGGAGTTTATGGAATTTCGGAGGTAATGGATCCACGTGTGGATTATTTGGAAGGTTTAGCCGAATGGAGTTATGTGGCACCTACGATATTTAGTGTTGAAACAAGTCCTGAAATTATCACAGCCTATGAGAGCGTCATCATTACGGCAAATATTTCGGACGCTACATATGCCTATGTTGCTTATAGAAATGATTGGCAAGATGCCTTTGAGAAAATTGAAATGTTTGATGATGGCGACCATTGGGACGGTGATGCAGGAGATGGTATTTATGGCGTTCTAATGAGCGTAACTTCAAAGGATATTCAATATTATGTTTATGCAGATAATGATGATGCTGGTAAGTTTTCACCCGTTCGTGCCGAGCATGAATTTTATTCAATTGTGATTGAAGCAGATGTGGTGATCAATGAAATGATGCCACAAAACAATGTGAGTGTTACCGATCCAGCAGGAGATTTTGAAGATTGGATTGAATTGTATAATAACACAGGTTCAAGTATCGATTTGTCTGGTTATTATTTGTCAGATCAACCTACGGCAGATCCAACTAAGTATCAAATTCCTGACGGAACAACAATTGATGCGAATGCTTATTTAATCATTTGGGCAGATGAGGATACCACGGAAGAAGGTTTGCATGCGACTTTTAAATTATCGTCATCTGGAGAAACGATTGTTTTATTGGATGCGGATGGATTCGAAATCAATAAAGTTAAAATGCCTGAAATGAGTTCTGGAACAACTTATGGCAGATATCCAAATGGTGACGGCCCATTTATTCGAATGTTCCCAACTTTTGCAGCTTCAAATAGTTATACGGCACTCACAATTGATGAAAATCAAGTTGAATTAGAGGTAATGCTTTACCCTAATCCTGCTAATAATTCGGTGACTATCTTTTTTGAATCAAACGAATTAGAAAACATACAGGTTTATGATGTGCGTGGTCAGTTAATCCATCAAGGCGCTATTTATTCAAATACAGAAATTAATGTGGCTGATTGGGATGCCGGACTTTATTTGATCGTTTTTCCAGAACTTGGTATTACTAGGAAGTTGGTGAAGCAATAATTGAGCTATGAAAGCGCATGGGAACAATTGGGCGGAAATCAAACATCAGTATTGAAAATTAAAAAATGAGAAGTATGAAATTAGTAGGATTGATATTAGTGGCTCTGACAATAGCGAGTTGCGGTGGCGAAGCTAATTATGAGAATGCAGAACTTCTTCCTGATCCAACTACAAATCAACCTGAAATACCTGAATTACAGATTGAAACTGAAGGATCGGATACAAACGAGGGGATTGAAGAGGAACAAACTGATTTAGAAATTAATAGTTGCAAAACAAATTTTGATGTCTATATATCTGACCCTGGCGAAGCATTTACGAATGTTAGAAATGCACCGAGCGGTGACATTATTATGGAATTGCTGCATGGCGAGGTAGAGCAAGAGTACATGTTAACCATTATTGAGGTAACCAATGGTTGGTTTAAGTTTAAAGGTCCGCTTTTAGGAGTTGAGGAAGATCTGGAAGTTCCTGGAGGATTTGGTTGGGTGCACCAGTCAGTGGTGGCCACAGATACTCGGAATTATGGGAATCAGTCCATTACTTTATATGAATCGGCAGATGAGTCGAGTAAAGAAACGGGAACTATTGATATAGAATCTGGCGGATTAAGAATTTTAGATGCTTGTAATGATTGGGTGTTGATAGAACTGTCTTATGACGATTATTACCGCAAAGGATGGATGAAAGCTGAATGGTGTTGTGGTAATCCTTTCACGAATTGTTCTTGATTAATTCTTAGAAATTAAGTCGTTTAAGGCTCCATCCAAATCCTCAAATTCAAAGGCAATACCTGCTGCTTTAATTTTAGAATTGTCGATTCTACTGCCTTCCAAAATAATTTGAGCCATTTCTCCAAATAATAATTTCAAAATAAACGCCGGGACTTTTGGTGCCCACAGCTTCTTACCAAAAACTTTAGCAACGCCTTGCGTCATTTCTAAATTGGTGGTATGTTGTGATGAAACGGCATTGTAAACACCTTCAAGTTTTGTGTTTTGCACTGCTTCTAAATAAAGATTACATAAGTCTTTGATATGAATCCATGGCATGTATTGTTTGCCAGAACCTAAAGCAGATCCAATGCCTATTTTTATAGGCTTTTGTAATTTTTCGAGTGCTCCTCCTTTTGAACTTAATACTACGCCAGTTCGTAAGGCTACAACACGACTTGCAAGTGATGACATTTCGAATGCTTTTTTCTCCCATTGTACACTTATATCTGCTAAAAAGTCTGTTCCTTTTGGATCACTTTCTTTAAATATGTTTTCAGTAGTTTTGGTGCCGTAATAACTGATACCAGAAGCTGATATAAAGGATTTTAATTGATTCGGTTGGAGCTTTGATTGAATTAATGCTACGGTGTCAACTCGGCTGGATAAAATGCGTTTTTTACGCGCAGCTGTCCATCTTCCTTCGCCCACATTTTCTCCTGCTAAATGTATAATATGATTCACATTTTCCAATGCTTTCGAATCCAATTCATTTTGACTTAAATCCCATTTGAAGGTTGGATATTTTTCGTTGCCTTTTACAGTTCGTGATAAATGTCGAACAGTATAACCATGTTGCATTAACAATTCGCTTAGCGCTTGACCAATTAAACCGCTTCCGCCTGTTATTAAAACTGTTTCCATAATCTTGAATAAAGGATGATAATTAAATTTTTGTATTCTGTGTTTACTGATCTGAGTCAATAAACTTAACACATAAAACAGAACACTATTCTATTTTAACAATACAATAACTTTAAGCTTCATATTGCTCCAATGCAGTCTTGTATGTATCAATCGCTCGAACGCGGGCCATTTTATGTTCCACTATTGGCTTTAAATAATTTTCTGAATTAAAATCAGGAATCCAGTGTTGAATATAGCTGCGTTGCTTGTCAAATTTTTCTTGTTGCAAGGTTGGATTAAATACACGGAAATAAGGCGCAGAATCACATCCCGTTCCAGCAGCCCATTGCCAATTGCCATTGTTAGATGCTAAGTCAAAATCCAATAATTTTTCAGCAAAATAAGCTTCGCCCCAACGCCAATCAATCAATAAGTGTTTAATTAAAAAACTGGCCACTACCATTCTGACACGATTGTGCATAAAGCCCGTTGCATTTAGTTGACGCATTCCTGCATCCACAATCGGATATCCCGTTTTGCCTTCACACCATAATTGAAATTCCTTTTCATTATTTCGCCATTCAATATTGGCATATTTTTTCTTAAAAGGACCTTCAAGTACATGAGGGAAATGGGCTAGTATTTGAGAAAAGAAATCCCGCCAAATCAATTCGGATAAAAAGGTGCTGTTTTTAGATGTAGAAAAGGCAACTAAACTGCGAATACTGATTGTTCCAAAGCGCAAATGGTGTCCCAATCGCGTAGTTTTATCAATAAACGGATAGTCTCTATGTTGGTCATAATTATCAACTCCCTTTAAATCATAATCAAATGACTGTTGTTTGTTTTCAATAAATCCTATTGATTTTAGCGAAGGGATTTCAAAGTTGCTTTTGGAATAACACGCGTTTAATTGTTCTTCTTTTTTCGGGATTTCAATATTTGTTCTGGCATACTTTTCAAGCCATTTGTTTTTATAGGGCGTGTAAATAGTATAGGGCGTTCCATCTGCTTTTAAGACTTCAGCCTTTTCAAAAAATACATGATCTTTAAAGTCAAGGTAATTAACGCCATTCGTTTCCATTAAAAAACGAACTTTTTTATCGCGGGCAATCGCTCTTGGTTCATAATCGCGATTGGTATATAAATTAGCGATATTGAATTCGCTTAAGAGTTCCTTCCAAACTTCAATTGGATTGCCATGCTTTACTAAGACACTTGATCCATATGCGTTTAACTCCTTATTCAATTTTTCTAGGTATTGCCAAATGAAAGTTACGCGAGCATCATCCTTGGGGAGTTCATCCAAAATAGAAGTGTCGTAAATAAAAACAAGTTGAACATTCGAGTTGTTGCGCAAGGCAGAATTAAGCCCAGTATTGTCATTCAACCTGAAATCTCTCCGTAGCCAAAAAAATGTTATTTCTTCCATGAATTTCTGAACATTTAACGTCTTAAATTAAAACAAGTAATTCAGTGTATTGTTCGTGGAAGTTCTTTGAAATTTCTAGACCTGAAGTAGAATCAACCCAAAATCTAAGGCAAAGGCTAAAATAGATTATGTACCTAGTTGCGAACAACTGTTCCATATTGGAACTTATCTGCTGGTTTGCTCTCTAAATAGATCATTTCATTCGCTTGAGCGTTTTCTGGAAGTTTGATAGAAAGTATACTGATCGTTTTAGCCATGGCGTCACCAAATTTAGGTGCAATCGAAATGATTACATGACTATTGCTAACGTCAACTGGGAAATTATAATGGGTTCCTAATATTTCGTCTGAAGTTCTAATAAAATCTTCTCCAGGAAAACCAGGTAGAAATGCATGATCCCCGAAAGTGTTTCTGTCGTCTGCGCCTCTTACTTTTTCAAATTTTCCTATAGGTAAAGAAGTGCCACAACCATTATCTAAATAAGCTTCATAAGTCCAGTCGTTATCTAGCTCAGGTAAATCTAAAGTTGGAAAAGCCGTGCCTATATTGCTGTAAAACCAAATTCCTGATTTTTCATTCGTTTCTAATGAGTTGTCTGTAGGACTGCCAATCCAGAAGGCACCTTTTACAAAGGTCAAATCAACGCCTACACCATTTGGATGATTTGTCGTCAATTCAACTGCGTTGTCTTTAAAATCTCCTGCTAAAAATTTAAATTGACTGGGGCCAACAGTAAGGTTATCTGCTTTTTCAATAGTGACCATGAAAGAAGTCGCCTCTTTTAAAGTTTTTTTATCTACATCAAATGATAAGAGATCTCCACCAGGATCTTCATTCACGTTAGAAGTAGTGAATTGTCCAATTGATACTGGTGTATTGTCGACAATGAGCCAACCTTCAAAATGTGCCGATCCTATATATGGTAAATTATTCAAACGCAATTCAAGATTCGCTGTTCCTTCTTTCTTGCAAGACGCAAATAGAAATAGGCTTAATATTGTCAATAATGTTATTTTTTTTAAAGATCTCATAATATTGGATTTGATTCAAATTACGCGATTTTAAGGTGGCCTCCAAATTGCGTCTATTCTGTGTAAAAACAGATTCTTTTATATAACGCGTTGAAAATGTGATTATTGTTTTTCAACAGAATCCTTAGACTACTATAGAAATCAATATTTTTGTTTCAAAACTCGATATTTTATGAGTGAGATGGTCGAGAAAGTACGGATTACTCTAAAGAAAGGGATTATTATATGCGCTACTACTTCGCCTATTAAAAAACCTCTTTTTTAAGTTTTCTACCATTTTCCTTATAATAAATCCAAGTGCCTATTTTTTCTCCATCTTTTTGATTCCCCTCAAATTTTAGATTTCCATTTTCGTAATATTCTGTTTCTTTTCCATCATTCTTATCATTTTTTAAAATGGCTTCGCGCTTTTTGTTACCATTTTCATAATAATAAGTAAATGCTACATAGTAGTCTGTGCCTTCAAAATAGGACTTTGTTTTGAAATCTAAAACCCCGCTGGGCAGATAAAAGGTGCTTTCGCCAATGACGTCATTATTGACATAAGCCTCCTCACACTTAAGTTGGCCATTTTCGTGATAATAAAGAGATTCTCCAGTCAGTTGACCAGCTTTATATGATCTGACCCATTGTGTGTTACCATTTTGATAATAACTAGTCCATTCCCCATCTTTTTTATCGAAACTGTATTCGCCTACATCCTTAATTTTATCACTTGCATAAAATTCAGTTGTTTTTCTATGCTTTTTGCCATTTAACGTAAAACCAGTTTCCACAGTGTCTCCGTTCGATACCTTATAATGGGTCCCATGATTTATGCGAACATGAATTGTCTCATCCTTTTCTTCAGTTACGTTTCCTAGGGGGTCAAAATATTTCCAAATACCCGTTTTATTTCCGAATCTACTATAGTTTCCTTCTCCAGCTATTTTTCCGTTTTTGTGATATTCTTTCCAAGGGCCTTCTGGCTCATTATTAAGAAATTTGCCTGCCTCTTTTAGATTTCCATTTCTGTGATAATATGACCAAAAACCAACGCGTCGAGCATCATCATAACTGCCTTCTGCGCTTAGTGCGTTGGTGTCTTCGTAATAGAATTTCCATAAACCATGCTCATAACCTTGATCATTATAAGAGCCTGTAAAATGTGCACCACCAGAGGGGTAGTAAAAAGTCCATTCATTAATAGGATATCCAATTAAATTGTACGCTCCTTTCATTTCAACATTACCATTGTTGTAATACTGAATATATTCGCCGTAAAGTTGCTCGACTTCGTTGTAATTTCCAACAGACCTTAATTGACCATTCTCATAGTAGTATTCTACGCCCTCTTGTGCCCGGCTGATACTGAAAGACATGAGTGTCAAAATAAATAATGTAAATGCTAATCTCATATTTCAAAGATCAATGTATTTCAACCTTGTTGCAATAAGGTAATCACCCTATTTTAGCAGAGGTTTATGCGTGTTTCAAACATAGTTTTTAGGGAGTCAAGCGGTTTTGAAACCGATAATCTTAGTTATTTCGTTTGCTAGTTTAATGTTTAATGAGAAATACGTCATGTCTTTAATTACTGATCATTAGGTCATAGAAAATAGCATTTCACCCAAATGGATGACAAACTTCTTGAGTAAAACCATTACTATTGATCAAAATATAAAAAATGAAATTTGAAATAAGCAAGCAGCCCACCTTTGATGAACTGAAACAAGTAATAGGTGAAAAATTCCCAGATTATAAGTTAAAAATGCAAGGGAAACAATTCCTAATTGTAAAGAAAAGCTCAAGTTGTGGTGTTAATATTTTAGTAAGGAAGAATAAAATGCTTGTGGCGGGCAATTTTCCTACTATGGGCGGGAAACTTCTTTTTGCTGTAACACTTATACTGGGAGGGATACTTATTCCAATAATCATTTATTTTGCCGTGTTTCACAAAAAATTCAAAGCAATGGAGGAGGAGGTCGGTAGTTTTTTACAAGAACAATATGCTGTTTAGTAATTGAAATGACTTTGTTTTAGATTTTTCTAAAGCATAGTTAATTATCGGATAACAAATTAATAGTTTGACTATTTAGTTCCTTGTAACTGTCCCATATTGGAAATCTTCGGCTGGCCTATTCGTTAAGCTATAAAAGCCATGGGCTTCTGCGGTTTCCGGGATTTGCGCTGAGAGAATTGTAATTGCATTCTGAAAATTATCCCCCCTTTTAGGCGAAATAGAAATATTAACATAATAATTACTGAGGTTTAAGGGGAAGTTATAATAGCCCAAAATATCCTCATCTAACGTACTGATAAAATCCTCTCCAGGAAATAACGGAGCGAAATTAATATCTCCAAAGTTATTTCTGTCATCTGCTCCTCTAGCTTTTGTGAATTTACCAATTGGCAGGCGTAAACCGCAGTTTCTAACAGTAGCTTCGTATGTCCAATTATTATTAAGTTCTGGCAATGATAATAATGGTTGGTTCATTCCACCTGGATAGTAAAACCAAATTCCTGAAACTTCATTTGTTTCTAAAGAATTGTCCGTCGGTGTACCGATCCAAAATTCGCCCCCTACCTTGGATAAATCGATCCCAATTCCATTCGGATGATTAGTTGTCAATTCAACTGTGTTTTCCTTAAAATCTCCTGCTAAAAATTTAACCTGATTGGGGCCAGCAACAAGGTCACTCGTTTTTTCAATGGTAAGCATGAACGAGGTCGCTTGCTTCAATATTTTTTTATCCACGTCAAATAATAAAAGGGACTCTCCATCAGTATCATTTATATCATCAGCTCTGAATTGTCCAATAGATACTGGTTGATAATCTACGATTAACCAGCCTTCATACATAAATACGCCATCTGCTATGTTGGGTAGGTTGTTTAGGCGTAATTCAAGATTTCCTGTACCTTCTTTTTTGCATGATGCGACAAGGAAGAGACTAAGGAAAGCGAGGAGCAAGAATTTTTTAAATGATTTCATAATATCTGGATTTTATTTCTCTCAATGTAAAACCTTTTCAATTATTATCCAAATTGGCTGAATAATCATAAAAAATGATTATCACGATTTAATTTTCTTAAAATTAGTGATTTACGATCGAATTGTAACGCTTAGACTATTATAGAATTGAAATTCATTGTACAATATGATTTAACAATAAAGTAAATAAATCGTGCTCTAAAAAAAGAATAGTCTTCAACTAAAGTGAACGCTTCTATTTCATAAATGGAAGGGATTCATAAAAAAGAGGTGTTTATTCCTCCAAATTACTACTCAACCACTGTTTCATGCGAGGTAGCTCAATTCCTTTTTCGGCTGATAATCGCTCAACTTGGTCGATTTTTATTTTACCAACACCAAAATAATGCGATTCAGGATGTGCGAAATACCAACCGCTTACAGAGGCTGTTGGATACATTGCCATTGATTCAGTTAAAGAAACACCCGTTAGTTCTTCGGCGTTTAAAAGTTTAAATAAACCAGGCTTTTCAGTATGGTCAGGATTTGCAGGATAACCAGGTGCAGGTCGAATTCCACGATAGGTTTCTTTGATTAGGTCCTTTATGTCTAGTTGCGATTTTTCATACCCCCAATAGGACTGACGTACTAATTCGTGCAAGCGTTCTGCAAATGCTTCAGCAAGCCTATCTGCTAGTGCTTTTAATAAGATTGCATGATAATCATCATGATCCGCTTCGAATTCAGCCACCCTTTTTTCAATGCCTAAGCCAGTGGTTACGACAAACCCACCAATGTAATCTTGAATGCCGCTTTCTTTTGGCGCAATAAAATCTGCCACGCAAACATTACTAGCAGCTTTGGATTTTTTCAATTGTTGACGCAAGCCATATTGTGTGTGAATAACCGTATCTCTATTTTCATCCGAATATATTTCAATATCATCATCATTTACTGAGTTTGCTGGCCAAATTCCAACACTTGCTTTCGCGGTTAACCATTTTTCAGCAATGATTTTGTCCAACATGACATTCGCTTCTTTAAATAATTTGGTCGCTTCTGCTCCCATGTGCTCGTGCTCCAAAATAGCTGGATATTTTCCGCGCATTTCCCAAGTATGGAAAAAGGGTGTCCAATCAATATATTCACGAAGCTCATTCAAGTCATAATCGTTCAATTGTTCTAAACCAATTAGTTTTGGAACTGCAATATCTTCAGTTTTCCATTCGATATTAAACTTGTTCTTGCGTGCTTCGGCGATTGATAAGTATTTCTTGAACCCTTTTTTCTTCGCATAATTTGTGCGAACAGTTTCGTATTCATTTTGAACCTGTTCAATGAGTGCATCCTTCTTATCGCCCAACAAACTACTCACCACAGTTACAGATCTAGAAGCATCCAAAACATGAATCGTTTGACCTTTTGTATAATGCTGATCAATTTTTACCGCCGTGTGAACTTTTGATGTAGTAGCGCCACCAATTAATAAGGGTAACTCCATTCCAAGCAACTCCATTTCTTTGGCCACATGAACCATTTCATCTAAAGAAGGAGTGATCAAGCCACTTAATCCAATCACATCTACTTGATGTTCTTGCGCGGCGGCTATTATTTTATTAGCTGGAACCATTACCCCCAAATCAATAATATCGTAGTTGTTACAACCTAATACCACTGCTACAATATTTTTTCCAATATCATGCACATCTCCCTTAACAGTAGCCATTAAAACTTTCCCTTTAGATCGGTTTTCAGTTTTAGATGCTTCAATATAAGGCAATAAATAGGCAACAGCTTTTTTCATTACTCGCGCCGATTTTACAACTTGTGGTAAGAACATTTTTCCGGCTCCAAAAAGGTCGCCTACCACGTTCATTCCATTCATCAAAAAGTTTTCAATAACCTCAATCGGTTCGTCCACAACTTGGCGCGCTTCTTCTATATCTTCAATAATATAATCTGCAACACCTTTCACTAATGAATGCGTCAAGCGTTCTTGCAAACTCCCATCCCGCCATTCTAAATTTACGACACGCACCTTGCCAGATCCTGTTACCGTTTCGGCAAATTCTAATAGGCGCTCGGTTGCATCATCTCGTCTATCCAATAAAACATCCTCAACATGTGTCAACAAATCAATTGGAATTTCATCATAAACTTCCAACATAGCTGGATTGACAATCCCCATGTCTAAACCTTCGTTAATGGCGTGATAAAGAAAGGCCGAATGCATGGCTTCGCGAACCACATTATTTCCTCTAAATGAAAATGAAACATTACTGATTCCTCCGCTAACATGAGCGCCAGGAAGGTTTTCACGAATCCACCTTGTTGCCAAGAAAAAATCCACAGCATTTCTGCGGTGTTCGTCCATTCCGGTTGCTACTGGAAAAACGTTCGGATCAAAAATAATATCCTGTGGAGGGAAATTAACTTCATCTACCAATATGCGATAAGATTCTTCACAGATTTGAATTCTGCGCTGGTACGTATCTGCTTGACCTAATTCATCAAAAGCCATTACAACCACTGCTGCACCATATTGGCGAATTTTTTTCGCTTCACTGACAAACTTTGCCTTTCCTTCTTTCAGACTTATTGAGTTCACAATACATTTGCCCTGCACGCATTTTAAACCTGCTTCAATAATCTCCCATTTGGATGAGTCGATCATAATTGGGATGCGAGAAATGTCAGGTTCAGAAGCGATTAAATTCAAAAACTGAACCATTACCTCTTTCCCTTCAATCAAACCATCATCCATATTGATGTCAATGATTTGGGCGCCACCTTCAACTTGATCTCGTGCAATTGAAAGGGCTTCGTCAAACTCCTCCTCCTTAATTAAGCGAAGAAACTTTTTTGATCCTGCAACATTTGTTCGTTCACCAATATTTATAAAATTGGATTCAGGAGTAACCTCTAAAGGTTCTAAACCACTCAACTTCATGTTGGGAAGATGTCCCCATTTGTAAATATAGTTACCGTTATAATCAGGATGTAAACTCATTCTTTTTCAATTAGCAATTTTTCAATTATCAATGCGCTGCCTTGAGCTACGCCGTGCTGAACCTCTCGAAGTATCGAAGGCTGTAATTATCAATTATTCAATTATCAAATTTCAATTGAATTTTGTTGTGTGTCATTCTCATTAACCACCGTCGAATGTCTAATATCTAACAGCGAAGCGGTCTAATATCTAACAGCGAAGCGGTCTAATCTCTAATAGCATAGCGATCTATTGTCTAAACTACATGACCACACTCCAATTATCGTCTCCGCCTTGGCTTGCCCAATCCCTGAATCTTTCATCTCCACCGCGTGCAGCCCAATCAGAATCAATCGTTAATTTTGAACTAATTCCTCCACGAGGATTACAGACCATCATTAGTCTCAATCGTTCTGGATCATACGTTTCCATCAAGTGATCATAAAAAATATTAATCAAACGTTCATATGAAACAACAATGTCACGCAAGTGATACGAGTATTGCTTTAAAGATTTTAGTTCCATAATCTTGTTTTTAGGATAAAACGTGATATAAATGGCTGCAAAATCTGGCTGTTCCTGAACACCTAAAAAGGTGAATTCTGGAATTTTAATCTTGATTTCGTAAGCTTCCTTTGTAGGATTTGGTAGAGCAACAAGGATTGACTTATCGATCTCTTTATACAATTTTGACATTTTTTATTTATTTAGAATGAATATACTGTTTTCTTGATTTATATTGAATTTCTGGCTGCTATTTCAGCCATTGCTTTAATAGGGTCAGGCGTGGTTCCGCAAAACCTGCTTCCTCTAATTTATAGTGTTGTATTATAGTGCCCAAGGTGCCACGCAACACAAGGATTCGTTTTTTTAATATTTCTCTCATCTCATTCATAATCTGAATGAAAAGTAGTGTGACCGGAATTTCGTTTTAAAGCGAATGTTGAAATCTCATATTGTTCTAGCAAAGTTGCGACGAACAGGAATTGGCACCTTGTCCTCATTTACATGAGTTCGGTTGCCAAGGTTTCAAAGGGCCGGTCCCTCCACCTTTCTTTATAAGTACATTAATAAATTAAGAACTGGCGTAAAGTTAAGTCTAATCTTTTTAAATGCAAAGAAATTTGAATAAATTAAGAACTCAGGTTAAAACAGCCAAAATTGAATTTATTATTTTATTGGGCCTTCCACCCGTACTGTTGAATTTTCAGGTCAGTCGAATTAAATACTAGTGTTCGTCGAAAAAAGAAAGTTTATTTTGAATAAATACTTGCGTTGGTTGTGTTAATTGCATACATTATAAAACGACGGATAAAAACAGTTTCAAAATTCCACTTCTTAGGTAAAGAGCCACTTTAACTGTATGTGTTTATTCGTTCTTACCCTGCTAAACCAATTGATATGATGAAATTAATTACCTTACTCAGTGTCCTTTTTAGTTTTTCACTTGTGAGCCTTTCCCAAGATTGCGGTTGTGATTATTTAGTCGAAACCACGGATGACATTTTTGATGGGACTTCCGTTTTGCCTGGGCAAACAGTTTGTTTAGAGGGAGGTGAAAGGTCAGAACTAAGACTCGAGAATTTAGAAGGGTCATTTCTTAATCCAATTCAAATAAAAAATTGTGGCGGAGTTGTTTCGATTGACGGAATTGCCGCCGATTATGGAATCAAATTTCAAGCATGTAATTATGTACAAATATCTGGCAGTGGTGAAGATGGAATTGATTTGGGCATTCATATAGAAGGCACAAGTGGTTATGGACTTCATTTTTTCGATTTATCCAATCACTTTAAAGTTGATCATGTTTTAATTGAGAATACTGGACGTGCTGCGGTTATGTCAAGAGATGATCCAAGGTGTGATTTAACAGCAAATGAAGGAACATTTGAATTACAAGATTGTCACTTGTCAAACCTTTCGATCTTAAATTGTGGGAATGGTATTGTGATGGGGCATCCGCTTTATCGCTATGGTATATTGGATGACGCTTGTGGGCCACTTTTTCCATATGGAATTAGTAATTTATTGATTGAGAACTGTGAGATCACAAATGTATTAGGCAATGGTATTACATTGTACGGATCAAACGCGATCATTCGAAACAATCACATTCAAGAAACCAATATTTCGGGAATTAAAGTATCAATGGAGTCTGATGTGCTCATTGAAAAGAATAAAATTTCCAATACAGACCTCTACGGTGTGAATGCGGAAAAAGGCGGTTTCTTTCAGATTTACAATAATGTTTTTGAGGATAATGGAGCCATTGGTTCAGGTGCCGTAAAGGTTGAGTTTTATACCGCCGAGGGTGGGGTTGACCATAATGAACTCACTTTCATGCACAATACGCTGGTTAATTCAGGGACTTATAATTTAGTAATTGAAAATACGGAATCTGCCTCAGATGAAAGTCGGATAGAGAATAATATTTTTGTTGAACCTTACGTTATTGCGCCCGATTTATTTGAATTTGCACCTTATCTTTCATTCGATCTTTCAGATTTAGTTGTTGTTTCCACAAATACGTATAGTGCAACAGCAGAAGGACAAAATTTCGTTGATGCTGAGGCAGGTGATTATCGCTTAACACATGAATCGCCAGCCGTGAATTATGGTGTTGCTAATGACCTAACAACAGATTATGTCAATCAGCATAGAGATTTGGCAGGAGCACCAGATGCAGGTGCATTTGAATATGTACCCGAACCAATCGCCTATTTCGAGCGCATTCCTTTAGTAGGCTTATACGTAAATGATTTTAAATTTATTTTGGGAGATGAAGATGCTGAGACGGATTTACTCGAGTTTGCACAAGACAATGGCTTTAATTATTTGGTATTCTATAATTTATCCTATATCAATACGCACAAATACGATTTAACCGACCCGGATGAAGCGATTGTGTTGGCCAATTTTATTCAACGCGCAAAAGAAGATTACGGAATTGCACAAGTGGCTGCTGTTGGTGAAAAGAATGCATCATTTGATAAAATCGAAGTGTTTAATTCATTATTTGGAGACAGTTGGTTCCAAAAAATTGATGTCTTAAATTTAGAGTTCGAATTTTGGACAGATGTGTTGGGTGATGTGTTTGCATATTATTGTGAAAATTACCTTGAACCTGGAGGCTACCCATGCACCAATGCAGGCGCTTTTGATTTTTATAGCGACCAACTTGAGTTGATTGATGAACGAGCGCATGAGATGGGCATCATCAGCGAAATTTATTTAGGATATACTTCAGATGACGAATCGATTGCACTTGCCGAAAGAGTAGATAGAATTTTATTGCATCATTATCGAACAAACCATGTCTATGGTGATGGCTCAAGTATTTATAATTATCATACGTATCGCATTCGTGCCATTGCATTGTCGGAACGTAAACCTGCAGTGATGCCAATATTCTCTTCAAGATCATATCATATGGGACCTTGGTTAATAGATCATAGTTTGCACGAAGCAATGGAGACGTGGTTGTATGGAGTTGAAGGTTATTATGATGATGATGCGGAAGGAGTAAGTGATTTACCAATTTCTGGAAATATTTGGTATCGCTATACTAGTTTTTTGGAAATAGGTGGGGGCCCACATTCACCGATTAAAGAAGATAGTGGAGAAGCCAGACCGGATATTAAAATTTCTCAAAACTTCGAAAGACCAGAGGTTATTATTGCGCTTGAATTGGAACAATATCCAATTGATAATTACGCCCAAATTCATAATTTACAAGGTGATTTAATCCTAGAGATTTTATTGAGCGAGAAGCTAAATAGAATCGCAATAAATCAACTAAACGCTGGGATTTACATTTGTTCTGTAGTCAATGTGAATGGCATTCAAAAAACAGAAAAAATTATCCAACCTTGATTATCATCTGCTAGTAGCTTAGAGATAAGTTTGTCAGATAAAATTGTTCAGAATTCTTAGGTTATCCCGCATCATCTAACGGTGTCTGTCAGTAAAGTCCGAGTTCAAGCTTGTGTAGTTCATAAATTGAGAGTTTACATATGTAAATGCTCAATTTATGAGCAAACGTAACGCCGAAATCGGACTTTATATACAACACTAATTAAACTATTTATTAGTTTTCAAGTCTGACTAAATAGAGTGGAAACATTCTGACCTCATTTCAATTTATATTTTCATGAAATTAACAACACGCGACAAATACCATTTGCACAGCAGGGCCGAGTTTTTTTCAAATCATCAAGGTTTGGTAAAGCAGGATGATTTAGACAAAGCAGTTGATGCCATTTTTAAAGCACAAAATAGCACGGACTTAAACATGGATTTGCCTAAATGGAATCCAGACAAAAACAAAAAACTTTCACAAAAGCAAAAACAAGAATTACGGAAAACTTGGAGAAAGCAGGTACAAGAATTAAACTATAAATGGTTTCAACAAATGTTGTGCGAAAACCATGGTTTGGTTGAGAAAATGACCTTGTTTTGGCATGGACATTTTGCCTGCAATACAAAGAACAATCCTTACACAACAATTGAGTTGAACAATATACTGCGTACAAATGCTTTAGGAAATTTTAGAGACCTTTTATATGGTGTTTCTAAATCAAGTGCAATGATTGCTTATTTGCATTTACGTCAGAATAAAAAAGGAAAACCGAACGAGGATTTTGCACGAGAATTATGCGAACTATTTACGTTGGGGCGAGATGTTGATTATACAGAGAAAGACGTAACAGAAATAGCACGGGCATTTACCGGGTGGACAACAGATGCTTACGGTAAACATGTTGTAAATCCACGTCAACATGATAGTGGAGAGAAATTAATTTTTGGTAAATCAGGGAACTTTTCAGGAGAAGACGTCTTGGAAATGATTCTCGCAAATCCTAATTGTGCGAAGTTGATTGCGCAGAAAGTCTATCGCTATTTTGTAGCTGAAAAATTGAATGAACAGCATGTGAACGAATTGTCAAATGCACTTTTTTCATCCAATTATGACATAACTGTAATGATGAAGTATTTATTCAAAGCCGAGTGGTTTTATCAAGCTCAAGGAAAAATTGTCAAGAGTCCAATTGAGTTTTTGGTAGGTATTGGCAAAGCATTTGATTTAAAGTTCCCCGATCAAAAATCGCATAAACGAATTCAGAAGTATTTAGGCCAAGTGCTTTTTGAACCGCCAAATGTGGCGGGCTGGCCTGGTGGCAGAAAATGGATTGATGCTTCACGCTTTGCATTGCGTTTGCGCTTAGGTTCATTGGTCTTAAATAAAGGATATATCATGGATGAACTCAGTCCTGAATTAGATGCACAGATTTCGAAAAAAACGAAACGGAAGGATTTAAAATTTTTTGAAGAAGTGGATTGGGATGCTTTTTGGAAACGAAATAAAGAAGCATCCATTTTTGATTTGTTGATTCGAAATGAAAACCCGAATCTAAAATCAACCTACAATAGCAATGACACGAAAACAATCATCAGGCTTTTAAGTACGCCCGATTTTCAACTCACTTAATTCAACGGAAATGAACAGAAGAAATTTTATAAAAAAAGCAGGTTTAATTACCGCCGGAGGATTGTTAGTGCCTTCTTTTTTACGAGCAGGAGCGTTTTCAAGTCAATTATTGAACAGTAAAAAACGCCTCGTTGTAATTCAGCTAAGCGGTGGGAATGATGGCTTAAATGCTGTTGTTCCTTATGGCTTAGACGCCTATTATAATAACCGATCGGCAATTGGAATTCCTGCAGCTGATTTATTAAAAATTGACGATAAATTTGGGTTTCACCCGCAATTAAAAGCTTTTCATGATTTAGAGAAAAGAGGCCTACTTTCAATTATTAATTCAGTGGGTTATCCCAATCCAAATCGGTCGCATTTCCGATCTATGGACATTTGGCATACCGGTTCAGATGCGAACAAATATTTGCAAACTGGATGGATTGGACGTTATTTAGATAATAACTGTGAACAAGCACACGCGGGAATTCAATTGGGCGGGTCATTGTCATTGGCTATGAAAGGAAATGACCTTTCTGGAATTGCTTTAACGAATCCCAAGGCCTTTTACGATAGTATTCATTCTGATTTTTTCGATAATTTGAAAAGCCCAGCGTCTGAAAACGAAGAATTGAATTTTTTGTATAAGACTTTCAACGATACAAAAAACTCGGCTGAATATATTTTTGATCAATACCGTTTAAAAGCAAATCCAACAGAATATAAAGGTAGATTAGGACAGCAGCTAAAGCAAATTGCAACCTTGATAAAATCAGACATTCAAACCCCAGTTTTTTACACAGAATTGGGCGGTTTTGATACACATGTTAATCAATTGAATTCACAAGTTCGTTTGTTTGAAGAGCTCAATAATGGCGTAGAAAGTTTTATAGCGGATTTGGAAAAAGATGATCTCCTCAAGGAAACCACAGTAGTCGTGTTTTCAGAATTTGGCAGAAGATTAAAAGAAAATGCCAGCCGCGGAACAGACCATGGTGCAGCAAATGTCATGTTTGTAATTGATTCAGGTTTAACGAGAACTGCAATGACTTACAATCAAATTGATTTGGATGATTTAGAAAAAGGTGATCCGCGATACAAGGTTGATTTTAGAAGTGTTTATCAAGAATTATTGCAAAAGACCTTGAATGTGGATGCAAAGGCAGTTTTAAATCAAGAATTTAAGGATTTGGGGCTGTTTGGGTAATCAGAATTAAATCACCTGCTGAATATCACACAACGATTTATAATAACCTTTCGCAGCAATTAATTCATCATGATTACCGCGCTCAACAATGGCGCCGTTCTTTAATACTAAAATTAAATCGGCATGTCGAATTGTACTCAATCGGTGAGCTATGACCAAAGAAGTTCTGTTTTGCATGAGTTTTTCCAATGCATCCTGCACTAATTTTTCAGATTCTGTATCAAGCGCTGATGTTGCTTCATCCAAAATCATGATTGGCGCGTTAGATAGCACAGCTCTAGCAATGCTTACACGTTGTTTTTGCCCTCCAGACAATTTGTTTCCGCGATCTCCAATGATAGTGTCATAGCCATTTTCAAGCTGCATGATAAAGTCATGCGCGTTAGCAACCTTAGCAGCTTTAATTATTTCTTCCTCCGTTGCATCTGGAATTCCAAACCTAATATTGTTACCAACGCTATCGTTGAATAGGATAGATTCTTGGGTAACAACACTAATTAATTTCCGAAGATCCTTTTTTAGTAAGGCTTGAATATTAATATTGTCGATTAAAATTTCTCCCTGTGTAACATCATGGAACCTAGGAATCAAGTCAGAAATAGTAGATTTTCCACTTCCTGATTCGCCCACTAAGGCAACCGTTTTCCCTTTCACCAAATTAAAGGAAATGTCTTTTAATACAGGTTCCTCATCATAAGCAAATCCAACCTTATTGAATGATATTTGCGTAGTAAGGCCCTCTTTTTTTACTGGTTTCTCAGGATCTTTAATTGGATCTTTAATATCAATGATTTCGTTTACCCGATCCAATGAAACTTCCGCTTTCTTCAAGTAAGTAAGTGCGCTTGCGATACTACTAATAGGTCTTAAAAATTGAGAGAATATGATAATAAAAGTGATGAACTGTTGACCAGTCATATCGCCCTCTTGGTTTAAAACTAGATTTCCGCCAAACCAAACAATGGCAATTAAAACAGCTGCTCCAAAAACTTCGTTTAAGGGTGAGGCCAAATCCTTTTTTCGAAAGGCGCGGGTGATTAAATTTTGATGATGCGTATTTTTATTCGAAAAACGATCTAATGCAATTTTTTCAGCCGTGAATGCTTTTATCACTCTAATTCCACCCAAACTTTCTTCAATATTAGAAACTAAGTCGCTCATTTGCTCTTGTCCTTTTTGAGAGGTGCGTTTCAAACTTTTTCTTATTCTTGAAATTGCCAAGGCACTTATAGGCAATAGTATTAAGGAAAATGTGGTTAACTCTGGACTCAAATAAAAGAGGATAATTAAGTTCACAGCAATCGCAATTGGTTCTCTAAAAATCAATTCTAAGGTAGAGACTACGGCAATTTCGACTTCATTTAAATCTGCTGTTAATCGCGTTAATAGATTTCCTTTTTTCTCTTCAGAATAAAAAGAGAGTGGCAAATGCATAGCACGGTTAAACAGTTTCTTTCGCAAATCACGCACAACGGCCATTCGCAAAAATGATTGATGATAGATGGCACTGTAACGGAATAAATTCTTAAGAAAAAATGCGATTAAAACTGAGATGCAAACGAAATACAAGGCGCCCACTTTTCCATTAGCAAGTACAAACTCATGTTGTAAAAACTCGAAATAATCGCCGAAATAGGTAAACATATTTTCCCGAGCATTCCAAATAGGTTCCAGTATAACTTCAGGCGTTGTTCCTTCTACAGGTGTATCAAAAATGATCTTTAAAAACGGAATGAAGAGTACCAGTGAAAGTAAGTTGAATATAACGAACAACAAATTACTAAGGATGACAAAAAATGTCGTCCGCTTATAAATAAACGTGAGCTTAAATAGTTGTACAATTCCTTTCACAGGGCACAAAAGTAGGATTGAATTTTGAATAACGGAGAAAAATTGAATTTATTTCAAAAAGGTAATATACATAGGGCGGATAGTAATGGTAAAAATAAAATCCTAATCATAAGTTTTACTCAGGAACCGAGCTTACCGTTTTTTTTAAGCAATAAAAGACTAAATACTAACGACTAGAGACTAAAGACTGCTAACATTTACTAATTTTGCAGCATGAGTTCAATTAGACAAAAAAAGGTGCAAGCTGTAATTCAGGCTGAATTGGGGATTTATTTTAGAGAAAATGCGCGTACAGTGTGTTTGGGGGCAATGGTTTCAGTAACGGAAGTTCGTATGGTGCCGGACATGTCTTATTTAAAGGCGTACATCAGTATTTTCGGGCATAATGATGTTCAAGCGGTTTATAAAAGCATTAAGACTCACAAAGATTCTATTCGTTATGAAATGGGGAAACGATTAGGGAAAAGTTTAAGACGAATTCCTGATTTAAGTTTTTACATTGATGACAGCATTGAATATGCCGCTGAAATTGATAAACTTTTAGGGGAATAATTTACTTTGAATTCCTCATTCTATATAGCGCGGCGTTACTTGTTTTCAAAGAAAACACAAAACGTTATCAATATTATTTCTGGTGTTTCCATTTTTGGAATCATGATTTCAACCGCCGCAATGGTTATTATCCTTTCGGGCTTTAATGGAATTGAGGGATTGGTATTAAGAATGTTCAGTTCTTTCGAATCGGACATTGAAATTACCTCCACACAAACAAAAACCTTTGATCGTAATTTTATTCCAAGCCAGGTTTACGAAATGGATGGTTTGATTAATTATTCTGAGGTGATTGAAGAAATCGCCATTGTTAAACATCTAGATAATTTCATAATCGGAACAATAAAAGGAGTAGAGGAACCTTTTTTGGAAATGTCAGAAATGGATGAACATTTGTTAGATGGCCGCGGAATCATTGAAGATGAATATGGACCCTTTGCATTAATTGGAGGTGGCGCAATTGAGAATTTAGACGGTTATATCTTTCAATACGAAGGACAGTACGAATATTTCACAATCTATTCTCCCAATAAGGATGAGCGCATTAGTCGCAATCAGCTAAAAAACATTGATGCCTTTACAACCTCTCAAATCCCAATAGTTGGTATTTTTAGCTTCAACAATGAAGTGGATCAAAATTATTTGATAGTTCCACTCGATTACGCCTCAGACATTTTTAATTATAAAAATGAAATTACTCAAGTCGAAATTGACTTTGCAGAAGGAACAGATTTAGATGAGAAAAAGGCCCAGCTAGAATTAATGCTCGGCAGCAGCTTTCAAGTGAAAACTAGTTTTGAACAGAATCAGTTGATCTATGAAACCAGCCAAAGTGAAAAATGGATTACCACTTTATTATTGGGTTTCATTTTCTTTTTAGCGACTTTTAATATGGTGGCATCCATCACAATGCTGGTAATCGAAAAGAAAGAAAACATGAAAACATTGCATGCCTTAGGAGCAAAAGCAATACAGTTACGACGTATTTTCTTTTTCGAAGGATTATTAATAAATGGCTTAGGATTGCTCTTGGGCTTAGGACTTGGGTACGGTGTTTGTTATCTTCAGCAAGAATTTGGTTTAATCGCTATGAATAATAGTGTAGAAGAATATTTCCCGATTATTTTAAAATGGGCCGACTTATTCTTAATTTTAACCATAACAATGACATTTGGAACCTTGGCAGCTTATTTGCCAAGTAGATTTTTAATACAACGCATAATTAAAGAATAACAGGATGAAAAAAGCATTACTACTCATTACACTCATCATATCGATTGGTGCAATGTCGCAGAATAGAATGACCCCAGAATTATTATGGAAATTAAAACGAGTTGGAAATATTCAAGTTTCTCCTGATGGCGAGCAGGTTCTTTTTAGTTTGAAGACATATGATTTAGAGAAAAATGGCGGAAGTAGTGAATTGTATATTATTCCTGCAGAAGGCGGTACGCCAAAGCAAATCACCAATAGAGAAGGAAGTGAGTTTGATGCGCAATGGCGACCTGATGGTCAAAAAATTGGATTTTTGGCAACACCAGACGACGGTTCTTCAACTGCAATTTTCGAAGTTAATCCTGACGGAACAGAATTGAAACAAATATCATTTGAAGCGGGTCAAATCAATGGATTCAAATATTTTCCTGATGGCAAAAAAGTTGTTTTCATTAAGGATGTTAAATTGAATTTGGTCAAATCGCAAGAAATAGTGTCAGATTTGCCACAGTCCAATGCACGTGTGATTGACGATTTAATGTACAGACATTGGGGTTCTTGGGATGATGGTACACGATCTCATATTTTCTTTGCAGTGTTTCAACAAGGTAAGATTCAGGGGGAGGGTGTTGATATAATGAAAGGTGAAAATTATGACGCGCCTTTGAAGCCATTCGGTGGGATGGAGCAAATCACTGTATCGCCAGATGGCAATAGCATTGTATATGCGTGTAAAAAAATGGAAGGTTTAAACTATGCCATTAGCACCAATTCAGATTTGTATGTGTACAATATATTATTAGGGAACACCAATAATATGACGAAGAAATATCCGGGATATGATTTAGATCCAAGCTATTCTGCAGATGGTAAAAAAATTGCTTGGTTAAGCATGGAGCAAGATGGTTTTGAGTCAGATAAGAATGATATTTTGGTGCATGATTACGAAACACAATTGACTACTAATTTGACGCAAAAATTTGATTTAACGGTATCAAGTTATGTTTGGGATGATACAGGCGACAAGATTTATTTTAAATCAGTTAAAGAAGCAACTTATCAACTGTTTGAATATGATTTAAAAAAGAAAACCGTGCGCCAAATTACAGAAGGAGTACATAATTATACCTCAATTGCATTTGCTGGGGATAAATTAATTGGCGGTAAACAATCTATGAATCATCCAACAGATATTTACGCCGTGAATATTAAAAAAGGTACCGAAACACAATTGACAGATGTTAACAAGGAGATTTATGACGATTTAGAGATTGGTAATATTGAAAAACGTTGGGTCACCACTACAGATGGTAAAAAGCAATTGGTATGGGTGATTTTCCCACCAAACTTTGATAAAGATAAAAAATACCCAGCCTTATTATATTGTCAAGGTGGGCCGCAAAGTGCCGTTAGTCAATTCTTTTCTTACCGTTGGAACTTTCAATTAATGGCGGCAAATGATTATATCATTATTGCGCCAAACAGAAGAGGGTTACCTGGCTTTGGTCAAGAATGGAATGATGCCATTTCTGGCGATTGGGGAGGTCAACCGATAGATGACTACATTTCGGCGGTAGATGAGTTGAAAAAAGAGCCATACATTGACAAGAATAGAATTGGTGCAATTGGAGCAAGTTATGGTGGTTATTCAGTTTATTATTTGGCTGGAATGCATCAAAATCGTTTTAAAACATTTATCGCGCATGCTGGATTGTATAACCTAGAATCTTGGTACGGAACAACCGAAGAATTGTTCTTTGCAAATAAAGATATTGGTGGACCCTATTTTAATCCAATCGTACCACCAAGTTATGCAAAACACTCTCCGCATAAACTAGCTAAAAACTGGAACACCTCAATGCTCATCTTTCATGGTGAAAAAGATTTTAGAGTCCCACTAAATCAAGGGATGGAAGCGTTTCAAACACTACAAATCAAAGGCATTGATAGTCGTATGATTTTGTTCCCTGACGAAAACCACTGGATTCTTTCTCCACAAAATGGCGTCTTTTGGCACCGTGAATTTTATACTTGGTTAGATGATCATTTGAAGTAGTTGAATATCCACACTTCGAGTTTTGCACTGCGTGCACCTCAGTGTTCTACTTTATCTAGCGCCTAGTAAGTAGTGTGTTTGAGTCAAAAGGTACATTGGAGCGTAGCATTGAACTAAGATTAGTGAGTTACGCAGTCCTGAGTTTATAGAAGTGTCGAACTATCGAAATGTTCTCGACTTTATGAAAGTTCATTTTGAGTAAAAAGTACATTGAGACCCTCCGATTTAGCAAGGTGTATTGAGTTAAAAGTACATTGAGGCTCTCGGGTTTAGCATGGCGTATTGAGTTAAAAGTACATTGAGGCTCTCGAAATGCACTTTTAATCTAAAAAACCTCCGCAACTACCTTCTCCTTATAAGATTGCCCAATTGGAATGCTTTTTTCACCAAGCACCAATGAACCACTATCCAAGGCACTCACAAGATTTTTATTGACGATAAACGATTTATGACAGCGAATAAAATGTTTAGAGGGCAATTTCTCTTCCAATGACTTTAAAGACATTAAGGCCGTAATCCGGCCAGTAGAAATATGAAAAGAAACGTATTCCCGCATCCCTTCAATATACTTAATGTCCGAATATAAAATCTTATATAATTTATGATCTGCTTTAACTGTGAGATAGTCCGTCTTAAATTCAGGACTTTCCGTTTTAATCTTTCTTAAATCGAATAGTTCATTTGCTTTCTGCGCCGCTTTTAGAAAACGGTCAAAAGCAAATGGTTTTAATAAATAGTCTACTGCTTCCAATTCAAAGCCTTCTATCGCATAATCTTGATAGGCAGTGGTGAATATTACAAGAGGTTTGTCGACCAAAGATTTAATTAAATCTGTGCCTAAAAGGTCAGGCATTTGAATGTCAGTAATAATGAGATCGATTTCTTTTTCTCGAATGACAGTTAAGGCATCAACCCCACTTTTATAGCAGCCAATCAAATCTAAAAAAGGAATTTTATTGACATAACTTTCAACTAAATTTCGAGCTAATTGCTCGTCGTCAATGATGATACATTTCATTTTTGTAGGTTTATTTTCAAAATAGATGAGTAAGTTTTTTTATCCATTTTTAAGACCAAATCGTGCTCGCCTGGATAAAGTAAAGTGAGTCGTTTTCGAACGTTTTCCATTCCGACACCACCCACTTTGTCTTTGGTCGAGCCAGTTTCCCCACTCACTGTGTTCGATACGATTAGTAATAATTTTTGATCTTCGTCTTTGATCTTAATTTTGATCCAGCCATTCACCTTGTCATGATGGTTAGCGTGTTTAAAACTGTTTTCAATAAATGGAATCAGTATTAGCGGAATTATTTGTAAGTCCTTGTCGGTAATGTCAATATCAATATGAATATTGCTGTCATCTTCGTCGCGTAATAATTGCAGTTTAATAAAGCTTTGAATATGCTCAGTCTCAGCAGCAAGTGTTACGAATTTTTTATCTCCCTCATACGTGACATAGCGTAAAATATCCGATAACTGTAAAATTGCTTCCCCAGTTTTACTATTGTCAAACTGAGAGAGAGAATAGATGTTGTTGAGTGTGTTAAATAAAAAGTGCGGATTGATTTGAGCCTTTAATGCATTGGTTTCTGCTGTCAACATTTTATTCTGTAATTCCATACTCTCTTCCGTCTTCCTTTGCAAAAGAATTGATTTTCGGATAAGTGCACCTATTATTATAGCTGGAACGAATGAAGCAAAGCGTCCTAGTAATAGGAACGGTAGTTTTCGTTCCCTAACATGATCCATTAATAATGGCATTTCCTTGTCTAAATAGGTATCTATGAATCCAAAGCCAACTGCTAGAATACTCGCGATTAACATGAGCAAAATAAGGTAAGAAACCATTTTTTGCTTTTCAAAATAATTTGGTAGTAAGCCAAATATGTTAATGTAGAAAATTAGCGCCTGTGGGATAACAAATGCCGCAACACGAATTAAAACAATATGCAAATCAGCGGTAGGGGAAAGCAAACTACTAACGACTAAATAAAAGATTAGCCAAATGATTAAAGAATTACGCAGTATGTTTTTCACAAAGACAAAGTTATGGAATGTTTTAGCAAGAGAATTTATTTATCAACAAAACACAAGTCTTTGTCAAGGTTAGTCCCTCTTTTCTCTATTTTTCTTATTTCATGGAATGAATATAAGCAAATGACCGTTCATTGATGAAATTTGATTATTCGTGGAAAATAAATTAAAGAGTGAAATTATTGTAACAAATTTGCAACCAATTCCGTCTTTGTATTGTTTGTCAGAGACAGATTAAGATTAATAAGTTGATTATGCAGAAATTACTTTGGAGTGCCATTTTTATATTTACAGCTTTCTTTTCCTTTGGACAGGATAAGGTTACGTTGAGCGGAAACTTAAGTGATGCCGACAGTGGAGAAGATTTAATTGGGGCAAGAGTTGTTGTTACCGAACTTCCAGGAGTTGGTGCCTTAACGAATGACTACGGTTTTTATTCACTAACAATTGCGCCGGGCACATATACATTTGTAATTAAGTCCTTAGGGTTTGAAACCGTAACAATGGAAATGGATTTAACCGCGAACAAAACCTTTGATCTTGAAATGAAGGTTGAAGGCAAAGTTTTTGGAACCGTAACCGTAACGGGTGAAAAGTTAGACGAAAACATTACCTCTGCTGAAATGGGGGTTGATAAAATAAACATGAAAGATATTGAAAATATTCCTGTATTGTTTGGGGAGAAAGATATCTTGAAAACGCTTCAATTACTGCCAGGAGTCAAGTCTGCTGGTGAAGGTAGTGCGGGGTTTTACGTGAGAGGTGGTTCTGCAGATCAAAATCTTATTTTATTGGATGGAGCGCCTGTCTATAATGCCTCACATTTATTGGGTTTCTTTTCGGTTTTTAATTCGGATGCATTAAAAGATGTGAAATTATATAAAGGAGGAGCACCTGCAGAGTTCGGCGGAAGACTTTCTTCTGTAATGGATATTAAAATGAAAGAGGGAAATTCAAAACGCTTATCTGTAAGTGGTGGTATAGGTTTAATTTCTTCTAAATTGACCATTGAAGCGCCAATTGTAAAAGATAAAGGCTCGTTTATTGTCTCTGCTCGTAGAACGTATGCGGATATCTTTTTGAGATTGTCAAAGGACGAACGAGCACAGAACTCTATCCTTTATTTCTATGATTTGAATGCTAAGGCAAATTATCGTGTCGGAAAAAAGGACCGTATCTTCCTCTCAGGTTATTTTGGTAGAGATAATTTTGGATTTGCTGATCAGTTCGGATTCGATTGGGGGAATGCAACAGGTACTTTCAGATGGAACCATTTATATGGCGATCGTTTGTTTGGAAACACGTCAATAGTCTTTAGTAATTATAACTATAAAATTAAGTTTGGTGGCGGGGATGAAACCTTTCAAATTGGATCTGAAATTCAAGACATCAATATTAAAGAAGATTTTGATTTTTACATCAACTCTAATAATACCATGAGTTTTGGTGGGAATATTATTCACCATACCTTCCGTCCAGGAGAGATTGAGACGGGATCTGACATTGGATTTGTTTTGAATGATATTGAGAATCGTTATTCATTAGAGTCTGCTGCTTATATTTCTAATGAGCAAAAGATAAAAAAGAGATGGAAAGTTGTTTATGGTCTACGTTATTCAAATTTTACGCAAATCGGGCCTGGTAATATCTTCTCTTATGATGTTGATGGTAATGTAAACGATACCACTATTTTTGGAGATTGGGAGCCAGTATCCTCTTATAATGGTTTGTCACCTAGGTTAAGCGTTAATTTTAGTGTTGATGAAAAAAGTTCAGTAAAAGCGTCGTATGCTAGAACCTATCAGTATATCCATTTAGTCTCTAATTCTACTTCTTCGTCGCCAACAGATATTTGGGTGCCTTCAAGTAATAATATTGAGCCACAGGTGGCCGATCAGGTTTCGGTTGGTTATTTCCGTAACTTCTTTGATAATATGCTGGAATTCTCGGGAGAAGTGTATTATAAAGATATGCGTCGCGTAATCGATTATCGTGACGGAGCTGAGGTGACACTTAATCCAACTGTCGAAGGTGAACTCTTATACGGGATTGGACGAGCGTACGGGATTGAATTGTTGTTGAAAAAGCGAAGAGGTAAATTTACAGGTTGGGTTTCATATACGCTTTCAAGAAGTGAGCGTAAGTTTGATGGGATCAATGAGGGAGCTTGGTATGCCGCACGTCAAGATAGAACGCATGACATTTCCTTGGTTGGTATGTATAATTTCACCGACCGTCTAACAGCATCTGCAACATGGGTTTATTACACAGGTAATGCAGTAACTTTCCCAAGTGGTAAATATGAATTGGATGGACAAATTGTTAATCTATACAGCGAAAGAAATGGGTATAGAATGCCTGAGTATCACCGCTTAGATTTAGGGGTGACCTTGGAAAGTAAGAAGTTTAAAACGGTCTTAGATCCTGTTTCTGGAGAAGAGCAACAAATCGAAAAACGATTTGAGTCAAGTTGGAATTTCTCTGTTTATAACGCCTATGGCCGCGAGAATGCATATTCTATTGATTTTCAAGAAAACGCAGAAACTGGGCAAACTGAAGCAGTGCAATTAGCTTTGTTCAAAATCATTCCTTCAATCACGTATAATTTTAAATTTTAAGACATGAAAATATTAGCATTACAATTCGCAGCTCTTGCAAGTTTGGCTCTTTCTTTTTCATGCGAAAAAGTGATTGATGTTCCATTAAATGAGGCAGATCGAGAGATTGTTGTCGAGGCAGTGGGTAGAAATTTTATAGGCGAAAGTTTCGTCCTGCTCTCAAAATCTGGAAGTGTTTATGATGATGGTGGATTTGAAAAAATAACGGATGCAGTAGTCACAGTTACTGATCAGGATGGTGTTGAGGTTATCTTTACACATGATCCTTTAAATCCAGGTAAATACATTGCTCCAACATTTGAGGCTTTGCCTAATAGCGCTTATAGTTTGAGTGTTGTTACGTCAGAAAAAACCTTGTCGTCGTCTAGTATAACAAATTCTCTTCCCGTCTTAGATTCTTTGAATTACATTCTTATTCCCCCTGGTTTTGGTTCCGAGGATACCACCTTTTTATTGTTCTATAATTTTGTGGATAACGGTGATGAAACAAATTTCTATCGTATAAAAGCATGGGTAAACGGAGAGGCAGGTAGTAATTATTATATCGGGGATGACGTCTTAGGAAGCGGTCAACCAACTTCAGCTCCAATCTTTGGTACTGAAATTAAAGGGAAAGATACGGTTCATATTGAGCTTTTGTCAATGGATCAGGATACTTACAAGTATCTTTCAACACTGAGTAGTAACTTAACAGCTGGTCCATTTGGTGCGGTTCCGGCCAATCCAGTTACAAATATTGATAATGCAATTGGCTATTTTGGAGTCTATATGGTCGATACCATGTCGATAATTATGCCGTAAATTATATTTTATGAAGAGCTTTCATGTAGTAGTTTTAGTGGTTTTGTTCGGCCTTTCAAGTTGTGAAAAGGTGGTGCAAATTCCTTTGAATGATACCGAACCTCAAATAGTTGTTGAGGCAGTGGGGAAAAGCTTAGTTGGGCAAAGTTACGTGCTTCTTTCCAAGACGATAAGTTCTTCTGGCACACCTAGCGGGATAGAAAGGTTGTTGGGTGCGGTGGTGTCCGTTTCAGATAATGAGGGCGAATCTTTTGTTTTTGAGGAGGACCCAACGGTTGATGGGCGTTATATTCATCCAACGTTTAGCGTTCTGCCAAATACAAGCTATAGTTTGAGTGTTACTTATGAGGGTGAGTTGCTTAGTGCGGAGTCACGGTCTTTGACGAAGCCACAAATTGATTCGTTTTTCGTTTTCCGGAGTGTTGGTGGACCTGGTCAGGAGGTTGGAGATACTTCAAATGTCCTTATTTATACCGTTTCTGATAATCCTGATGAGAAAAACTTTTATCGTTTTGTCTTATGGGTGAATGGCGTTAAAGAGAATATTATTTTTATTGAAACAGATGATTTAGGAAATGGAGAAGTGTACACTTCGCCTTTCTTTGGTATTTCATTCGATTCAGAAGATTTGGTTTACGCGGAGTTATGGTCAATGAACAAACAGAATTATGATTATTTCTCGGCGCTCAATAGTAACTTAAACCAAAGTCCGTTTAGTGCGGCGCCGTCGGGTCTTCCATCTAATATTGAGAACGGGATTGGATATTTTGGAGCCTTTATGATGGATACAATGTCAATAATAATTCCATAAATTTTTCGTTACTTTGTAGTATGAAAACGTTGTTTTTCTTCTGCTTACTGATTTTCGTTTTAGGCTTTTCAAGCTGTGAAAAAGTGATTGATTTGCCATTGAATGAAGCCGAGCAAACATTAGTAGTTGAGGCGGTAATGAAAGATCGGGTTGGGGTAAATTACATTATTCTGTCTAAAACAGGTTCCGTTTATCAAGATCAAAATTTTGAAAAAATTGAAGACGCAACAGTCACGGTTATTGCTGAAGATGGAACAGTTTATGATTTTCCGCATCAAGGAAATGGTTTGTATAAATTGCCTGAGTTTGCTGTGGTGCCATCAACAAAATATGACATTGAAATAAATGCCATGGATCGTGTTGTTACAGCGACTTGCTTTGCGCCTTCAAAGCCTAAAGTTGATTCCTTAACTTATTTAAGTTTGACCGGAACTTTTGGCGTTCCTGAAGGAGATACATTGAATTTAATATCCTTCCACTCGGTGGATAATGGCGCAGAGGACAACTATTATTTATTAAAAATATTCCGAAATGGACGTGCGAATAGCGGTTACTATTTGGGAAATGATGATTTCATAAATGGCATTTATTACCAAGCGCAATTTTTCGGATCTGAAGCTAAACCAAGAGATACTGTATTAGTGGAAATGATCTCTATGGATCAGGCCAATTACAATTATTATGTTGGCTTGTCAAATAACCTCAGTAGTGGACCTTTTTCTGCTGCTCCTGCTAATCCGCCCTCTAATCTCAATGGAAATGCTTTAGGTTTTTTCGGAGCTTACTCAACCGACACGATCAGTATTATCTTGCCCTAAAGATTTTAAACCTGAACTATTTCTTATAGCATCATTTCGAGTGATTGCCGAACTCTAAAGTTTAATTCGCGAATTGCGCCATTCTGCATTTGTTGAATTTTTCGCGATTCAAGAACACTAAGGTTAGGTTAGTGAGCTGCAACGAGCTGAGTTTGTTAACCTTTGCAAGGTTAAGGAACGCAAAGGTTGAATTGGTGAGTTGTGCTATTTGGAGTTTGTTGATCTTTACATGATTTAAGAACACTGAGGCTCTCGAAGTGCTCTTTAATTCTCCTTCGTAATCACGTAAGTCTTAGAGTTCTTATCATGAAATGACTGAATGTCATCCGAAATAAAAGAACCAGCACCAGTAATCGGTCTTGAAAGAGAGCGAAGTATATACTGAAAAAGTGATGGGTGGCCCTTGTCAAGCGTAACAATTCGCGATTTAGTTAAGCGTTGCCCAATTGTTCCTCCTAAAAAAGCTTCGAAAATAAAATAGTAAGCGAGCCTTATTCCTGTGAATACCGCAACTGGGACAACAATGTCTAGAAAATAGTAGCCAGTTGATTGTATTGGCAAAATAACCGTTTTCATTATCACAAGACTAAGCGCGGTTGAAATAATCAAGTCAATAAAAAAATTAATCATTCTCGAACCTTCTGGGGCTAAAGGTAAATTATTTGGATACGGCTCTTGATATAACATGGGCGCGAAGATAGCTCTTTTTCCTGTATGCGCAATCCTAAGTCTGCACAAAACAAATGAGTTGTGCGGGATTTGCAATCTGTGCTGTTAGGAGTCTTGAAATTTCGAGTTTGGGCGATACATTATTAATAAAAAATCAGTGAAAATCTGCTTGATCAGCGTTCTCGATAGAAATCGGGACTGTGTTCTATTAACTAAGTCTCAGGGCATAGTTCATGAGGTTCTGAGTAGGTGTTAGTTCTAAGCTTATACTTCAAGCATGAACGATTAGTTAGGGCGCTTGATCCAATCCCAAAGAACGTGAATCCCACACGTTACCACTTCATGAAAATAAACACATCAAACCTCACTCAAAACACGCAAATCACAAATCAAACACACAAATCGCAATTCACAAAATATAAACCAACCTTCCATTGCATCCTGATGTCTGTGTAATACGCTTGTAAACAGGCTGTTCGAATGGTTCAGTGTAGCGATTGTGAAGTGATCAACGTCAGTTCGAGTGATTTAAATTTGCTTGCAAAGCGAAGTAATTTGAAATCGTATCGAGAACAGTTGTTCACAATGTCCCACTTTTTACCACTTTCACTATTTCCTATTAAATCCAATGAAATCAGTAACTTTTAACTATTTTTACAGTATAGTAATGAATAACAGTCACAAAAGTTATCAACAAAGCTGATTTAGGTGGTAATTTGTGGGAGTTTAATAATTATTTTTACATTTTAATCAAAGAATGTCAGGACTAGTAGGAGAATACGAATGCAAATTAGATTCTAAAGGGAGGTTCCTCTTCCCTTCTGGACTAAGAAAGCAATTGGATCCAACTGCTAACGAGGTTTTTATGATGAATAAGGGATTTGAAAATTGCCTTTCGCTTTATCCAATGAATGAATGGGAGAAAGTGAGTTCAAGGTTGTCGAAACTGAACTTGTTCAAACCAAAAAACAGGATGTTCTATCGATTATTTCATCAAGGCGCAAAACAATTAACACTTGACCGTTCAGGAAGAGTTTTGATTCCAACCGCATTGATGGAACGAATTGGATTGAAAAAAGAAATAATGTTAACTGCTTACAACGATAGGGTAGAGGTGTGGGATAAATCAGAGTACTTCCAAGTGCTAGACGAAAACATGGGTGATTTCTCTGATTTAGCTGATGAAGTTATGGGGGAAATTGACTCGAATGACGAATAATGATTATCACGTACCCGTATTATTTAACGAATCGATTGATGCGCTAGAAATAGCTGTGGATGATTTGATAATTGACGTTACCTATGGAGGTGGTGGTCATTCGCGTGAAATTCTAAACCGTTTGGGTGAAGAGGGTACATTGTTGGCCTTTGATCAGGATGATGATGCTGCAGCCAATTTGATTGATGATGAACGATTGGTTTTTGCAAATTCCAATTTTAGATTCATGATCAACTTCGTCAAGTTTTATGACTTAATGGGGGTTGATTCAATCTTGGCAGATTTAGGAGTTTCTTCTCATCAGTTTGATGCTGGTGATCGCGGTTTTTCAATTCGTGAAGAAGGAGATTTGGATATGCGAATGAATCAAAGCTCAGCTCTAACTGCTTGTCACGTTGTGAATAAGTATGTGGATAAAGAGCTGTATCGGGTTTTTAACTCCTACGCAGATCTTAAGAATGTGCATAAAGTAGTTCAAACAATTTTAAAACAAAGAAGAGCGAATCCAATTCGTACAACGAAACAATTGGTTGACTTGATGAAGGAGTTGGTGAAGGGGAATAAGCAAACGCAATTTTTAGCGCAAGTTTTTCAGGCGATAAGAATTGAAGTTAATGATGAGATGGGTGCGCTTGAGGATTTTTTAGAGCAAACAGTTCCTGTTTTGAGAGAAGGTGGTCGATTAGTTGTCATTTCGTATCACTCCATTGAGGATCGAATGGTGAAGAATTTTATTCGCTCAGGAAATTTTGCGGGAGAATTAGATAAAGATATGTATGGCGCGGTACGGAAGCCGCTCTCTGCAGTAAATAGAAAACCAATTGTGCCCACGGCTGAAGAGATTGAGAGAAATCCTAGAGCAAGAAGTGCAAAAATGAGAATAGCAATTAAAGGATGAGTGAAAACGAGTTTGTCGATAGGCAAGAGATAGATGCTCGCGAAACTTTAAAAACAGTCAAGGAAAAAAAGAAGACTGTGAAAAAGGAGACCGCGCAATCTCGCAGAACCTTTGTTCAGATAATGAATGGAGAGTTTTTATCGCGCGATAATTTCGTGGCAAACTTGCCCTTTGTTTTTTTTCTAGGCTTTTTGTTAGTGGTGCTTATTGGGTGGGGGTATTATGCCGAAACAGTCACCAAAAAAGAGGTGACATTGGAGAAGGAATTGGGTGAGTTGAATTCGGAGTATTTCACATTAGGGAGTACTTATAATGCGACAAGAGGAAGACGGTCGGTGGCGCAAAAATTAATTGGAACAGGGGTGGAGGAAAGTTTGATTTCGCCCAAAAAAATAAGAGTAAAAAAATACGTTTTTAACAGTGGAAGATAATAAGCAAATAATGCTAAAATCGTACGTTATGTACATACTGGTTGCAGTCGCTATGGTGGTTGTGATTGGTCGCGTTATTGCTATTCAGTACGGTGATGTTGCTCCACGTCCCAATATTTCTATTAACGATACGTTGGGGCCAATGCCGACTCGCATAGATTCAATTCAGCCAATGCGTGGCCGCATTTTGTCAGATGATGGGAGTGATTTGGTGACCTCTATTCCAATCTATAAGCTTCACTTGGATGTGACGGTGATTAAAGATGAGTTGTGGAAAGAAGCGGATTCTTTAGCATGGTATTTGGCGCAAGTTTTTCCTAAAAATGATAATGAAGAATGGCTTGGTGCCTTGTTGAAGGCAAGGACGGATAAGAATAAATACTTTTCGCTACAAGCCAATGTTAAATATGATGTTCTGCAAAAGGTGCGCGAGTTTCCCATTTTAAAAGAAGGTCAGTTTAAGGGTGGTTTTATTGAGGAAAAGGAGTCTAAACGTCAAATGCCGTATGGTTTGTTGGCGAAACGAACTTTGGGGTCTTCTCAACGAGAAGGAGCAATGGATGTTGGTTTAGAAGGTGCTTTTGATGAGTATTTATCTGGCGAATATGGTTTAATTGCTAAGCATTATATCAGTAATGGTTGGAAACCAGTTTCTGGTGATTATTTGAAAGATCCTGTTCCGGGAGCAGATATTGTTACTTCAATTGATATCGATATTCAGGACGTTGCAGAGAATGAGTTGAAAAAGCAGTTGGAGACCCAAGAAGCTTTGTATGGTTCTGTTGTTTTAATGGAGGTTGAAACTGGTTTTGTGAAAGCAATTGCAAATTTAAAGCGCGCAGGAGATGGCGAATATTATGAGTCTTATAACCATGCTGTTGGATTGAAAACTGATCCAGGATCAACGTTTAAGTTGGCAACCTTAATGGCTTTGTTAGAGGACGGTAAAGTTTCAATTACTGATTCTGTAAATGCGGTTGGGAAATATGATTTTTATACAGAGAGTTTTGTGGATTCAAATCCTTGGGGATATGGTAAAATCACAATTCAAAGAGCTTTTGAAGTTTCGTCCAATGTGTTTTCAAAAATTACGAATCGCGCTTATTATGATAATGAGCAAAAATTTGTAGACCGCTTAAAGTCTTTCGGTTTGGGCGATAAATTAGGATTGGATATTGCTGGTGAGCCAAAGCCAACGCTTAAAAATGTAGGAGAAGATGGTTGGTCTGGAATTACGCTTCCGTGGATGTCGATTGGTTATGAAGTTGAGATCACGCCTATTCAGACCTTGGCATTTTACAATGCTGTCGCGAATAACGGTGAATTGGTAAAACCGCAATTTGTGACAGAAGTACGTCGTGATGGAAAAGTAATTGAAACTTTTGATAAGGTCGTGCTCAATGAGCAAATCTGTTCTCCGCAAACCATTGAAAGTTTAAAGATTTGTTTGGAGGGAGTGGTTGAGCGAGGGACAGGTGAGAATTTGGAAAAAAACAGTTTCACAATTGCTGGTAAAACAGGTACGGCTAAATTGGCAAATGGAGCCTTAGGCTATACAAATCATTATCAAGCTTCTTTCGTTGGGTACTTTCCTGCTGAGAAGCCAAAATACTCTTGTATTGTCGTGATCGCTGGACCTACAAAGCAAATATATGGTGCCCAAGTTTCAGGGACTGTTTTCGCGAGTATAGCAAATAAAGTTTATTCCTCTTCATTGCAGTATCATCCCAATTATAACGGTACCCCAATTGATGAAGAGACGCTTCCGATAGTGAAAACAGGAAGTGCTCCCGAAACAATGATTGCATTGGATAAGATGCGCGTTAAGCATTCAAATAATGTGCCGCGCTCAGGTTATGTAGTATCAACTAATCAAGAGGGATTAGTGTCGTTAACGACAAGAGATATTGATAAAACGAAAGTCCCAAATGTAAAGGGTATGCCGCTAAGTGATGCTGTTTACCTCTTAGAGAATATGGGAATGAAAGTAAGAGTGACGGGCAGTGGAAAAGTGCTTAAGCAATCTGTTGCTGCAGGAAAAAATATAACAAATGGTGAAACCATAAAATTGGTGTTAGGGTAATGCAAATTTTACAAAACATATTGTATAAAGTAAGGCTTTTAGCCGTTCATGGAACGTTGGAGCTGGAGCTGTCTCAAATTGAATTTGATTCGAGAGCAGTAAAAGCGAATGCTGTTTTTGTTGCTGTTAAAGGAACTCAGGTTGATGGGCATCAATACATTGATAAAGCTATTGAGTTGGGTGCTGTCGCAATTGTTTGTGAAGAAGTTCCGGATGAAAGAGTTGATGGAGTGACTTATGTGCAGGTGAAAGATTCGCACCAAGCCTTGGCTTTATTGGCTGCTAACTTTTTCGATAATCCTTCGCATGAATTAAAGCTAATTGGTATTACAGGCACCAATGGTAAAACCACTACCACAACATTATTGCATGATGTGTTTACTGATTTGGGTTTAAAATCTGGTTTACTATCAACGGTTGTTAATAAAATTGGTCAGACAGAAATTCCTGCAACGCATACCACTCCAAATCCCATTGCTTTAAATGCTTTGTTGCGTAGAATGGTAGATGAGGGTTGTGTTTATTGTTTTATGGAAGTTAGTTCGCATGCTATTCATCAAAACCGCATTGCTGGGTTAGATTTTGATATTGCTGGATTCACTAATATTTCGCATGATCATTTGGATTATCACAAAACTTTCAAAGAGTATATCTATGCGAAAAAGCAATTTTTTGATGATCTCGCTTCAAGCGCAACTGCAATTGTAAATGTAGATGATGTAAATGGCTTGGTGATGGTTCAAAATTCCAAAGCTGTGGTTAAAACTATGGCATTAAAGACTGTTGCCGACTATAAAGTTAAGATAATTGAAAACACGTTTGCTGGATTAGTGCTCAAGCTAAATCATCATGAGTTATGGACCAACCTTATTGGCGGATTCAATGCCTATAATTTATTGTTGGTTTATGCAGTTGCTGCGGAGTTGGATATTGAGGAGATGGATGTGTTAAGAGCGATCTCTAAACTTAAATCAGTAGAAGGTCGTTTTGAGCATTTGCAATCAAAGGCAGGTGTTGTTGCGATTATTGATTATGCACATACACCAGATGCTTTAAAAAATGTATTGGCAACCATTCAGGCTGTGCGCACAAGAAACGAGCAAGTAATAACTGTAGTTGGTTGTGGTGGAGATCGAGATCGGACTAAGCGACCATTAATGGCAGAGATTTCTGCTAAGATGAGTGATAAAGTGATTTTAACATCCGACAATCCAAGAACAGAAAATCCAGATACAATTATAGATGAGATGAAGGTGGGCGTGCCTGCTGATCGTAGTTCAAAAGTAATGGCGATTACAAGTCGTGAAGAAGCAATAAAAGTAGCTTGTGCCTTAGCAGTGCCAGGTGACATTGTTTTGGTGGCGGGTAAAGGTCATGAAAAATACCAAGAGATCAATGGAGAACGGTTTCCTTTTGATGATCTCACTTTAGTAAAAGAAACCCTTAAAAACCTGAATAAATAATGTTGTACTATTTGTTTTCATATTTACATGAGCTGGGCGTTCCTGGAGCAGGATTGTTCAATTTTATCTCATTTCGAGCGGCAATGGCAATTATCACGTCTTTGCTTATTTCAATGGTTTTTGGAAAAAGAATTATTGACCTGTTGCGCAGAAAGCAAATGGGGGAAACAGTTCGTGATTTAGGATTGGAAGGTCAAAAAGAAAAAGAAGGTACGCCAACAATGGGTGGCCTTATCATTTTGGCGTCTATCTTAATTCCTACGTTGCTCTTTGCAAAATTGGATAATATCTATGTGATTATCATGCTTATTTCCACTGTCATGTTAGGGACTATTGGTTTTATTGATGATTATATCAAAGTTTTTAAGAAGAATAAAGATGGCTTGGCCGGACGGTTTAAAGTAGTTGGGCAAATTGCTGTTGGAATTCTTGTGGGGTCGATTCTTTATTTTCATCCAGATGTGCAAGTGCATGAAGAGGTGGCTGCTGATGCTATCATAGCAAATAGTACAGATGTTTCGCATTTGCATACTTCCGGCGAAATACACGAAGATACAAAGTGGGTTAAAACTAAGGATATGACCACGACTATTCCATTTGTGAAAGGGAATGAGTTTAATTATAACTGGTTGATTGGTGATACGAATAAGAGCTACGGATGGTTGTTGTTTATTCCAATCGTTATCTTTTTAGTGGTGGCTATTTCCAATGGCGCCAATATGACGGATGGCCTAGATGGTCTGGCTACGGGAACTTCCGCAATTATTGGAATTGCGCTCGCCATTTTTGCTTATGTCTCGGGTCATATTGAATTTGCCGATTATCTCAACGTCATGTATATCCCATATTCATCTGAACTGGTGATTTTCATCTCCGCATTTATGGGGGCTTGTATTGGGTTTTTATGGTACAATTCATACCCAGCGCAAGTTTTTATGGGCGACACTGGGAGCTTGGCTTTGGGCGGAATCATTGCTGTTTTCGCAATTGTCATCCGTAAAGAATTGTTAATCCCTGTTTTGTGCGGTGTTTTCATTATGGAAAATCTATCAGTTGTAATGCAGGTAGGTTGGTTCAAATACACCAAAAAGAAATACGGAGAAGGAAGACGCATCTTCAAAATGGCGCCATTACATCATCATTTTCAAAAATTAGGAATGCACGAATCTAAAATCGTTTCGCGCTTTTGGATTGTAGGTGTACTGCTAGCGGTAATAACAATTGTAACACTAAAACTGAGATAAAAGAACAAAGACAAAGAACAAGTGACTATCGACTAAAAATTAATGACTAAAAACCAACATATCGCAATACTAGGAGCCGGAGAAAGCGGTGTTGGCGCAGCCTTGTTGGCTAAAGCAAAAGGTATGATTCCATTTGTTTCTGATAAGGGGGCGATTAAACCTTCGTATCAAAAAGAATTGACGGAGAATCAAATCGAATTTGAAGCTGGAGCACATTCCGAGGAGCGTATTTTGTCTGCTGACTTAATAGTAAAGAGTCCTGGCATTCCAGAAAAGGTGGAATTGGTTAGAAAGGCCTTAATGGATGGTATACCAGTCATTAGTGAGATTGAATTTGCAGGACGCTATACCAGCAAGAAAAAGATTTGTATTACTGGCAGTAACGGCAAAACAACCACCACCATGTGGATTCATCACATTTTAAAACAAGCAGGATTGAATGTGAGTATGGCGGGTAATATTGGCGATTCACTAGCGCGACAAGTTGTGGAAGACACGGCAGATGTTTATGTCATTGAATTAAGCTCCTTCCAATTGGACGGTATGTTTGAGTTCAAAGCTGACATTGCCATTTTACTCAATATAACACCCGATCATCTTGATCGATACGATTATGAAATGCAGCATTATGTGAATTCAAAATTTCGAATTACGCAAAACCTGCAAGAGAACGACTGGTTCATCTATAACGCTGATGATCCAATTATTAACAAAGAAATAGAGGAGCGCAATATCGTTGCACAACTCGCACCATTCTCAATCACCAAAGAAAAAGGAATGGCTGGATACGTAAACAACAACCAAATCATAATAAACTTAAAACCAATAGTAACTATGTCTATACACGACCTATCATTAAAGGGTAAGCACAATACCCAAAATTCTTTAGCTGCAGGCATTACAGCTAAAATTCTTGATATCCGAAAGGAGAATATCAGAGAAAGCCTTGCAGACTTCCAAAATGTTGAACACCGTTTGGAATTTGTAGCTAAAGTGAATGGAATCGAATTTATAAACGATTCAAAAGCAACGAATGTGAATGCTGCTTGGTTCGCCTTAGAAAGCATGTCAAACCCTACCGTTTGGATTGTAGGTGGAGTTGATAAAGGAAACGATTATGAAACTTTACTTGAGCTTGTAAAAGGGCAGGTTAAAGCAATCGTTTGTTTAGGAAAGAATAACGAAAAGATTATTGAAGCATTTAGTGGTTCAGTGGATGTTATTGCCGAAGCAAATTCAGCAATGGAAGCCGTAGCGCTTTCTTACCGCTTTGCAAAAAACGGTGAAACTGTTTTATTATCACCAGCCTGTGCAAGTTTTGATCTATTCGAAAGCTACGAAGATCGTGGCGCGCAATTTAAAACATGCGTTAGAGCGCTTTAATAGTGTTTGGTGTTAAGTGTGCAGTGTTAAGTTTAAGGACACAGCACCACATAACACATGCGCAAAAAACTAGTGACTAATGACTAATGATTATTGACCATAGAGATGAAATCTCTATTCAAATATCTAGGCGGCGATAAAAATATCTGGGTAATTGCATTATTACTCGGGGTGATATCAGTCGTGTCAGTATTTAGCTTTATTCCAATTTTGGTAAAGGTAAAGGGGCTAAGCTATGCCTATTTGTTTTTTAAGCATTTCATTTTATTAGTATTAGGCTTTGGTTTAATGTACGGTGTGCATAAGATTCCAAGCAAGGTTTTTTCAAAACTCTCGAAGGTCCTATTTTACCTGGCAATTGTTTTATTGGTTTTAACAATGCTCGTAGGTGAAAGTGTAAATGGAGCAGACCGTTGGTTGAAAATTCCATTTGTACCCTTTTCATTTCAAACATCTGATTTTGCCAAACTGAGTTTAATTATTTATTTGGCAAGACAGTTGGTTAAGCGCAAAGATGAATTTCAAGATTTGAAAATCGTGGCGCGTTACATTCTATTACCAATTGGATTGACGATATTTTTAATTCTTCCATCCAATTTATCTACGGCGGTTTTGGTAGGTTTAATTGCATTCGTCATGTTGATCCTTGCAAAATTCCCTTGGAAATGGATTTGGTTGTCGATAGGCGCTGCTGTGGCTGCATTTATGCTCTTGTTGACCATTGCAAAATATCAACCAGAAGTCATGCCGCGTGTTGAGACGTGGCGGATGAGGATTGTGCGAATGTTTAGTGATGAAAAGACATTGGATCCAACAGAGAATATGCAAATTAATAATGCCCTAACTGCAATTAAAAATGGGGCGTTCACTTTTTCAAATGGAACCCTTCATGGACCTGAATTACCAGGGAATGGTGTGTTAAAGCATTATATAGCTGAAGCCTATGCGGATTTTTATTTCGCGGCTCTTGTAGAGGAAGGGGGTTTGCCAACAGCTATCTTCATAATCATGCTCTACATGTGGCTCTTTTTTAGGTTCATTAAAACAGCGCTGGCAGCAGAGGATAATTTTATGACCTATGTTGTGTTGGGTATTGCCATTATGATAATGCTCCAAGTGTTGGTAAATATGATGGTGAGCACGAAGTTAATGCCGGTAACAGGCCAAAATATGCCACTCTTAAGTATGGGAGGAACATCTGCTTGGTTCACATGTATCGCATTCGGAATTGTGATTGGCATTAGCCGTGAAACACAAAAAAAGACAAAAGTAGAAGAGGTGGTAGAGAATGAAATAGGTTGATGAGAGTATGGAGTACTTAGTAGCTAGTACTTGGTATTCAGTATGACACAATACAACACATTATAAAAAACACAAAGTACCAAGTACTAACAGCGAAGCGATCTAAATACTAGGTACTAAAGACTAAAAACTATGGCATTAACCAAAGTAATCATAAGCGGTGGAGGAACAGGAGGACATATTTTCCCGGCCATTGCAATAGCAGATACGATTAAGAAAAAGTATCCTGCTGTTGAGATATTGTTTGTTGGTGCAGAAGGTAAAATGGAGATGGAAAAAGTGCCCAAGGCAGGTTATAAAATTGTGGGATTACCCATTCGTGGCATCCAACGAAAGTTAACATTGAAAAACTTTGCTGTTCCATTCAAGTTGATTTCTAGTTTGTGGAAAGCAAAAAAACTGGTTAAAAAAATGCGTCCAGATATTGCAATTGGAGTTGGGGGGTATGCTAGTGCAGCAACGTTGCGTGTGGCGTCAAAACAAAAAGTGCCTACCCTAATTCAAGAGCAAAATTCATATCCAGGAATTACCAATAAATGGTTGGCTAAGCGTGCTAAAACCATTTGTGTTGCGTATGATAATTTGGAAAGATTTTTCCCTAAAGAGAAAATTGTTAAAACAGGGAATCCTATTCGAAATGAAATGGTTCAGATTGATGGGAAGAAGGCAGTAGCTTGCGAACATTTTGGAATTGATCCGAATAAAAAGACAGTACTGATTATTGGGGGAAGTTTAGGAGCGAGAACCTTGAATATGAGTTTGAAAAAAGACTTGCAAAAACTCATTGATCAGGATGTGCAGGTAGTTTGGCAATGCGGTAAAATTTATTTTAATCGACTGAAAGAAGAGATGGGTGAGACTTTAGCGTCAAAGCTTGTTTATATGTCCGAATTTATATTTAAGATGGATTTCGCTTACGCGGCTGCAGATGTTATTATATCGCGAGCTGGAGCAATTTCTGTTTCAGAAGTTTGTTTGGTTGGTAAACCTGTTATCCTAGTTCCATCACCAAACGTATCTGAAGATCACCAAACAAAAAATGCCATGGCATTGGTGGAAGAAAATGCAGCCATTTTAGTGAAAGACGTTGATGCAAACGAACAACTAATCGATCAAACTTTAAGCCTTTTATCAGATGAGGCAAAAATGAAAACACTATCTGAAAATATAACGAAACTAGGCATCAGTGATGCTGCCGAAAGAATTTTAATCGAAATAGAAAAATTGATTTAAGCAAAACAGTATTAAGTGTGAGGTGTCAAGTATTAAGTACAAAACATCATGCACCATGTACAGCGACATAAAACAAATTACTAGAGACTAACGACTAAAAACTAACAACTGAACTTTAACCAAATACATACCGTCTACTTTATCGGAATCGGAGGAATCGGAATGAGTGCGCTTGCACGTTATTTTAACAGCCAAGGAAAGCATGTTGCGGGATATGATAAAACCGAAACTGTGCTCACTAAAAATTTAGTGGCCGAAGGAATTGAGGTGCATTACGAGGATATCGGTGCTGCCGTTTTAATTGGTTTAGAAAAGTCAAATACATTAGTAGTGTATACACCTGCGATTCCTGCATCAATGGGTGAGCTAGCTGCTTTTCAAGAAAAAGAATTTGTAATAATTAAGCGTGCAAGAGCCTTGGGGGTTATTTCTTCTGAATTTGAAACATATGCTGTTGCCGGAACGCATGGTAAAACAACCACATGCGCTATTTTGGCTCATGTGCTGTATCAAACACCAGAAAAGTGTAATGCCTTTATAGGAGGGATAACCTCTAACTATAATTCAAATTGTATTATTGATGCTGACGCCAAAAGAGTCGTTGTAGAGGCAGATGAATTTGATCGGTCGTTCTTGGAGCTCAAACCAAATTACGCCATTATTACAACAATGGATTCTGATCATCTAGACATCTATGGTGACGGAGATCATTTGCGAAAATCATTCAATGATTTTATTGATCTCATCAATACAAACGGACATCTATGGTTGCATTCAGATTTGGACGTGTCCAATTTTAACTTAAATAAGGCGCTTAAAATAAGTACCTACGGCTTTTCTGATCAAGCAGACTGGAAGGGTGAAAATTTGAGGTATGAAAATGGTCATTTTTATTTCGATATTAAGAATGGCGAAAAGCAGTATGGAGCTGTTGAATTTGGTTTGCCGGGTAAACATAATGCAGAAAATGCTTTAGCCGTTTTTGCCTTGTGCATGCGCAATGGAGTTGATGAACAAGTAATTCGGAATGCATTCAAATCATTTAAAGGAGTAAAACGAAGATTTGATTTTCACATCCGAAGAGATGATTTGGTTGTGATTGACGATTATGCGCATCATCCTACTGAGATTACCGCATTTCTGTCTTCTGTAAAAACAATTTATCCAGATAAAAGGCTCACCACAGTTTTTCAACCCCACTTATTTAGTCGCACACGCGATTTTATGGAAGACTTTGCAAGGGCTTTAGAATTAGCAGACGAACTCTATTTATTGGACATATATCCAGCAAGAGAGGTGCCAATAGCGGGAGTTACTAGCAAGGTATTGCTAGAAAAAATAAACTTAAAAGATAAGTACATTAGTACTAAAAATAATATTGTTGAGGATTTAAAAAATAATAAGAAAGAACTAATTGTAATCGTTGGTGCAGGGGATATTGATACTTGCATCCAGCCAATCGTAAACAGTTTTAAGCTGGAATAGGCAGATAGGCAATAGGCAGTAGAAGTTGATATGTAAAACTGCCACTTAACACATAACACTAAAAAAAACAAGTCAAACCGAAGTCTAATGACTAGCGACTAATGACTAAAGACTAGAAAAAAATGAAATCTTGGGTAAGAAATACAATTTGGGTACTATCAATAATCGTTGTGATTATTCTGATGAGCCTTATTGATTCCACACAGGATAATAAAGTGGTTGGTTTACCAGTTGTCGAGCTTGAGCTGCATGAAGATATGATGTTTCTTTCAGAGGATGATATATTAGAGCGCTTGGCAGATAAAGGGTTAGTTTCAGAAGATAAAAAATATAGCGAGGTAGATTTAGGCGCAATTGAGCAGTTTTTAGCCGAAATGCCAGAAGTTAAAAAGGTGCAAGTTTTCGCTCATTTGGGGGGCGAATGGGTGGTTGATATTACCTTAAGAAGACCGATTGCCCGCATTTTCAATATTGACGGAAGCAGTTGTTATTTAGATAAAAGTGGAAGACTAATGCCTTTGTCTGATAATTATACGGCGCATGTTTTGGCTGTCACTGGAAATATCAATGAAACTGATTATAGTAAGGATGTTGGGGAAATAATGAACAATGATAGTTTGAAAACTATTGAAATACTGGATGATTTGTACCAAATATCATCTTATGTTTGTTCTGATGAATTCCTTTCCGCCCAATTCACACAGGTACATATTAATACCTACAACGAATTTGAGCTAATACCAAGGGTAGGAAGTCAGCGTATTTTATTTGGAGAAGCAGAGGATATTGCCGGTAAGTTCAAAAAGCTTGAACTGTTCTATACGGAAGGGATTAGCCGCGCAGGGTGGGAGAATTATGATACGATTAATGTAATGTTTAAGAGCCAAATAGTGTGCTCGAAGAAAGATTAAGGAACAAAGACAAAAGATCAAAGATGGCATGATGGATTTAATAGTCCGTCAAATTTTGCATAAGGATTCGAAGTCAAAAAAAGAAAAAATAACAGGCGTTAGAAAGTATTTCTTTCGGATTTTAAAACAAAGGAACGACGAGTCAAATCGAAATCTTTTGTCTTTGATCTAACAGATAACAAACGAAGTTTGGGAACGATCTAACATCTAAAAAGAATAGTATGTCAGAAATTGTTGTAGGATTAGATATAGGGACCACAAAGATTGCTTGCATTGTCGGAAGAAAAACTGAACATGATAAAATTGAAATTTTGTCAATGGGTAAATCCGAGAGTGTTGGTGTAACACGTGGCGTTGTTTCGAATATTGAAAAAACGGTACAATCGATTCGTGCTGCAGTAGAAGAGGCAGAGAGTAGAGTAGAAGGAGAATTACAGGTGCGTGTAGTAAATGTCGGTATTGCTGGACAGCATATCAATAGCTTACAACACCGTGGAATGTTGATTCGTGATGATTTAGATCGTGAAATTAACCAAACGGATGTAGATGCGTTGATTGAGGATATGTACAAATTGGTAATGCAACCAGGTGAGGAAATTATTCACGTTTTACCACAGGAGTATATTGTAGATTCTGAACAAGGAATTAAAGATCCAATTGGTATGGCTGGGGTTCGTCTTGAGGCGAATTTCCATATCATTACTGGGCAAATTGCTGCTGCTAAAAACATTAAAAAATGTGTTGATAAAGGTGGTTTAGAAGTGGATGAAATGATTTTAGAACCATTGGCATCTTCAGAAGCAGTCTTGAGTGAAGAGGAGAAAGAAGCTGGAGTTGTTTTGGTGGATATAGGCGGTGGAACAACGGATATTGCAATGTTCCAAGATGGCATTATTCGTCACACGGCAGTTATTCCTTTCGGAGGTAATATTATTTCGGAAGATATTAAAGAAGGTTGCACTATAATGAAACGTCAAGCAGAACTTTTAAAAGTGAAGTTTGGATCTGCATTAGCAAGCGAATGTCAAGAAAATGAAATTGTTTGCATCCCAGGATTAAGAGGGCGTGAACCAAAAGAAATATCTGTGCGCAATTTAGCCTCAATCATTCAAGCGAGAATGGAAGAGATTATTGAGCATGTATATTATGAGATTAAAAACTCAGGATTTGAAAAGAAACTGATTGGAGGAATTGTAGTGACCGGTGGTGGAGCTCAACTAAAGCATATTACGCAGTTGTTTGAATATATCACAGGAATGGATACAAGAATAGGTTATCCTAACGAACATTTAGCGCCAACAACCTTAGTGGACAATATTACTAGTCCAATGTATTCCACAGGTATTGGATTAGTGATTAAAGGATTCCAAGATTCATATAGAAACTTAGGCGCAGAATCAAATGCAACAAATTCAACAAATGAAAATGCGGCGAAGAATCACTCGTCAAAAACAAAAGGAAGTTTCTTTGAAAAGATTTTAACCAAGAGTAGAACTTGGTTTGAGGAGGAAGATTAGAGAGTAAAAATTAAAGACAATAAACATAAAGTCGTTTGATTTTATGTTGACAAATAAGAAAAAATAAAAGATTAAGTTCGAAGAGTTTACATGGAAAGTTGGATGTTTAGGTCAAAAAGAAATCTTTCGTCTTTCATACAGGAGCAAATCGATCTTATTTCTAAAAACAGCGATATGGAATTTGATATACCAAAAGATCAATCATCAATCATCAAAGTTATTGGTGTGGGTGGTGGTGGCGGAAACGCAGTTAACCACATGTATAATCAGGGAATTAAAGGGGTGGATTTTGTGATTTGTAATACAGATCAACAAGCCTTAGACATTAGTCCTGTTCCAATTAAAATGCAATTGGGTGCTAGTCTTACCGAAGGTAGGGGTGCTGGTGCTATTCCTGAAATTGGCAAAAATGCCGCAATCGAAAATATTGAGGACATCAAAGCGTTTTTACAAACGAATACTAAAATGGTTTTCATCACTGCAGGAATGGGTGGTGGAACAGGAACGGGTGCAGCACCTGTTATCGCCAAAGTGGCGAAAGACATGGGCATCTTAACTGTTGGTATCGTAACTGTACCATTCAGCTTTGAAGGAAGAAAAAGAAAATTACAAGCCGAGGAAGGGTTGGAAGAAATGCGTAAGAACGTTGACACATTGCTTATTATTAACAATGATCGTTTACGTGAAATGTTTGGAAACCTTTCCCTAGGAAACGCATTTGCGCAAGCGGATGATGTTTTGGCAATTGCCGCTAAAGGAATTGCTGAAGTGATTTCTGTAACTGGAATGGTCAATGTTGATTTTAACGACGTTAGCACTGTAATGCGAAATAGTGGTGTTGCTATAATGGGTTCTGCTGTTGCCGAAGGTGAAAACAGAGCTATTGAGGCTGTACGTACTTCACTTGCTTCTCCTTTATTGAACGATAATGATATACGAGGCGCCAAATATGTGCTTTTAAATATTACATACGGTAGCAAAGAAATTTTAATGGATGAAATAGGTGAGATTACCGATTACATTCAAGATGAAGCAGGGGCTACTGCAGATGTGATTTGGGGACATGGACATGATGAATCGTTAGGTGATGGAATTTGTGTAACGCTAATTGCAACAGGATTTAATTCACAACCAATTACAGGGTTTGAAAAAGCACCTGAGAAAAAGGTAGTGAGCTTGGACGACGATAATGTTCCGACTATGATTTCTGAACCAATTGAAAAGCCAACACAATCGAACGCTTGGCAAGATGCTAAGGCTGAAGAGCCGCCTAAAGGAGTTGAGCCAGAAGTTGAGACGGCGCCGTTCTTAAAAACTGAAGAATCAGTTGAGGATAAGCCACAAACTGAAATTAATTGGTCCTTTTCGTCAGAATCTGCGAAGTCAGAAGCGCCACCAAAAACACCAAAAGTTGAGGCGGTTGATGCGGATGAAGTTGTGCGTCATTATTTAACGGACGATTTAGAAGAGAAAGTAGAAATGACTACCATTAAGCCAAAGCAAGTTCTTCCGCAAGAAGAGCAACAAGCTAGAGCGAAAGAAAGAATGGAGAGAATTCAGGCTTATACTTCTAAGTTAAAATCTTCAACAGGAATTTCTGATTTGGAAAAAGAGCCTGCATATAAACGTAAGAACATTCAAATTGATGATTTACCACATTCGTCTGAAGAAAGCATGAGCAAGTTTACACTTTCTGGTGAAAGTGATGGCGAAGCTGGTGGTTTGAAAGACAATAATTCATTTTTACATGACAATGTGGATTAAAGCTATTTAATTTTTGAAATACCCAAATTGGTTAGGGGTATAACCAGTTTTAGAAAGTGCCTCTTGGATTATTCCAGGAGGCACTTTGGGTTTGAGGCTTAACCAGTTTTAGTAAGGAACCATTGTTTTTGAAATAAGTATATGTTTCCTAGTTGCTCTTGGTTTTGATTACAATCTCAAAAAATCACTATCTTCGCAGTGAACAGTAAATACTAACCGCGAGCTACGCGAGCAGTCTAAGTACCAAGTACTGGATACTCAGTACTAGATACTAATTACTAACGACTAAGGACTAAAATAAAATGAGCTTAACCGACAGAATAAACGACGATATAAAAACCGCAATGAAAGCGCGTGACAAGGATAAATTAGCAGCATTGAGAGATGTGAAATCTAAATTGTTGTTAGAGGCTACAAGTGGTGGTGATGGCAAAGTTTCTGATGAAGCAGCCAATAAGATCGTGATGAAATTATACAAACAACGTATCGATACATACGATTTGTACATGAAAGAAGGAAGAGAAGATTTGGCGGTTGATGAGAAAGCGCAAGCCGAAATCATTAAAGTCTATATGCCCGAAATGATGTCTGAGGCTGACGTTCGAAAAGTAGTGCAAGATAAAATTGCAGCAATGGGTGCTTCTGGTCCTCAAGATATCGGTAAAGTAATGGGGCCAATTATGGGTCAATTAAATGGCAAGGCAGACGGGAAATTAATTTCAACAATCGTAAAAGAGGAGTTGAATAAATAAGGTTTTCACAAACCTTTTCTAAGTTTTTTTCGTGTATTAGAGTGTATGACTCAATTCAATTATATGAAAAAGCTATTCGTTTTATTATTATTGCCTGTTTTACTCTTTGCCTGTTCGAAAGACCAACGTTCTGTAAATAAATTGGAAGGTACATGGCTCGCAACTACTTTAGAAGTCGTTAGTGATGGAGAGGTTGTGGTAAGTGTAGATGATGAATATACAACCGTTTTGCATGCAACATTTGGCGATTGTAAGCTTTCTAAGAATAAAGGATGCGAAACTTCTTGGGTAATTTCTTCACCAAGTAACACCAACTATGCGTATGATTATACGGTTTCGGATGATGGTTCTGTTTTGGAAATGACTTCTTGGTCATCACCAACTTATTCCGACAGAACTTATCAAATTCTAGAATTGGATAAAGATAATATGACATTAAGATCTGGTAATTCACAGGATTACTATACTTATACTTTTGTCAAGCAATAGGCAAGGTTCCTAAAGCTTTCTTGATGTATTTAGTATGCTGTGCAGGATTTGTAATTCTGTGCATGTTACATTTTTTAATGTTGTGCAGTTGACACTAACAATGAATCATTCCCTAATCAAATCGAAATCGAAATGCGCAGCTATCTAACCCCTTAATATTCTAGCACCTCAATCACATATCGAAATCCTCTTTTAGATGATGCAGAATTCTCTCCTTTATAAAATTGTCGGGCAGAATTTTGTAAATATGCTCCCGGATCTCTCCAACTGCCACCATGTGTGATTCCAATTTCTTCAACCATTTCACATACATTTCCTGCCATATTATATAAACCATAAGGACTGGGCCGATAGGATACTGCTGGTGCGGTAATATCTGCTGTGTGATCTATAGCGCATGCTGCACTTCTACAGCGGTGCGGTGCTGTTCGGTAAATGTAAACTTCTTTAAATTCACCCTTATAATCTTTTTCATAGAGTGTGTCTCTGTAAACATCTTCGGTGCCAAAACGTAAACAATTTGCCATCAGATCTCCATTACTTGCCCGCATGTATTCACCGTTCCATGGATAAATTGCCCTTCCGCTTCCTCCTTGGGCAGCATATACCCACTCATATTGTGTTGGTAACCTATAAACTACCTTTTTAAATACGCGTTCTGGATTTTGATTGTACTTTTTTGTTAACCATTCGCAAAATAATTTCGCTTGTTGATATGAAACGCCAACTACTGGGTAAGTTTGATAGGATGGGTGTCGCAAATAGTATTCTACATAGGGTTCGTTATAGGCCAAGGGTGTTCTCCAAACCAAGGTGTCTGGCAGTGCTTTTACATAGGTGGATGTATCTTTCGTCCTGCAGTAATTCAGAAATGCTAAATAATCACTATTTGTTACTTCACCTTTTTTCATAAAGTAATTGTCAACCGAAAATACAGAATTCATGAGGTTTGCGGCAATTGATTCTCCTTCTGTTACGGCCACAGTTGTTGTTCCCGCAGGAATAAAAACATTGTCGGGGTAGTTCTTTAAAAATTTTTTATTCTTTTTTTCGATTATTTTGAGTGAATCAGTGGCTCCTGAAAATCCAACTGACGAGAATAAGAATAAACAAACTATTATAAGAGGGAAAGTTTTAACATTCATAGGTTTAATTATTTATGCAAACAAATAACTTACTTTTTTCAAAAAGTTACGGAGTTTAATTCCCGCGTTACCGCACGAAATGCAATTCGACGAAGTCAATCCTTTCGTGTGCGTACGTCACAACCCCAATACTACTGCAGAAATCTGGAGCCTAACACAATACCTGCAAAACCTCATCCTCTATTTTTTGATGAAAGATCGACTCACAATCCCACCATCCTGCTCATGAATCCGAACAATATAAGTGCCACTTTCCAATCCCGAACAATCTATTGTGTTTTGTGCAGGCGTACTAATTTCAAGAACAACTTCACCATTCATTTGAATGACTTCAATTCTAGAAATGTCAACTAAACTAACACCACTAAACGTAATGGATTCAACACTTGGGTTTGGATAAATGCTAAGCTCATGATTCTTGAACTCCGATATGGAAACACCAGGTGAGATAAATTCGAAGGTTAAAACGGTTCCAAAATAACTGCCCATATATCCTCTGCTTTCATGAAAATCTAGCGTGTAGAAATTTTCGGAAATGTCCGTGGCCACGTTCGTCCATGTTTCCCCAGCATCCTCAGTTCGAATAGCAACACCATTAAAACCACAAGCGAAGCCAATATTTTCATCTATCATTCTAATGTCTTGAATCGATTCTGTTGTTCCTGTTTCTTGCAAAGTCCATGTTAATCCACCATCTTCTGAAATCCATATCGCTCCTTGATCTCCGCATGCAAAGGCTAAATTATTATTGATGAATTGAATCTCTCGGAAAGCAAATGTTCCGTCGCCTGGTGCAAATCCATCAACAAAAGTCCAATTGAGTCCGCCGTCAAAAGTGACTTGTAAAAAACTATGACCTCCAAGAAAACCTTGCGTTTCATTTATCATTTCCAAGCATAATGGAGAGTAGGGTGCGTCCAATGTCGCCTCCAAATCTATCCATGTTGCACCTCCGTCAGTTGTTTTAAGTATCGTGCCACCATCTCCACCAATAAAACCAATAGTGCTATTTACAAAACAAATTGTTCTCAAATTCTCTGTGGTGCCAGACGCAACTGTTGCCCATGTTTCCCCGCCCGAATTATGAATAATGATCCCGCCGTTTGCAACTGCGAAAATGTCAACACTATCTGGGCTGGCAAGTTCATAGTAATTCATGGATGTATGGCCTGCATACTGCTCCACCCAATTATCGCCATTATCAACAGTCTTTTTTACATTCAAAGCGGTTCCACTATACAGGGCGCTAATGCCATAAATGGTTGTTGGACTTATCGCTAAAATGTCCTTAAGTGTTTGTCCGGGTGCGAATGTAATATTACTTTCCCACTCATCTTGCCCAATTGAACTTTGAGCAAATAGGAAGATAGAAATTAGAAATACGATTTTTTTCATGCTGTATTATTGTGAGGATTTAAATGCTTCCTAAATATAAGTAATTCAAGGGATAAAAATTCTTGATGGAGCAAGGAGGCGCATGTTTTGTGTTATGCTTAACAAGGTTTCAAATTCATGAACAAAAAAAGGGCGCCTAGCTCTGCTAAACGCCCAAATTTTTATTTAAATGTCAATTCTTATTTAAAGAATCCGCCTAATTTGCTTTTTAAACCACTAATCATATCGTTATCAGTAAACATATCCATTAGTCCGTTTCCTTCTTTGTCGCCACTTTTTGCTGCATCACCAGTAAAACTGCCCATTACTTTGCTCATTACAGCAGATTTGATTTTATCAATAATGCTTTCAGACATTCCTGATTTGTTTTTCAAATTGTGCGCTAAATCTCCTTCTAATTTCTTCGCTACTTTATTCGCGTCTTCATTATTGTCATTTGCCGAAAAAAGATTGGCCATTGTGCCGTCATTTCCTCTTGCCTTTTCCTTATTCGTACGATACTTAATCGCATCCGCAGCTTGGTTGGTAACCTCTTTTTTATCTTTGTCAGATAAGCCTACTTTTTCTAGGATGTCTCCTAAATCTACATTCTTCATTAAATCTTCTAATCCAAACATCTTATTCTATTTTTTTTGTTTTTAAATTTTAAACACCCTTTTTGGAGAGCATGTCTAATGTAGCGTTTTTAAAGCGTTTTTGGGCTGACTTATCGATAGAAATGGCTGAATACTCTATGGAACGACAGAAAATGGATTAACGAAGCACTTTTGAATATGCGTTTATAGGAACTTATTCAATAAATTTTCTTTGGCAGCTAATTTGTGTAAAAATGGATTAGTACGCATTTGATCAATCATTTCTAAATGCTGAAAATGGTGACAATCCGAGCCGATAACATCTATCCAATCACGCTCAATTAATAACTCGGCCATGCGTTTTACTTGCGGGCCATAATGTCCTGTGAGTGATAACATGTTTAGTTGCAATAAAACCCCACGATCTCTAAATTCTTGAATCCGTTCCCAATTGTTATTATAGAATGGATAACGTTCTACATGCGCTAAAATCGGCTTGTAACCTTCCGTAATAAGTTCGAATACTGTTTGGTTCACATTCGGTTGCTCTTGAGAAAAAGACAGCTCAAAAAGCACATAACGATCTCCAAAAGTCAAAACCCTTTCTTCTTTTATTAAATCGTTCAAATGAAAATCTAAATAATACTCAGCCGCCGCTTCTATCTCAATATTGATTCCTTGTTTATTCAATTCGTTTTTAACCGTTTCAAGTCCGCCGAGAATCGTTTCGGGCGAATTGCGGTAAAAATCACTCATCACATGTGGAGTGGTAATGACTTTCTTATAGCCTAATGCTGCAAATTTTTTCAGCATTGCAATAGAATCTTCTAATGACTTTGAACCGTCATCAATTCCAGGAATTAAATGGCTGTGCAGATCTGTTCCTAAAATCGATAGGTCTAGAGGCGGAAGTTTAGGACCAGTGTTAAATAGCTTTTTAAAAAAATTCATTTCGCGTAACAAGTAGGTTTTAACCAAAGTTAGGTATAATCTCCAAATCAATTTTTAATAAAAAGAGAAATTCATTGTTGAGTTGAATGATGGTGATGGAGATATCACAAGAATTACTTTCGAAAAATAAATGCAGAATCAAATAATTAAAATAGAGCAGATATCTATCGGTGGATTTTTTATGTCCAATTCCATCATCTTTAAAAGATCCTTTTTAAATTCGTGTCATGAGCAATTTGATCAAGGTAGCGTTTCTATTCTGTGGCATATTTTTGTTTTTTCAATGTGGCGGAAATCCGGAAAACGAAATAGAGGATGATATTCCTATCTTGGAAACATTCGAAGCTGAAACTTCTAACGGTGTAAAATTGGTTATATTAGGTACTGTTCAAGATGCAGGTTCACCACAAATTGCATGTCAAAAAAGCTGTTGTGTCGATTTATTTGAACATCCAGATCCTAAGAGAATGGTCGTTTCCTTAGGCTTAATTGATGGAGGAACTAAAAGCACTTATTTATTTGATGCAACTCCAGATCTACCGGCCCAATTAGAAATCCTGAATCGAAAAAGCGGTTCAGATTTAAGTAAAACTCCTGATGGCATTTTCTTGACACATGCGCATATTGGTCATTATACCGGTTTAATGTATTTGGGTAAAGAAGCAATGAATGCGAATGCAGTACCCGTTTATGCAATGCCACGAATGACAGATTTTTTGCAAAATAATGGACCTTGGAGCCAATTGGTATCCAATAAAAATATTGCCTTAAAAGAATTGCGAGCGTCTGATAGTTTTGGATTGGGAACAGAAATTAGTGTTACACCGATTTTGGTGCCGCACCGAGATGAGTTTTCTGAAACTGTCGGTTTTATTATTTCTGGCCCCAATAAAACGGCGCTTTTTATTCCAGATATCGATAAATGGGAAAAATGGGAGCGAGATATAGTTGAATTGGTAAAAAAAGTAGATTATGCCTTTTTAGATGCCACTTTTTATGATGGCGAAGAAATTAATAATCGTGATATTTCTGAAATTCCACATCCTTTTGTAGTGGAGAGTATGCTCACTTTTGAAAGCTTGAGTAAAGAAGATCGCAATAAGATCTATCTGATTCATTTTAATCATACGAATCCCTTATTGGGCTTGCATGGAAGTCAGGTGGATGAAGTATTGAATTTTGGGTTTAATATTACGGAAACAGAAATGGTCTTTAATCTTTAAAAGCAATTTTTATTTGAGACAATTGTAAATAATCCCGTAATATTGTGCTTTCAAAAACAAATGTATAAATAACGCTTTATTGCAATAAGCTTCCATGAAAAAAATTCATTGCGCCCTCTTAATTTTAACCTTCCTTTTAGTTGCTTGTAAGGATGAACAAGTTATGTCTGAAAATGACGTAATGGAATTTGAGAGTGATTTGGAAGTTGTAAAGGAGAGAGATAAAGTACAAGGGTTTGTTACCTCTGTCCCTGGGATTAGATTGGGTGGAGGTGATGGAATTAATCAAGAGTATGCGCGAAGTGGATTGAGTTGTCTTCGCCTGGATTCGATCAATAAATATGGATTAAATTATAAAATCGAAAACGTTGAACCACAAGAGTTTTTTCAAATCTCAGTATGGGTTCATAAAACAAGTGTAAATGCAACGTTGCATGCTTATTTACAAGGTGAAGCCTCTGAGTATCGTTATCGGACTACAACTGATAAGTCGGCAGCAGATGAGGATGGGTGGCAAAAACATACCTTGTCATTTACCGTTGGACCCGGGATTGATGTAATTCATATTGATGTTTTTTCTGGTGGGCACATTGCCTACTTTGATGATTTTTCACTGCTCCGTATGGAACACGCGCCAGAAAACGATTTACCGATTCAGCTAAATTTGGACATTCCTGATTCTTCTCTAGCCACATTGGATGAGTATATTATGTATGCCGCCAATTTTGAAGCCATTCCTGCTAGTAGTAAAAAATATGTTAGTGCCAATTTGGTTGAAGGCGAGGATACCGCAAAGATTCAAATGAAATTAAAAGGTGATTGGACGGATCATTTGCATACAGGTAAGGAGTCTTATCGGATTAAAATTAAAGGCGATTTAGCTTTTCAAGGACTCAAAAGTTTCTCAATTCAGCATCCGAAAACGCGCCGCTATATAGGCGAATGGGTGGTGCATAAAATTGCAGATCGTGAAGGGGTATTAACCACAACATATGATTTTATAAATGTCAATATAAGTGATGTCCAAATGGGGGTGTATGCCTTGGAAGAGCATTTTGATAAACAATTATTAGAGCACAGAAATAGAAGAGAAGGACCTATTCTTAAATTTGACGAAACAAGTTATTGGACGGCCATAAAACAGAATGTTTCCTTCGATAGTATGAAGTTGTTTCCGTTTTTTCAAGAAAGTACCGTGTCCTGTTTTAAGAAGAACAGAACAAGAAAATCTGACCAACTCAGTAAACAATTTGATGAAGGAAAAAAATTGATGCAACTGTTCAAAGACGGGTACTTGAAAATTGAAGATTTGTTTGACATTGATCAATTGGCGAAGTTTTATGTGGTAATGGAATTAAGCGGAAGTAGTCATGGTTTAAGATGGCATAATCGAAGGTTTTATTATAATCCAATTACACAAAAATTAGAGCATGTCGCGTATGACATTCTTCCCTTTATTCAAGGGCGAAATTTTCAATGCGACATGGCAAGACGACTTTCTGAGAATGCAAGAATTAGAGAGAATTGTTTCGATAATGCCATTCTTTATAATTCCGAATTTCAAACGAAATACTTGTATTATTTAGATCAAAAAACAAAGCCAGCCTATTTGGATTCTGTTTTTGAGGCTTTGGAAGATGAATTAGCAGTGGCCGAATTGGCGATTCAAACAGAAGTGCCAGCGTATAATTTTCAAAAGGAAATCTATTATGATAATGCAGCGTATTTAAGAACCTGGTTGCCGCGGTTGAAAGCGGCTTGGGATCGTAAAATTACTGAAAAACCTAGGGTGGATGATTGGGTTTTACCACAAAGTTATATTCCGCGATCTGACCACCAATTTTTACGCGATTTATCGATCAATGCTTATTTAAAGAAAGAGGATAATGGCTATCGTATCCGTCTTCAAAGCTTTCATTCTAATACAATTACAGTACATGGCTATGGCATTAAGGATGATTCAATAAAGCATGTGTTGTTGGCTGAGCCAATTGAATTAAATGGCTTTGTTCAAATAGCCGATACCGCTGAATTTTTGACCGTTTTGAAACCTAAAAAAATCTACTTTACAGTTTCCAATTCACCTTCTTTGATTGTGGCAAAAAAAGTACTGCCTTGGGAAAAACCTGAAGGTTCTACTGCTCGAATGACGTTAGCTCGACAGTTTTCTGAATCAAATTCATATTATACTGTCCGAAATAAGCAGGTTATTTTTAAAGGTAGCGTTGTAGTTGATTCACTTCTTTATATTCCGAAAGCGTATGAAGTGGTACTTAAGCCCGGGACTACAATTGAATTTAAAACAGGTGGTGGCATCATTGCAAGCAATAGTTTTTATGCAGAGGGTACGATTACCCAACCTATCCATGTTTTTTGTAGCGACAGCAGTTCAAATGGTATAACTGTTTTAAATGGTGAGACAGCAGTATTTTCTCATTGTTTATTTGAAGGGTTATCCAATTTAAACTATAAAAACTGGGAGTTAACAGGCGCTTTATCAATCTATGAAACGCCTACAAGTATGCTTAATTGTACAATAAGTGGTAATCTTTCAGAAGATGCGCTAAACATTATTAGAAGCGATTTTAGTATTAGTGCCCTAAATATTTCAGATACTTATTCGGATGGTTTTGATGCTGATTTTTGCACTGGACATATTGAAAAATCAAGCTTTACAAGAACAGGAAATGATTGTATCGATTTTTCAGGATCAACCGTTTTGATTGAGGCAATAACCATTAATAACTCCGGTGATAAAGGCATCTCGGGTGGAGAAGCATCCGCATTAATTTTAAATAATGTCACAATAAATGGCGCCGTAACAGGAGTCGCTGCAAAAGATGGGACTGTGATTACAGGAGCAAATATCGCAATTGAAAACGTTGAGTATGCCTTGGCTGCCTTCCGCAAAAAGCCCGAATATGATGGGGCACAAATCGATTTTAAAACTGTTCTCATAAAAGCCGCACAAGAAAAAATGCTAGTAGAGCTTAAGTCATCCATAACAATTGACGGTAAGCGCACGCAAGGAACCAAGAAGCTAGACATTGAAGCCTTATATGCGCGTTTCGAATAATCCGTTACAAGGGGAATTACTTTAACCTATAAACATCCGAATATTGGTAATCATCTACCGGATCTAATACAAAATATTCCCGTAATTCGGCGCGTTGTTCATCTTTGCAAACCAATACGCGATCTCCAATTTTAAGCTGCGCAATGTTCGTGTGTAATTCAATTTCTTGCCCTGCCTCATGCAATTTATATTTGTAGAAAAGCAGTGCACCATTGTAGCCATGGTACAATACATTTAGTCCATCCAAGTCTAAATTTTTTCGAATCGCTTGATGCAAATAACGTTCATTGGCTTCAATCTTTATGGCGCCATCATCTATTTTATTTCCTTGCGATTTACTAAAGCGGTAGTAGTAAGGATAGGCAAAAATAAGTGCAACCATTACGTAATTGACATACGTTTTGTTCACTTTAGTTTCGCTTGTCAATAGTCGAATTATTTCAATAATTGGGTAGGCAGATATTAAAGCTAAAAGCGGATATAATGGCATGTCATACCAAGGTAGTTTTGTAAATGATAAGGTGATGATTAGCAAATAAGAAACAATCAATGAGAAATAAATAACCAGTATTTTTTGAGAGGTTTCGTCCCGTTTTTTTAGAAAGATAAATACGCTCCCTATCAGAAAGAATAGGAAATAAACAGCATAACGTTTAACATAAAAATTCTCGATATAAAAGAAAGTCGACTTTTCAAATTGCTTTAATACAGTAAACAGGCGCCCAGCATCACTAGACAAGATGGCATCAATATATCCAGGGGATTCAATGTCTCTTAAAATAATAAAGGATAAACTAGTCCCTATAAATAGCAGCGTGCCTGCTAAGAATTGCCAAGAAAAAACGAATGATTTGAATCTTTTAAAATAGATGAGCAAAAACAGGTAGGCAGGGGCAAATAAAAGGGCTGCATAAAGCTTTGTGGCAAAGGCAAGCGTAATGAAAATGAATAAAAGTAAAATATGTTTCTTGTTGTTTTCAATGATATAACGAATAAATGCAATGTTTGTCAGCACTAAAAAGAAGGTGAGAATTGCATCAGACTCTCCAGTTCTTGCTGTATGATAATTAACGAATCCAGCAGAACTAATAATGATTAAAGCCACCGCCCATGCCCAAACGTAATTGAAGTATTTCGCAATAAATTTAAATGAAAATAAATTGGTGAGCAATGCCGCCAAAGCGGAAGGGATTCGTATTGCCAATTCATTATAACCGAAGGCCTTAACGCTCAATAATTGAAACCAATTTGTTAATGGAGGTTTGGTATTGTAAAGATCGATATTACCATTGTAGAAAAGGGAAAAGTAGTTTCCATTCTGCATCATCTCGTAAGTGTTCACGGCAAACATGGATTCGTCCCAAATGCGCATATGAAAACTGCCTAATTTTATGAATAAAACCAAAAAACATAAAACCAAAAGAATCAAGTAATGCACCCAAATAGGATTGTTTTTTAGATTTAACTTCATCTCACTCATAGGTGACGTGAATTTAGAAAAATTAATTCAAGTCTTTCAATAAAATAAATTGTGGTTTGTGTCCAATTCAAGAGCGACATTTGAATAGTTTGTTTTAATCGCGATAAATTGATCAACTAAAATTTTAAAACCCTGTTTGTTACTTTCAATGCCGCATTCATTTAAGGGCTGATAACCAGATTCACCTTTAAATTTCCCTAAATACGGATTGTAACTACAGGCTTCATTCGAAAACCAAGTGCCGCCTTTTCTTTTAATTAAAGGCCGCCTATCAATGCAAATTGCTCTTAATTCACAGTCGCAGCAAACATCCACTAATGTTTTTTTGACTTGCCAAATTTTTTGAAAAGCTTCACTATGTACAACTTCATCAATGCTGTTTGTAAGAATGTTTCCATAACTATTTGCTGTATAAGGGGAGTTTTTTATTGTTCCATCCGAATCAATATGTACCCTTTTATTGTAGTAATAATGTAGGTTCACATTTTCTTGACGCTTAAGCAATTTCACATTGAGTTCATGATTACTGTAATTTTTCAACTTTTTTATTTCAAGCTGCTTGTAAATTTCGGTATATGTAAATGGCGTGTTGATGATTCGAATATGAGTAAGTTTTGGCACTTTACAACTTAATTCCTTCAAGTTAAGTCGCTTGGTATACTTATAATCGAGAAAAATTTCGAGTGATTCAAAATTAAGTTGATTCGCTACTAAAATGCAGTTTAGAATATTTGAATTGCGCAAAAAGTGGAGCTCCAACTTTTTAATGCGGAGCGCGCTAAGTATAGGAATGAATTGACTATTAAATGATTTTTCAATGCCGATAGAGCATGTTTCTGTAAAATAATTTAAAATATGTGCTTCGGTGGGTACATCCTTTAGGCTCGAATGTTGAGCAAAATCGATTATCCCATTTCTCTTCAAAAAGATAAGGTTGTTCTGAATATCTTCCTTACTTGATGTTGGTAGCTTTACGGATAAGTTCTCCGCTAAAAAACCATTGGGATTCATGAGGATTTCGCCCCATTCATTTGGCAAGAACCAATGGTTACTTTGTTTTAGATCAAAAATCGCACACCTTGAAAACCCTTTGTAAATAAGAATGTCGGGTAACAGTGTGAGATATTTATTTTTCTGCATCCGAGTTTGTTTTTAGCGGAAAGACAAGCGCGAAGATTCCCGGTCCTCGCACTCGTCTTCCTTCCCTCACCTACAAATTCAAGAGGGATATTAACCCAAAACTGAGTAGGGTCTTTCGTGCTAAAAAATAAGTGTATAACTATGGGGTTTAATAATATTCTTATTTCGTTTTGGTTAGGATAAATATAGTTATAAATTTTAAATAAATAAAATTTATTGAAATAAAAATTAAATTTTTTGTTTTTGACTACCTTTAGAACGTGCTGTCTGAAAATGAAATATTAAAATTAAAGTCACTTGGGGTTGACCTAGATAAGGAGGAAGTATTTTGTTATGCCTAAGATAAATCACATGAACTTCTACATCAATTCTCGCTCACAGAAATTATATCCATAGCCCTCACGAAAACGAATCAACGTGAACGCAGTATTAAACAGTTGTTTTGGTGGTGGATTAGAAATAGTCAGGATCAAGCCATGCATGCCGCGCACATTTATAAACTCGAATTTACACTACATAACCAAGAGAAGAAAATTATCTATCTTTCCAGTATTGACATCATAGCTATCCAAAAAATTAAATAAATATTTTAGCCATGCTACTTAAACTAGAAACCGAGAGGTTGACTTTACGTCTTGCAAATAGCAACGATTTGGCTCATATTCACCATCTCCATTCATTTCCAGAGGTCGATCAATATAATACACTTGGAATTCCGAAAGACTTGAAAGAAACAGAGACAATTATGCTTCCTTTATTTGATGCAAATATTGCGCGCGAAAAGTATACCTTTATTATTCAAGACAAAACCACCCAATCATTTATTGGAATGGCTGGCGTATTTCCAGGTAAACCAAAATATAAATCGGCAGAAATATGGTATAAAATACTACCACAAACTTGGGGCAAAGGATATGCAACAGAGACCTCTAAAGAACTAATCCGCTTTTGTTTTGATACACTAGAGGTTCATAGAGTTGAAGCAGGATGCGCAGTTGGAAATGTTGCCTCAATTCGAGTATTGGAAAAATCAGGCATGCAACGGGAAGCTAGGCGAAGACAACTTTTACCCTTGGCAGCAGGATGGAGCGATAATTTTGAGTACGCAATATTGGATGTAGATTAAAATTGGCCACAGTTAAAGCCTTTTATGGATATGAATGTTTTTTCATATAATTAAGTCATTTGCCATACTTTCTTAATATCTTGGGTTTTGATAAATGTCAAATCAATAAACCAACACCAACCAAATTGTTAACGCAACAACAGCTCAAGGCAACAATTTTAAAAGTTCAAAGTGGCGATCATGCTGCTTTTGAAGTTTTGTATGATGCCTATGCACCAGCAATGTATGGCGTTAGTCTGAAAATATTGCGAGACGAAAAAGTTGCAGAGGATTCAGTTCAAGATGCCTTCGTTAAAATCTGGAAAAAAATTCATTCATTTGATGTTAAAAAGGGTTCGTTTTTTACTTGGATTTTGAATGTTAACCGAAATACAGCAATTGATAAATATCGTAAATTATCAAAAGCGACACTGGTTCCAATCCAAAGCAATGAAAACCGCGTACATAAAAAGGGGGGTCAGGAAAACGACCAAAAAATTGATCACATTGGGATTAAAGATTTAGTAAAGGTTTTACCAGAGAAAGAACAAATTATATTAGAATATATTTACTTCAAAGGATATACACAACAAGAAACCGCAGACGCATTGGAATTACCGCTTGGAACTGTAAAAACAAGATCTAGAAGTGCGTTAAAAGGACTAAAAGAATTATTTAGCATTATGCTAGCATGGATATAAATGTATACATAACGTCTGGAATTTTAGAAAACTATGTGCTTGGATCAGCCTCTGATCAAGAGCGTCAAGAAGTTGAATGCATGTCTCATATTTATCCTGAGATAAAGGTTGCTTTGACAACTTTTCAAGAAAGTATTGAGAATTTAGCGTTGAAAGCAGCTGTTTCGCCTCCTGAAGATTTAAAGGAAAAAGTTTTAGTGCAAATTAAGAGTGAGTCACAGGATGGTAAAGAGCAAAAAGAAAGTAAAGTCATTCCTATACAAAAAAATACAGCTTCAAAAAGTGGTGGCATTTATAAATTAATGGCGGCGGCAAGTATCATACTCTTATTAGCGGTTGGTTTTTATGCCTATAATACCAAGGAAGATTTGGCCATTGCGCAAGATGAAATTGAAAATGCGGATCAAGTTTACGACCAAATGGTAGTTGATTATAATTTGCTCAACGACTCTAAACTTGATGTATCAAAGGAATTGACATTCCTGTCTAGCCAAATTGAATTTATGGGTGACCAAAACACCCAAAAAGTGGCTTTGAGTGGTACAGCAGATAATGCAGATAATTTTGCAGCTGTATATTGGAATCAAGGATCTGAAATAGTCCTATTGGATGCACAATATTTACCCGAAAACACTGCCGAAGAATCTTATCAGCTTTGGGTCTTAGTTGACGGCGTTCCAATTGATTTGGGTGTTTTTGATAGTCAAATTTTTGTAGATACTGTTGGCCTTTTAGAAATGAAAACTACTGGTTTGGGTGATGCTTTTGCAATAACTCGGGAGCCCAAAGGAGGCAGTGTTTCTCCTACTTTAGAACAACTTCATGTTATTGGAACGATATAAATAGTAAACTACATTAAACCTTTTTATATCAAGAAAGTCTAAAACGGTACAAACTCATTTTTTATGCAACTAATTCAAAAGGCGTTCTTATTATGCGCCATCATTTTTATTATCCCATCCAGCTTTAGTCAAGATGGTTTTACCTACGTCAGCCAAGATTTAGAAAGTTGGAATACCATTGGTCTAAAATACAAAGTCAATAAAAAATTCAGCTTTGGATTAGAACAAGGCATCCGTTTGAATCAAAACGCTTCAACAGTCGATCAGGTTTTGACAGATCTTAGTTTTAAGCTTAAACCTACTCCCTATTTAAATTTTGGATTGGGATTACGTTATGTTTCCGATCGAGGAGGAAATGATGTATTTGACAATGATTTCCGATTCAATTTAGATGCTATTTTTAAACATAAAGTCAAATCCTTTTCATTTAAATATCGGGTGCGTTATCAAAACAGAAATGAAATTGGTTTGAGCACGGCGGAAGGGGATTATTTTAAAAATTACTTCCGTTTTAAAGCAGGCGCTGAATTTAATATCAATAAGTGGAAGCTTGATCCTGTTTTGTCTGCAGAAATCTTTCGAGACATGACTAAATATACAGGTGGTTTCGATAAAGTAAGATTCACCTTAGGTACTTCCTATTCTTTAAAGAAATTTGGCGAAATAGATGCTTTTTATCGCATAGAAAAATCCTTGGGTACCAACTATCCAAAAACAACATATATCATTGGATTAGGATATACATTCACACTTAAAAACAAGAACAATGACTAAGATAAAAATAAGCTATATCGCACTTCTCGCATTGATTGCTAGTTCTTGTTATAAAGAAACATTTATTGCCGCTGGAGAAGGGTTAGACGATTGGTCTACAACGACACATTCATCTTTGGCTTCACCCAATTATGACGTTGTTTTTCCGCAAGACAAAGTAAACCGTTTTGATATTACAATTACTGCAGATGATTGGGCCATTATGCAATCAGATTTAGACGATTTATACGGTGGTTCATCAGGTGGCGGCCCAGGTGGCGGAAGTTTTTCAGAAGAAACACCTGTTTATATTCCCTGTAATATTGAGTTTAATGGATCAAATTGGTATTATGTTGGCATTCGTTATAAAGGGAACTCAAGTTTAAGTGCTTATAGTTCCGGGGTCAATAAATTGCCGTTTCGTTTAGAGTTTGATCAGTTTGAGGATGATTATCCAGAAATTACAGGACAAACTTTTTATGGATTCCCAGCTTTGTCTATGAGTAGTAATTATAATGACAACTCTTTTTTAAGAGAGAAATATGGTTGTGATTTATTTCGTGAGTTTGGTGTCCCGGCGCCCTATTCGGCTTTTTACGAAATGTATATTGATTATGGCGACGGTCCCGTATATTTTGGTTTGTATACAGGATTAGAAGTTGTTTTTGAAACTGTTTTAAATAAACAATTTGCTAGCACCACGGGCAATTGTTATAAACCCGAAAATGATGGAGCAAGCTTTGCTGAAAGTGGATTTTCATTAACAGATTTTGCCAATAAGAACAATGGCGGTACTGGCGGTGCAGATATTCAAGCCATGCATGATGCCTTGCACAGTTCATTGCGCACGTCAGATGAAGAAGCGTGGAAAACGTCCTTGGAATCAGTTTTTGATGTAGATGGCTATTTAAAATGGTTGGCGGTTAACACAACCATTCAAAATTGGGATACTTATGGTCGAATGACGCATAATTATTACCTCTATCATGACCCGGCTGATGATTTAATTAAGTGGATTCCGTGGGATAATAACGAGGCATTTGAAGAAGGGAAAATGGGCGGTGCATTGGCCTTTGAATTTAGTGATATTTCAGATGCTGAATGGCCACTAATTGGCTATGTTCATGGCACGGCTGAATATGAGACTACCTTTAAAACGCATATTATTGATTTTATTGAAGGCGCTTTTGAAACGTCAAAAGTACAAGCAGATTATGCCGCTTGGCAAACAATTATCCAAGCATCTGTTGAAGCAGAAACTTCGGATTATTCTTTTTTGAATTCAATTTCTGATTTTACTTCTGCCATTAGCACACTTGACGCGCATGTGGTTTCGCGTGTTTCTACAGCTGGGGATTATGCTTATTAGTAAGTTTTGATTAAGGAATACGGCAGTCTTTTCTAATTCTTAATTCAACATTCTTTGTTCGAGATTCGACATTTTTTCAGCGGAAGAACTTTTCCAGATAAAATAATTTAATGGAGAATAATGGACAAGCATAATACTTTATATTTGTACTACCTATGAATCCATTACAGGAATTATTAATCCAATTAGAGGCAAATGCGCTTTGGCAAGAGGATCTTGTTCTGGAGAGGAATGAATTTTTAAATCATAGCGGTACAATTAATACCAATTTATACTTTGTAGAAAGTGGCAGTTTGCGCATTTTTTACTTAGATGAAGCAGAGGAGCATACCATCCGATTTGGCTATCAAAACTCCTTCTTTGGAGCTTTAGATTCTTTTATTAAAGAAGAGCCTTCCGTTTATAATATTCAAGCATTAAAAAAGGCTGAGCTAAAAGTCGTATCAAAGGATGCTTTCATGAACTTGGTCAATTCTACCATAGAAAATCAGCGTTTATGGCAAGGGATTTTAGGTGAAATAGTATTCCAACAAATGGAACGTGAAATTGATTTGTTGACCTTTTCTCCACAAGAAAGATACCGCCGTGTATTGAAACGCAGCCCGCAATTATTTCAAGAAATCCCTAACAAGTATATTGCTGCATATTTACGAATGACACCAGAAACTTTTTCAAGAATCAAAAAGTCTTGATTCAAATCAATGTTTAATTCAATTTGAACCCCGACATTTGTATCAAATAACGTTTAAATGAAATTGACCAACCAAGAATTAATTGATGATTTAGCAGAGCGCACCATTGCAAATGTGATGGCCGCAGAGGAATTAAAGAACCTCCCAATCGAAATACTAAATCAAAAAAGTTCAAGCGAAAGTTGGAGTGCACTAGAGTGTATAGAACATTTGAATCGTTACGGAGATTTCTATTTGAAGGAAATAAAAAAGCAGTTTCTAACGGCTGCCCAAGTTCCGGCAACAACTGAATTTAAAAGTGGTTTGATTGGAAATTATTTTGCCAAAAGTCTTCAAGCCAAGGAGAAATTAAACAAAATGAAAACGGTCAAGAATATGAATCCAAATGGCAGTGATTTAACCATTGGCGTAATTGATACTTTTATCGCGCAGCAAAAAGAAATGCTCGAAATTTTAGATCGCTCATTAACCATTAGCCTTAAAAAGAACAAAACTTCTATCAGTATCAGCAGTGTTCTTAAATTAAGATTGGGCGATACCTTGCGCATTGTTATTTATCATAATCAGCGTCATTTGGCGCAAGCGAAGAAGGCGGTTTTATAGTCCTTGGATCACTCTCCAACTGAGTTGGATCGTTTTAGAGAATAGGCAGCAGGCAATTGGCAAAAGAAAAAATAGGTGATCGGGTTGAATATAGGCCAAACCCCATCACCGCATTGATAATTGATCATTGCTTTAGAAGGTCAAACCGTTATTGAACCCTTCGATAAACTCAGGGCAATGCATTTTAATTTAAGGTAACTATATACAATTTTACACTAAATTTAAATTCTTATTTAAGAATATCTATCTCTACAAACTTTCCAATTGGTGTATCAATTAAAAGAATATATCTTCTGCTAGTTAAAAAAATCGGTAAGTTAACTAACATAGCGATATTATTGTTAGCGTTCATGCTCACTTGGTTGTCACCAAATCCACCTAATAAAACCAAAATATTATCTTCTAATGGTTCTATTTGACGGAATGAAACATTGGTACTACTATCCATTTTTGTAATCACCAAATATTCATCTGAATTCATCTTAATTGTTTGTGTAGCGGATGAATCATTAGATCCAACTACAATTGTCTTAACATGATCTTGTCCATAAGAAAAATTCATGCTCAATAAAGAGATTGTTAATAATAAATTTCGCATAGTTATTAAATATTTAAAGCTTTACACCAATTAGTGCAAAAAATCATTTGGACTAAATAAAACCCTATTCAATTCGCTTTTACAATGTACGATTTTTAGCGGAGCGTCGAGATTTTCCAAGCAATTCAAAACTTCAAAGCAAACCTGTCTAAATTCGTGGTTCTCTTTCATTAAATTACTGATATACTCGACTTGCTTCTGTTTGTTAGTCTTTTCGCTCATAATTGGGTTAATTGATTACGACTAAACTAATGAAAATTATCCTAATGTATCGTATTGGATACAGACTATTTGTATTTGATACGATACATTGGTTTCATGAACAAGAAAGTAGAGTTAATAAAATTAGGTGATGCAGTCAAAGAAATTAGACTATTAAAAGATTTGACCCAAACCGAATTGGCTCATAAGATCGGTAAAGACCATCCGTCAATTAATAAACTCGAAAACGGTAAAGTGAATCCAAGTTATTATTTTCTGCTTGAAATTTGTGAAGGACTTGAGATTGATCTTAAAGACCTGCTCTAACTGACTTTTTATATTTTCTTCCTAGTACAAAAGCACTAAAACTAACAGTTTATTGTTCGTATCATTCAAGAATGATTATGTGTAATAAGTATTTTTTACTAAATTTGAACGGTGATCAATAATAATCTTAGATATCAAAAAGGATTGGCAATGTTCCATTTGTTCCCTTCAATTAAAGGCTTATGTGCTTGTGGATGCGGAAGGAATTTAACAGGACGAAAACGAAAATGGTTCAGTAAAGAATGTATGCATACCTCCCTTAATCACTTTTACATTATAAAAGGTGACAATGGTGTAATTCGAGAAAATCTATTCCAAACGGATCAAGGTTATTGTAGTCATTGTGGGGTGTATGATGAAGATTGGCAAGCAGACCACATTGTTCCTGTCTCGCAAGGTGGTGGTGGATGTACTTTAGAAAATTTACAGACACTTTGCAATGATTGTCATAAAGTTAAGACACGGGAATTATATAGAGTCCCATATAGCAACAATGTTTTGACACCCAGCTTCAATATCGTCCCATCTACGCTTAACGCTGGTAGGGCATTCTATGAAACTATCAGGATAGACGTCGTAAGAAACGCTATGGTCAGGGCGCGCTATTCGTTCTGATTCAACATGGTGGGATACAAAATGATTCAAAATTGCAGCTGCATACTTGCCCCCTTCCAATCCTAACTTAGCTGTTTTTCCCAAGTGAATTTTCAATGCCCCAATATACTCCTTACCTCTACTGGAAGATTTAGCAATTAGATCAGGGTAAACACTAACTGTCACACCAGCTATGTCAAGTTTAGGATTGTCACCTTCGTATTTCTCGTAATTGTAAGACTCAAACTCAACACTATCCGATTCTAGAACCACCTCTAGTAAATCAATAGAGGATTGATCCATCTTAATTGAATGCTCTGATCCTCCTGTTTTTTGTTTAAGAAATTCAATACAATCTAAAATAATGTCATCATCAAATTCATTTATAAAATACTTTTTAATTGCTTCCCGAGCCTCTGAATGGGCAGTAGCGCTATAAGTGCTTTCTTTTGGATACTTTAATAATTCCAAAATTCGTCGCTGTCTTTTTGGGTTTGCTATCAAAAATTCACCTAATTTATTAACGGTCATTTTTGGTCTTTTTTCTGTTACTCTTATTGCTTTCATTAAGTTTTGGTTAAATTTTGATTTTTTACTCATTTATCAATTCTTTATAGGTTAATCGAAATTCTGTATTCTTTAATAGTAGATTAAATCTGAAAGATTCATTTGATTCGCGCGTGTTGTAACGGTAAACAAATTCATCAATATAAAGCTGTAAGTGCTTTTTAGATGTGAAATGATATATTCCAATGATGCCACGCTTTAAGATTGACCAAAAGCCCTCGATTGTGTTTGTGTGGATTCTACCATTAACGTACTCACCTGCATTATGCTTTACAAACTCATGTGTGTAAATACGTTTTACAGTATTATATCCAAACCATTCATCAGTATAAAGGTTTGCAGTTTCTTTTACTTACTTAATTATTTCAGCCGTCAAAGTTTCTGCACTAGCGTTTTTGATTTTACGAGCAACCAATTTTCCCGATCTTTCAATCATTCCGATAACCGCTTGCTTGTCTTTTGTGCTTCTACCTTGTGAATTTGGTACTTTCTTATTGGCGTGGCGGTTCTTGTTCTTACCACCAACATAAGTTTCATCTACTTCAACTTCATTGTCTAATTCGCTGTCATTATCAAAACCAAAGCAATTACGGATTCTTTGAAGCATGAACCATGCTGTTTTTTGTGTAACATCAATGTCACGAGATAATTGTAAAGAACTTATTCCTTTTTTGTGAGCAGTTACAATCCAAATGGCTAAGAACCATTTTTGCAATTCAATCTTAGTATTATCGAATAAGGTAGCCGTTTTAACGTTGAAATATTTACCTGTGTTTTTACACTTGTATTTGTTACCTTTACATACATAGACTTTAGATTCAGCATCAAATGGGGAAACTACGTAACCACCCCAACGTAATTCAGTTAAATGGTCAATGCAAGCCTGATCGCTTGGAAAAGCTTTTAGTAAGTCGAACATTGATTTGAAGTCTTGATTTATCATTGCTTTGTCGTTTTGATAAATCAAATATAAGAAGTTAATTACACTAAACCTAATTTATTTAGTGTAAAGTTATATATAGTTACCTAATTTAATTCAGGTACTGTTGAATAAATTAACGTATCAACTTGTCACTTAATACTTTCAGGTGGGTTTTTCTTGGCTAAATTGAAGCATGCTTTGGAAGCGAATTCGTAGGTTTCTTATCATTAGTTTGTCAATTGGATTGGTATTCTTTGGGCTAATTATGGCTGATATTAAAGTAACAAGAGGTTTTTTTCTTGCGTCTGCTATCGATTATGATAATAGGAATTTTGTTGAAGTGAAAGAGCAAGACCCCAATGTTGTTTACGAAATCACACCTTTAACAAACGGAAACTATCATTTCCAATTTGAGAATAATTCCATAATGCCTAAATATTTTACAGCCAGCCGAAATAGTGATATTCAATACGAATTGAATGACACTATATTTTTTATGCATGCAGGTTGGGTTCAATTAGTTCTGCCCGATACGGTTATCGGTATATACGAAAGCTGGGGTTGTGGAACGGGGCTGGCTCCGGCAACCGTAAATCCTTTTGAGGTTTTTGAATTGGATTTCACCTATGAAGAGTTGGTTCAAAAAAGTTTTGGGAGACTTCGTAATTATCATTATAGTGATCAATTCGTAGATCCTATTTATAACGAGCCAATCGCAAAAGATACCAATGGATTATGGGTCGAAATTGATCCCCAAAAAACCATAATTCCTAAGACGATTCAATTGCGGTACATTATTTCCTTTATTTTGATTCTTTTTATGATAACGAGCGGTATATGGTGAAATCGAACGCTGTTCAACTGAATTATTTAGATTTATTTAATGCATTTTTATTAAATGCAAACGAAACGATAATTAGACGCGCCGAAAGTGATTGGTGAAAAAGTTTAGTTTTAATTAGTGTAATTCAATAGAACACTAATCATTGCAAATTGCACATTGATTCATAATGTCAAACCGTATTGAGCCCTTCGATAAACTCAGAGCAGCGCATTGAAAATTGATCATTGCACATTCCTCATTTAAATCTCCGATTTAAAATGAGGATCCGCTAAATCCTTCCCGTCATAGTCAAAATAGCCAAAGGAATTAAAAAAGCTCACTTGCAAATGGTCGCGAACCACTTCAATTTTATGATAACGCAGAGGAACTATGATCTCACCTGTAGCATTATACATGCCCACATGGCTATTTTCATCCAGCAAATAAAGGTCGCTTGAAACGGGTCGAATGTTTTGGAATGACAGTGATTTATTCAAGACACCGTTGTAGAGATAATCAAATCCTTTATGCTTTACAATTAGGGCGCTAGTACTAATAGTTTTAATGTCCTGATATGATTTATCGTTCAGTTTTTTACCCGCTCTTGTATATACATCACAGGTTCGATTATTCTTAATGGCTTTGTAAAATGATGTATTGTACAATTCTATTTTTTGGTATTCTGGTGGAATAATTACTTTGCCTGCTGGATTAATCACACCAATTCCAGTGTGCATTATGAAAGTAGAATTTTCATCCAATTCACCCACACGATATACAGGATCATCAAAAAGATAATTACCATTTGCATTTACAATTCCTTTTTTGCGTTTTGTTTTTGAAAAAGCCCAGCCGTTTTTAAGTGGAGCCAATTTTTTAAACTGCGGTTGACAAAGTGTATCCCCTTGGAAACTTTGAAAGCCGAGTAAACCATTTTTGCCTCTATATATCATGGCATCTTCGCCAACTTCCGTAATTCCTTCCAATGGTTTGCTGATGTATTCTCCCGTAGCAATAGAAAACAGTCGCTTTTTACCGTTTTTTTGAACTAAAAATATTTCGTCCTTTAAGGAGTAGGAGAGGATGGTACTATTCTTCGGCGTATGAAAATCATTTTTAAAATTTAAAAAATTGATACGTCTTCCACGTTCTTCATATACCAAATAATCTGCTGTTGATTCAATTACACGCTTGCAATTTATGGCTTTAAGTAAGGTGTCAGCACCAAGGTCAACCACTGTCATACCTTTTGAAGTAACAATGGCGTACCGATAATAACCGAGAGGCTCGATTCGTTTTGATTTATAAAAAGGTAAAACTGAATTGCCATTTGGATCAATGATGCTTTTTTTACCTCTTATGATAATCGTCGCATAACCATCCTTAAAAGGATAGACATAGTCAAATTCATAAGGCGTAATGTTCTGTAAGTTCGTGTCTATTAATGCCCAGGCTGAGGAACCTTTTTTTTGTGCAAACCAAGTTCCTTTATGGTAATGTTTTAAGGTTCCAATTTCTGTGGGTGAAAGTTTCCCGGTTGATTTTTGATATAAATAATTTTCTTTTACCCGTTTGCTGACTTCAAAATACGAAGCACCATCAATAAACACACGTTTCACTTTTTCATGTTCAATGGGCACAATTATATTCATGGCAGTATCAACAACACCCCACTTATCATTGATCGCAACAATAGCTAAGCCATGCTTGAATTCTTCGGCAAATTGAAATGGTTTTTCGTTGAGTTGATTCCCGTTTTTATCAAGATAGAACCAGGTGGCTTCTTCAAATTCAATGTATTTTTCAAGCTTACTGAGTTTAAACTTTACCGCACCAGCCGTGTGCAAAAAATTACGTGTAGTAGTGGCTGTAAATTTGGTTTTAGAAGGAGATAAAACGGTCTCGCCTTCAGTACAAATCCGGAGAATACTATCGCTATAATCGCCATAGAATTTTAAGTTTTCCCAATGCGCATCACCAAGTGGATCAAGCAAAAAGAGTCCATTATAAAAGGAGCGTGCATAATAGCCCACTTCAAAATCATCCAAATTAACAGATAGAAACGTTCGTTTTGTTAAAAATTTTCGCGTTTCATTATCAACCAAATTGAATGTGGGATGAAAAATGCCATGACTCGAGTTAGACAATTTTATTGCCCAGCCTTTCTTGATTAATTGTGATTCGGCCGATTGATTGATGGTTGATCTTTTGCTGAGGTAAGCTTTGGTCAGATTCTGTTTGTTGTCAATAATAATTTCCATAAACTGAGGTCGAATCACAACCGAATCGGCAGTATCTTTTAAACCCCAACGGCCTCTAGTTTCAATCAAGGAATCATTTTTTTTGCGTTTTAATATAGGTCGATACCAGCCATAGGCAGTGTTATCAAATTTGGGTTGATCGCGTGCATTTCCACCAAAATTTAGGTTGGTAGATCTTCGGCGTGGCACCCGTTCTTTTTCAATACTAATACTCATATAATCAGTATAGGTTTTTTTGCTCTTTACACTACCATCTGTCCCTAATTTGATTATTGTAATGGCCTTTTTTGAATAGCATTTGATATTGTTATCAAAGACTTTGATTTTGTCATAAACAACGGGTACTATTTCTTTACCTCGCTTAGAGTAGACTCCATATTGACCTGATTGCTGAACGACGTAAACATTGTCATGCACATCAATTGATTGGAATTCCATGGGTAATATAGCGTTGCCTGATAAATCGAAAATTCCAAAACGTCCAAAGTCACCTGCCATTATTTCACGATCAAAGATTTCGGCAACTTCATATTTCGGCAATAGAATGTTTCGGCTGCGTTCTAAATCCCACAAGCCTTGTTTTCCTGCTTTGACATAAGTTAACGTAGGGTAATTATAATCTAGAATGAAATCGAGTTCAGGAACCTGGTAGTACTCGTCCTTTTTGCCGTTAAACAAACGCGGTTCATAACCTATATGACACATAAATAAATTACCAAATTGATAATCAATGTCTGTCATTGGTTCACCAACCAACTTTTGTTGCTGCATGTTGATTAGTTGCAATTGACCGTCAATTACAGCTACTGCATAATTAAAAACCTTAGTATAAAAAGTGTCAACATTAGCCGAAAGTAAACTTAAATCATTTGTAGAATATAGGGCGTATTTGTTATCAGTAAAATGACCTACAATGATTCCGTCTTTGAAAAAACTACCAAGAGTGTGTTCATTTACAGATTTTGTTTTTGATCCGCAATGGTAGAATGTGCCTAATTGATCCTTGTATAACATGAAGATTTCGGGAGTAACCGGAACAATCGAATCATATTCAAATTCGAAGAGCACCTTGCTTTGAAACGCCAAATTCCATTTATCATTTTTTTTATAGGTAGACCAGCTGCTGTCAAGCAATTGAATGTCATCATAAATGGGTTTAGAATTAACCTGACCATTTCCGCCAATTAATCCTCTTTTACCTTTGAATTCATAAACAAATTGATTGGACGCTTGGTGATACTCGATATAATCATATTGATATTTTAGAATAAACTTTCCTGTATTTTCAACGAGACCCCATTTCCCGTTTTTTGCAACAGGGAAAAGATCATTCTGCCCAAAGGAGTTACCAATGGATACAAGAACAAGAGCTATGATTAAAAGGAGGCGCATTCAACCGCTTTAAAGCGTTGCTAATACATCAATTAATGCGTTTTTATCTTCAATTTTTTCATCCAACACCTGCATTTTAAAGGTGTGTTTTTCTTTTCCAAAACAATCAGAAAGATCCTCTTTACAAACCGCTATTTGATTCCCAGGTAGAATTGCAATTAATTTTGAATGTGCTTCTGTATCTATTCCAAAAGAACCCCATTGGCTTTTTGGATAGTTCACAACATAGTTGTCATCTGGATAAACAAGAACTACTAATGCGCCATCTTTGTCGCCATTGCTACTTCCAAAATCAAAATCAGCCATCAATTCCGCTGGTTCCGCAACTCTGTGGATATAGTCATAATTATAGGTTCCAAATCCACTAATTTTCACAGACCGAATGAAAGGTTTTTGTATTTTTTCCATATTCTTGGCCACCTCTGTTTTTTTGATTTCAAATTCAGCCATGGCAAGATCTAAATCTTCTCCGTCTAACGCTGCCGTGCATTTTGTAGTGAATGATCTGGTTTTATTTTTCATGGTCATATAATACTCATACGCTCTTTCATTGGTTGGTTCCAAATCAAAGTCCGTCCACCTATTTTTACTGACAATTGCATTTTTTCGCGGATCTAAACTATCATCTGTGCCGGTGTATTCCCAAACAATGCCTGAAAACACTTTCAGTTCATCATAGTTAGAAAGATCAAAATCGATATCTAAAACAAAAGCATCCTCCGAAACCGGTTCAGGTTTAAGCGGAATATATTTTTCACGCTCAAATCGTGGATTATTCGCTATTGGAGAATCAGAATGTTCATAGGTCCAATCTCCTTGATTTTCATCCAATTCATAAAAATTGAATGGCTCGTCTTCTCCTAAATCAGATGCTAAGTTCATTGCGATTGCTGCTCCGTCTTTTACAAAAACTGGCGCATCATTACAAGTACCATCTAAACTAAACATCCCTGCAGATTCAAATGTATAAGATTCGCCCAAGGTGTCATAAGACATGGGAATGCCTGAGGTAATGATATCTGGAATTGAGTGATATTGATTAAATGTGATCTCTACTTCTTCCGTCACGGGTTCACCAGCTGCATCCACTAATGCGTTTGCAGGAATTGTAAAATTACTCCCATTCATGGTTTCCAAATTATTCTCCACTAGGGGATCAATCTTGAAAGTCACATCATTTACAAAATCTCCTTCTAAAGGTGGTTGAATGCAAGATGTTTCTGTTGTTTCATTTGAAACTTCTGCAGCGCTTTCGCCGTCACAAGCAAAAATTATCGGAACGAGTAATAAAGGTATGTATTTTAGCATGTTAATAGGTTTTAGTTCTTTTAAGACGTTTGTAAATACGTAATTGTTACTGTGTCTTTAATAGATAATGTAACAACTTTCAAAAAGTAACGTTTTTAAGTCATTTTTTATCTATTTATCAATTCGTTAACTTGCTAAATGGTGCTTTTGCGCTATGAGTTTTACCGAGCAATTGCAAGTTAAAGAACTGTTAAACATTGATTTTTGCTTAACAAGGAATTGAATTCCACTTAAATTAAGGGTATGAAGTGGATATTGTTCTTGACTTTCTTCGTCAGCATTACTGCTAGTGGGCAATATATACGGGCTGATGAAATACATGATTTTCCAGAAGTGGCTCCAGAATTTCCAGGCGGGGACACTGCTTTTTTTCAATTTATCGACGACAATTTTCAGTTTTCCCCTATCATGGATTGGGGTGAAAATCAGATTGAGATATATGTCTCATTTAATGTCATGAAAGATGGACATATTGAAAGCATAGAATGTTTACTAAATCACGGTGATGAATCGGTTTTTCGAGAAGTAAAGAGAGTCTTACGACTTATGCCAAATTGGAAACCTGGCGAAATAGCGGGTAAAATGGTTAATGTTCGATTAACTATTCCGTTTAAAAAGGAAATCTATTCTCCTTACCGAAATTACGCTGGTCGTGATAAACTTGTTTTTGAAAATGAAAAATTGGATACCTCTCACATTTATAAAAACCCACAAATTAGAGCTGTTGAAAATGATTATTTGTCGCTGTATTCGACCTTGATTTCTGAAAATTTCAAGTATCCGGAAGTCTTTTTTTCTGACACGAGCAGTCATTATTATAGTGTTCGTGGTATTATAAATGAAAAAGGAAGATTCAATCCTTTAAAAGTCGGGAGTAGTAAGCATAGTCCTTTGCTCGATTCTTTGGCTATAGAAGCAACTAAGAAATTGCCAGATTTTTATCCAGCACGAATCAATGGGCAACTCGTAAAGAGTTATTATAGTTTTGGTTTTCATGTCTATCCTCCACAATTGAAACCTGATTTTAGCACTCTTGTAAGAAAGTCATACGATCCGTATCTATTGGGTTATCCAGCTTTTCGCAGATACTTTGAATCGGAATTTAATTATTCACTATTTCCCTCTTCGGCGTCCACCCCAATTTATGTTTATCTCACATTTGAAGTGAATGAAGATGGGCGAACTAGAAATGTCGAAGTCGTTTCGGATATTTCTTTAAAATTAAAGACAGAAATAATTCGCGTATTTAAAACAATGGCAGGTTGGAAATTAGAAGATAAAACACCGAGCAGACTCACTAAAAATCGAATCATTTATTTAATCATTGATCCAACAGATAGCATACCCAAATTTACACCTACACATTATCCTAATGATGAATGATTTTCTACCCGTGTTGCGTGAATTTTCATTGATGGACTTCGATTCTTAAAAAAAGGAATGAAATTTGACTTATCTTTATTCACAAATAGAAAATACGTGAGAAAAATATTATTAAGTGTCCTGCTCATATTTGCAGGCTTTACCTTTGCTCAAGATCAGTCGAGCGATTCAGACGATTTAAAATTAGATTATCAATCCATGGAGAAATTTGCAGCATTGCCGCTCCATTGTATAGAAACAGAATACCCCTATAAATTAGGTCAAGTGATCTCCAGCGACGAAGATTTGCGATCGCCAAGTGATTTACATCCGATATTTTATGGCTGTTTTGATTGGCATTCTTCTGTTCACGGACATTGGTTATTGGTAAAAGCCATTTCCAAATTTCCCAATACAGCTTTGAGTGCTAAAGCAATCGCATTATTCGATAAACAGTTTACGGTAAAAAAAGTAAAAAAGGAATTAGCCTATTTCCAGCCGAAATTAAATAAATCATTTGAACGAACTTATGGCTGGGCTTGGATCTTAAAATTGCAGGCCGAATTAACAAACTTAAAGGAAGATTCAACACATAATTGGAGTGCCAATTTAAAACCTTTAACAGATCATATTGCAACCTCCTACATGACGTTTTTGCCCAAATTGGTTTATCCAATTCGAGTAGGGGAGCATACCAATACTGCCTTTGGTTTATCATTGGCAATAGATTATGCGCGATCAGTTAAAAACGTAGCTTTTGAAGAATTGATTGTACAGCGTTCTAAGGATTTTTACTTAAAAGATGCATCTTGCCCACTGAGCTGGGAACCAAGTGGTTTTGATTTTATTTCGCCTTGTTTGCAAGAAGCGGAACTCATGTCAAAAGTATTGGATAAAGCTGAATTTGAAATTTGGATCAAAGGTTTTTTACCCCAATTATTTGAAGCAGGCTTTAGTTTGAAACCTGGCCGAGTAGCTGATAGAACAGATGGGAAACTCGTTCATTTAGACGGATTAAATTTTTCAAGAGCATGGTGTTTGTATCGCTTAGCTGCGGCCGTTCCAGAATATAAGACTTCATTAGCGAACATTGGCGATATTCATATGCGCGCTTCAATGAATCAAGTCGCAGAGAGTGATTATATGGGAAGTCATTGGTTGGCTAGTTTCTTAGTTTATGCTTTAGAGGCACGAGAGGGGATGGGTGATTAAGTTTATGCCATGGAAACAGGTGTGAAATAAGTAACGAAATTCGTGTATATAGGGTGCTTTGAATCAATTTCGAAAGCAGGATCGAATTCCCAATCTTTAAATATTATGCTACAGTATCAGGTATTTAACACGCTAGATTGAGTAGTTTACAGTTTTGGACTTATAATAGGAGACCAATCGCTGTATTGATAGGCAAGTTTGAAGGATAAAAGAAAAACTATCCCTTTTTATTGCGTTCCAAAGCGTCGTAATACTCTTTAATCCACCTGTTTTCTAGCTGTTTCTTCTTCACTTTCTCATAGTCACCACCTGAGACTTTAAATGTTTTTAGTTCGCCGTTTTCATGTGTGAATAGCACATAGCTGGCGTTGTCGTAATCTCCATTCGCTTTATAAAAGGCATAATTGATTTTTTCCAATTGGCCATTAGCATCATATGTATAAGAAAACCGCAATGCTAAACCATCATTGGTAATTGAGGCGGCAGCTGTGCGCAATCTGAGCAATCCGGAATTTAGAAAAGTTTCGGTGCTGATAAGACTTCCTTCAGTATTATATTCATAAGAAGTGGTGGATAATAAATCTTTGTTAGCCTTATGCACTGTTTCTTCAGAAAGATCTCCCTTCTCATTGTATTTATACATATTTATTTTGGCTAATGTTTTGGTAGAATCATAGGTGTAAACGGAATTAATAATCCCATTATCGCCATATGCATAATTATAATAGTAGTGCGCTTTTATCGATTTATAGTGATTCACCGTTACACCTGTTATATGACCGTATTTATTATACTCGTGATGGGCATAACCTTCATGGTCCTTATATCCAATATATTTAACGGTATCGCTGGCATAATAAAGAAATGTAGCGACACCACCTTCAGAACTAGGGGAGTCCTTAAATGTAATAGACGTAATTAAATTTTTATCGTTATACGTAGTGTCGGCATAATCCTTTACATAATCTTCCAATTGTGCAAAAGATGCGCCACTACAAATAATCAGTAGGGTGAAAATTAGATTTTTCATACTTTAAATTTAGAAAAAAGATCCAAAAACTATGCCTAGAATTAGAAGATTAGCTAAAAATACGGTGATTACCATATAAGGCCATAAGTTAGGAATTTGAAGTCTATTTAATGAGTTTAACTTGCCACTCTTTGGTTTCAGTCTTCAAAATTAGAATGTAATGACCTTTTGGTAAATCAGCCAATTCTTGGATGCTTTGATTTTCCACTTCGCCTTGTTTCACTATTTGCCCTAATTGATTCATCAATGTATAAGTTTTGATACCAGAAATGCCTTTTACTTGAACCGAGTTCACAAATGGGTTAGGGAAAACTTCTAATTGTACTTCATTTATGCTTTCAGGATCACCAACGATTTCTCTTTGTATTGCCAAATGATTCAATGTTTCCCCAGTTTGATTGGCTGTGAATTCTCCTCCAATAAAAAGTCCTGATGAGTTCCAATACACACATGCAGTGCTTTTATTTAGTCGTGCAATTGCTTCTAAATGATCGTAAATTAGATGGTAATAAGCTAAATATCTACCATAGGTGCCAAATTCTCCGTCAGTCACAAAATCTCCAGCTAAAATTATTTTAGAATCATACGTATAGGCTATGTCATTTATGGAAACATAACTAGGGGATGCAAAATGTGAAAACAATTGTAGTGGTGAAATTGTACCTAAATTATAACGACTTAAGCAAATATCGCTTTCAGTATCTGTACTTGCGGAACCTCCAAAATATAATGTAGAACCAACTTCTTTGACGCATTTAATGGTGTCTGAAACAGGTTGATTTATAACAGACCATTCTTCATAATGTCTTTTACGAATCAAAATATTTTTCGCGAGATTTAAATCGTACCCGCCATCCTCGGTTACGGTTATTGAACTTGAAAAGTTTCCTACGTAAACATGACCATATCCAGATGAAGCAATATCATATATCGTCCCGTCAATTGCTGCTTTCTTGATCCACTCTCCTGCATCATTCAAAAACCATATTTCTTGACCTGCAATAGCTGGATGGCTAAGGGCTAACTCAATTTGATAACCATATGGACCATGGAAACCGGCAGTGGAAATTGCTCCTTCTCGTGTTGGAATACTCGTGTAAGTCCAAGTTTCATCAATAAAAGTGGCCATTGGATAAGTTACACCGTCATTAATTAAAGCACCAAAAACATAATAATCACCCAGCTTGCTATAAACTGCATTAACAGTGCCAGCAATTCCACCACCAAGACAGGTTAGGGTTTCATCTTCATAGACACCAATATTTAGACATGGTAATCCATCTAATTCCGTAAAGTCACCCGCAAATACGAAATCTGCTCCATAAGCACGCTCCATAATTCTTACAATTCCATTTGTTCCTTCGCCTAAGGGGTCATAATGGTTAGTAGGATAATAGGTAGGTTGAATCCACATTAATTCGGCTAACGTAAATCCAAATTCGTCCGCCCATTTGCTTACTCCATCCGTTTTGATATCTTTCAAATACGCATAATTATATTCTGAGCGAATAGTTGCAACTAAAGTATTATGACCAGAAACAGCCATTAGATAACCCACGGCGCAATGCGTTTCATTTTCGTCCACAAAGCAGGGCTGTCTATGCTGATAAACTGTGTTTTTGGGAAATGTTTTTGCATCTGCATATTCCGCCAATTCTTGTAATAAATGTATGCGATTATCTTTCTGACTTGCGGTGAGATCTGAAGAAGTATGCTCCACTAAATAATTAATTACGAGATTTATATGGCTTTGAATTCTATCCTCATCTGAATCGAATGTTATACTTTCGATTGGTGCAAAGTCCGCATATTTTTCCCATTGCTGATTGACTTCAAATAAATGGTTATAATGTGTAACGTTTGTTTTTGGTGTCAATGATTTTACCGCAAATACTTGAAATGATAAAAACACGGCGAGGATTGTGAGCAGAAATTGATTCGATTTAAACAGCATAACTTAATAGTGAATCGGTTAATTAGGCTAAATGTAAATATATAATTACCCAATGTCAAATGCAATAATATCTGTATTATACCAGTCTATTGTCATTCGATTAACGAATTATCGGTTTGGATATTGTATTGAAAAAAAATGGCATTCTCCCGGAGGCTCACCTGCATAGTTTTTGAATGTGATTTATCCATTTTTATTACGCCCGATAACGTAGTAATATTCTTTGACCCACTTATTCTCTAGATTCTTTTTCACTTTTTGTGGCTCGTTATAACCTTCTATAAACGTTTTCAATTCACCTTTTTCATATTGAAATTTGTAAAAACCAGATTTTTGTGTTTCACCATCCTTGTCGTTAAAGCGGAAATAGATTTCTTTCAACTGATTGTCATTGTTATATACATAACTCAAATTATGGGTAAATCCATCCTTCGTATAATTAGATTGTAACGTTCGGTCTGTGAGTTGATTATTGTCATTAAAAGTTTCTAAATATTGCGGACTTCCATCAGCAGTATAAAAATAATTCGTGGTCCGTCTTAACTTTTCCGAACTGTCGTACATTCTCCTCTGTTTATAATGTGTTTCAGCTGCATTATAATCGAACTCCTCAATAAATTTGACGTTCATGGCAGTATCTAAAAAATACTTTTTTACAATATTCCCTAATTCAGAATATTCGTAGTGATAATAGTCATTTGCCGGTACTCTTGAATAATGTTCAGTTTGTTCGTTAATGATATCCCCGTGTTCATTAAATGCAAAATAAACATACCCTTTTTCACTTGATGAAAGTATTGCTTTTAAAGAATCGTTCTCATAGTACTGGAATTCCCAGGCTCCTTCCTCAACTCCCGAACTGTTAGAATGAAGGATCTTTATGGGTAGGTCTCTGTCATTAAAAGTAGTGTCAGATTTGACTGAATCAAATTCTTCTAATTGTGCGAAACTTGAACCACAATAAATAAGCAGTAGGGTGCATATTATATTTTTCATATTTTAAAAATACGAAAAAGTCGCTAGTTTTTAACACTTTGCAGCTTGTACGCGGCAAAATTACGGGAATCACCTTAGAGGAATTAGTCTGACTTAAGTCAATTATAAGTTTAAGGTGCCATTCTCGTATCATTCTTGAAAATCACAATGCAGATTCCTTGAAATTTACCCCAACGCTTTCAAGCTTTCCATTTTGTTCCGCTCTAAAAACGCATCAATACTTTCAAAATGTTCGATAACACGTTTGTCTTTGAATTCAAATACCTTTTGAGATAAGCCTCTTAAAAAATCACGGTCATGCGAAACTAAAATCAAGGTGCCTTCAAATTCCATCAATGCCTCTTTTAATACGGCCTTCGATTTAATATCTAAGTGATTGGTAGGCTCATCCAGAATTAATAGGTTGACAGGCTCTAATAATAATTTCACCATTGCCAATCTCGTTCTTTCTCCACCAGATAAAACGCCTACCTTTTTATCAATGCCATCTCCACTGAACATGAAGCGACCTAAAATGTTTTTAATCTGTGTTCTAATTTCACCTTTAGCTACAATATCTACTGTTTGAAAAACCGTTAAGTCAGGATCCATTAATGCGGCTTGGTTTTGGGCAAAATAACCCACCTTGGCATTATGTCCCAATTCGCAGGTTCCTTCAAAATCTATTTCGCCCATTATGGCTTTAATCATAGTAGATTTTCCTTCGCCATTACGTCCAACAAAGGATACTCTTTCTCCGCGAGAAATGGAAAGACTTGCATCCTTAAACACCACATGGTCATCATAAGATTTTGACATGTCTAATGCGGTAACCGGATAATCACCTGAACGTGGAGCAGGAGGGAAACGGAGCTTTAAGGAACTATTGTCGACATCATCAATCTCAATAATGGGTAGTTTTTCGAGCATCCGCTCACGGGAATTCACCTGGTTGGTTTTAGAATAGGTCCCTTTAAATCGCTCAATAAAGGCCATATTATCGGCAATCATTTTTTGCTGTTCTTGATAGGCTTTTATTTGAGATGCACGGCGGTCCTGTCGTAATTGAAGGTAATGACTATAATTGGCTTTATAATCGTAAATTTTGCCCATTGTCACCTCTATTGTTCGATTTGTTATGGCGTCAATAAAGGCCACATCATGCGAAATCACGATCACGGCTTTTGCTTTATTCATCAAAAAATCCTCTAACCAAATTACCGATTCAATGTCTAAGTGATTGGTAGGCTCATCTAATAAAATCAAATCTGGCTTTTGCAATAAAATTTTGGCCAATTCAATTCGCATGCGCCACCCACCGCTAAATTCGCTGGTGAGTTGGGTAAAGTTTTCACGTTTAAACCCTAAGCCCATCAATGCTTTTTCAACCTCCGCATCATAATTCACTTCTTCAATGGCGTAAAACTTTTCACCAATTTCAGTTACCTTCTCAATGATGTTCATGTACTCGGCAGATTCATAATCAGTCCGTGTTTCTAATTGTTTATTGAGCGCATCCATCTCTGTCTGCATTTCAGTAATATGACCAAATGCTTTGGCGGTTTCTTCGAATACCGTGCTGTTATCTTCGGTTAATAGGTGCTGCGGAAGGTAAGCAATGACAGCATCTTCAGGTGTTCGCACATGTCCGCAATTGGGCTTACTAACTCCAGCAATAATTTTCATCATGGTGGATTTTCCAGCACCATTTTTACCCATTAGGGCTATTTTATCATTCTCGTTAATTGAAAATGAAACATTACTGAATAAGGTTGAACCACTGAATTCAACTGCTAAACTATCTACCGAAATCATACGAATTATTTAAGGATGCAAAGCTAAAAAAATAATAGCTGTTAATTGGTTGTATTCATAGGATGTATTTAATTCTTACTACTAATCCGTAAAAACAAATCGTGAGCGACTGATGAGGTTAGCATTCTTATCAATAAGAGTTATTGTGTAAATGCCACTTTCTAATCCTGCTTGAACAAGATCGATTTCAAAATTTGACGTATTGAATGCTAAAGTCTCACATAATCTTCCAGTTGCGTCATAAATATTAGCCCAGCCTTCATTAACACTGCCCAAACTATTATCTAGTGTAATTAAAATAGACTCATTTGAAGGGTTTGGATAAATCGAAATTGGCGTTAATTCAGGCTTGATTTCAGGGATATCCAATAAAGGTCGTTCTTCACAAACGTCACCTAGTTCGGTAAGTGTTAATGCGTCATCATAAACTCTAATATTATCAAGCTTACCATTGAATTTCCGAAAATCCCATTGACCTATTGTCGTTGCTCCTCCATTATATACAATTCCAGATCCTCCGCCAGTATATTCACCTGCTACAGGTTCACAGTCTAAATACATATCAATATCACTTTCATCATTAAAAACGGCTATGAATTGGTGCCACGTATCAGCTACTACAATAGCATTTGTTCGTTTACTTACCCGGTGGGGAACCCCAATGCCTGTTGCATCACCATATCCGGCAGCTAATTCACCAGCGGGAGTGAGACTTAGCCAAAAGCCAGTATAAAGGTCCACTTGAGCATCTGTTTTAAATAGGGTGGCAACTACCTCTGGAAATTCATTTACTTTGAACCAAATTGAAAGTGTAAATGGGAATTTTAGGTCCAGGAGATCTGTTTCATCTGTACTAATATAATTGTCAGTACCATTGAAAGAATAAGCGCTTGCAGGGTTTCCCAATCTATCTTCAGTTAAGGTGGCACCAGTCACAAAGCAATCTAAATCGGAATCACTTTCATCTGTAGCATCTCCAATAACAGGGAGATGAAATACAAGATTATCTTCAGGTGCCTGAGAAAAAGAAGTGATGCATGAAATGACTGTAGTTAAAAAGAGTATGGTTCCTTTCATCTTGTGGATTTGGTATAAAAATACACATTCTAAATTCTTTGGAATTCGAATTGAAGGGTAAATTATGATTTGCGGATGTCGCTTAATTAAAGTTTTAATGACTGAAAATAGAAAAGGCCAATCCGGCTTAGACGGATTGACCTTAATCGTGATAGTGGGAGCTATTTCTGTTCAACCAATATTTATTCGATTATGAATCGAGAAATAGCTGAATTATTTGCGGATGTATATTGAATAAAATAAACACCAGCTTCTAGGTTTAGATCGATCAATATCTCATTCATCATTTCAGTTTCCATTACAATGCGTCCACTATTATCAAAAACAACGATTGTTGCTTGCTCTGCTTGGTTCGACTGAATTGTGAATTGACCTTTTGAAGGATTTGGAAAGATATTCATGTACAATACCTCTTTTCGATCATTAATTCCAAGAGCGACTATTGATGCGCAATCAGTTGTGTCTGTGCAATCTTCGGTGATTGTTACAATACAAGCGTAATCTCCATTTTCTGCAGGTTCAAATGTTTGACTTGTTGCGCCATCAATTTCTGAATCATCAGCACAATCAATCCACTGATACGTTGCATCATCTTGTAACGCGGTAATAGTATAATCAGTAACACTTAAATCTGTTGTTAGTTCACAACAACTTGATGCTGCCCAACAAATGATTCTATCAATCAAACTGGCTGCATCTGCATTCCAAGGCATTCCTGATGTATGTCCGTAATAAAGGCAAGATGCTCTTTTGTACGTGTCATGAACAACTAATGCAGTGTCAGAACCAGTAACGCCTAAAGCTGTTACTCCGTCAGGAATATTTGTTAATTTTACTTTATAAGTGAATTCTAAAGGTAATGCACCAACTGCCCATGGTTCCGTAATCCAATGTGTATTATTTATGATTCCAAAAGTTTCATCTGTCCAATTGTCTCCAGTTCCAAGCCCTAAAGAAGCCATGCCAGCAGTGTGGCTCATTGAGATTACACCAATATTACAAGCTTCATTTTCTGCTATTAAATCAGGTAATCCTGTAAAGGTCATAGGTGTGTCCCACATAAAAATAGCAACGTCATATGGAGAGAAATCGAATCCATCTATTACATCTGCATATGGCACAGGGGTAAGGATATGTCCTAAGGGTCCTACTCCGTCCATAACATCTTCATGCGTGGTTGTATTGCCTTGAATAAGAAGTACATTATAGTCCGCAATTTCTTGCGAAAAACTGATGGTAGAGAATAGCAGTGCAATGACTGCTGTGAAAAAGTAATTTTTAATCATAAGTAGATGTTTAGTAAATATGACGCGAATAAAGGGAGTTCTGCCCACATAAACTACCATAAATTTACCAACAGTCTAATTTGTTTTACTAACGAACTATTTTCGGAGGTTCGCTGTTAAAATTGGTTTTTCAATTACAATTAATTAGGTGTTTTGAAACCTGTCGTTAACTGAGTGTTAACTGTATGATATTAAAAGGTTTAGGTTTTAAATATTCTAATTAAAAAAATTTATTTGGACAGTGATGTTTTTTTTGTAACTTACAGATTATTAACCTAAAAATCCCAAAAATATGAGATTACTATTTACATTACTATTTGCCTTAGGCTTTACGTTTAGCAGTTTGGCTGATGGCATTCAAATTTACAATGGTACAAGCGTAACCGTTGTAGTAAAAGTTGGTTTAAATGATGGAACAGATTGCGTAGCTGATTCGTGGTTCACTGTTTGCATTGCGCCTGGCGCAACATATAGTCAGGCAATTTCAGATACTCCGTTTAAGGTTCGCGTTTTTGAGGACCTTGGGAGTTGTATACCTGATTACACTTCAGAAAGTTGGCAGCATAATGCAACTTGGACAGCATGTCCTCCTGGATCGCCGGATATAAATCCATTCAGTATGACATGGTTTCATGCACATCCTACTTCTTGGGGAATCAATATCTCTGAAACTTAAATCGAAAAAAAGTCAATTTAGTTTGAGTCCTGATCCATTAGATCAGGACTTTTTTTGTGCATTTAGTTTTAATTACCAAGATTTATACGAATCCAAATTAAAAAACGTTAATAGCAACACCCTTTCCACAAACCAGAGTAACTATCGGATTACTAAATCGTTTTACTACCGCATAGTTACCTTTTAAAGAACTAAACATTAATGTATAGGAGTGCCCTGAGTTTGAATTGTTTTTGCATTATACAATTAGAATTGAATCTCGTTGGTATGATTGTTGCTGTTAAACTGAAACCAAAAAATGCCTAACATGATGAGAGTCTATTTATTATTGACAACGCTTTTAATAAGCGTTACAAGTTCGTTTGCTCTAAAAATTACAGAGCTATCCCAAATTAAAGGAAATGAAAGTGATATTACTGAAATTGACTTTTCAAATCAAGGTTTGAGCAGCTTTCCAACTGAAATTTTAGATTGCGAAAATTTGGAATACTTAAATATATCGGACAATGGTATTTTTAAAATCCCTATCGCATTGGGCGAGTTTAATAAGCTTGTAAAGCTTGATTTATCTGGAAATCAAGGGTTGAGTTATAATGACATGGAGGAGATGTTAGCAATTGCATTATTTCAATTGGAAGAACTCAATATAGAAAACTGTGAAATGGGCAGTTTACCTTATGAAATAGGGAGGCAAAAAAAGTTAAAAACATTGAATATTGCTGGGAATTTTCTAAATAATTTACCTTATTCAGTAGTTCAATTATCCAAGTTAGAACATTTAAATATGTCTAATAATAGAATTGAGGATATCAGTTGGCAAGTGCATCAATGGTGGAGTTTGAAAACGTTGGATGTTTCAGGAAATTCAAAATTAAAGACAAGCGAATTATTGTTTTCGCTAAGCGTATTTAAAAGAATGGATAAATTAGTGATTAGTAATGTGACCTTTTTTCCAAAAGAATTTACTGATTTTAATATTGAAAAATTAGAGATTAGAAACTCTAAGATTATCAATTTCCCCCGTAGAGAAGGATCGACTCAAATTAAAAGCTTAAGCTTTGTAAATTGTACTTTTAAAAATCCAGAGAAAATCGTTGAGGTTATAAATGATTATGTTTCACCCGAGTTTTTATCTGTACAATATGCTAAACCAAACGAGTTAATACCGTTTTTAAATGTAAACGTTGACAGTATTGATATTCGCAATAATAACATTTCAAAAATTGGTGCTTTAGCTGCAATGAAAAAGTTAGTGTGGGTTGATGCACGCAATAATAAGATTGAAAATGAATCTGTGCAACAATTGCAAGAAGCGCGACCAGATATTACCTTGTTTTTAGAAGAACCAGTAGTTAAAAATCTTGGAATAGCACCGCCAATTGAGAAATTTATCCAAAAACCCGTTAAAAAGCTCATAAATGGGAGTGAAGCGGCCCAAGTGCAAATGGGTAAAACGACTTTTGATTTTCCAGCAAATGCATTTATTACTGAAGATGGTCAGCCATTTACGGGAGACGTTGAATTGGCATATCGCGAGTTTTTTACACCTGAAGAAATATTATTGTCAGGAATTACAATGACGTTTGAAGAGGATGGTGTAACAAAACCGTTTACATCTGCAGGAATGTTTGAAATTAATGCGAATGATACTGAGGGAAATGAACTTTTTCTCAGTCCAACGGCTAACGTACCTGTGGAAATGATAAGCTTAAATGCTGATTCTGAAATGAATGTTTATAATTTGGGTGAGAATGGGGAATGGAATTATATCGGAAAAGATGAGATTGAGGAGCCATTCAAAATGGATATGTCTCAGATTGATTCTGCTGCTAATGCTCGGTTTTTAGAATTTAAAAGAAATGACATTATTGTAATGCGCAATCGATATGTGCCATCAACTATTAAGAATAATAGTAGACAGAGAACATTTCAATTTAAGTTTGATGAACTAATTACAGAGGCCAAATCCAAAAACGTTGTTTATACAGGAGGTAGTATTGACGTAAAACGAAACGACCTTTTGGCATCATATATTTCAAGTACAACTTTTTTATATGACGGAGATGTAGATAGCATGGATTATTATAAGAAATGGATGAAGACGGTACGCAGAGAATCTAATAAGTCTTACGGACGTATGCGTTATAAAGGGCGATTTTATTATAAACCCAATAATTACAAATGGGGTATTAATTACATCCAAGATCTTTCACTTAAAGTTGATGAGGAAAATGATAGAATCAAGCTGAATTTTTTCTACAAAGATTCATTGGTATCTATTCCTGTTGTTTTGCAATCGAATTATACGAACCCCAAGTCACGCATGAAAACATGGGCGAAATACTTTACGAAGTATAATCGCATTGAAAGAAAACGGGCTAAAGAATTTAATAAATTGAATCGCGAATTGAATGTAGTTTTAAGAAAACAAGAGGATAACATTAAAAATAGAGCGCGAGACATGGAGACGGCACGTCAACTAGAAATGAGCGGGCGTCAGTCCTTTAGTGTCCAACAGGTGGACAGACAAAAGAGTAATTTTATCCGGAATTTTGCATTATTCGCATTAGGACAGACTAATTTAGACCATGTATTCTCAATTCCACGACCCGCAATGATGCCGAGAGATTTTGTTGCAGATAATGGTGAGGAAATTAAAGAAAATATTGAACGAATAATGGTGATTGATTATGATTTTAATAGTGTTGTAAGTTACGGAGATCGCAAGGACGTTTTTTTCAATCAAGGTGGGAGAAATGCAATAGTTATATTCTTTGCAGGAGCAATTGTTGGCGTGTATCATACATGGAAGAATAAGTTTATCAATCGAAGAGAGACGCTTCAATTGCAAATGACAGACCTTGAAAGTACAACTCGCGCCGACTTTATCAATGATTTGCGACAGTGATCCGAATCCTATTCATATCGCTATTATTAATTCCGTTGATTAGTTTCGACCAGAACAAACGTTTTTATGAAGCCATTGATACTTCTACGGTCAAGTTTGCCGAAGAATGGGGTGCAAGTGGAGCGAAATTGGATGTCTTGAATTTTGATGATCAGAATTATGAAGGCGCTATTTTGGACGAATTGAATAAAGTGCGCAGTGTTAGAAATAGAAGCTTATTCATTCAAGACTCTGCCTACAATCGTATGTGTTTGGCCGGGATGGAAACATTTACCAAAAAATATTGTGGTAGTAATAAATTTCGAGATAGGATATACCGCTACACGGAAATTGGTATTCGCAGAATGCAAGGTGTTAATAAGGTTTTTCGGGTCTTTACTTTTAGTGTTTCATTGATAGATTTAGGTTCAAGAGAATATTTTTATTTCGATCGCAGAAACTTTGACAGTGAATTGCAACTGTATAAAGGGAACACACCAACTACAAGAAACCCTGACAACGAAAACTATGTTGAACCAATCCCAGTGGCTAAATTAGATGAGCAGGCCTTTGCGCAAAGTTTTCTAAAAAAATTAAAAAGGGCAATGGGAGGGCAAGATTTGCAATCTAAAAACTTTACTCATATTGGATTGGCAATGCGATTAGATGCACGTTCAGTTAGGAAACGAAGAACTCCAAAGGCATTAGTGATGATAATTTTGGGAGGTAAGCAAACGCAAAAAGTTAAAAAGCAAAGACCTATTCCTCAGAATAGTGCTGCAGATAATAATCCGTATACGATCCTGAAGTAATCGCGTCTATCCACGACTCATTGTCTAAATACCAATCAACCGTTTTTTCTAAACCTTCTTCAAATTGAAGAGAAGGTTCCCATCCTAAATCCGATTTAATTTTAGACGCATCAATTGCATAGCGCGCATCATGTCCAGCTCTATCCGTTACAAACGTAATGAGTTGTTCAGAAGTGCCTTTTTTACGCTTCAATTTCTCATCCATAATTTGGCACAAACGACGGACTAAATCAATATTTGTCCACTCATTCCATCCACCAATATTATAGGTTTCACCAACCTCACCTTTATGAAAAATAATGTCAATAGCTTTTGCGTGATCTTCTACCCAGAGCCAGTCTCGCACGTTTTCACCTGTTCCATAAATTGGCAAAGGTTTCATATTACGAATATTATTAATCATTAAGGGGATTAACTTTTCAGGAAATTGATGCGAACCATAATTGTTCGAACAGTTGGACATTTTTACTGGAATTCCGTAAGTATGTGCGTAAGCATTGACCAAATGATCAGAACTCGCCTTTGACGCGGAGTAGGGACTCTTTGGATCGTAAGCGGTTGTTTCAGTAAAAAACCCTTCTGCACCTAAAGAACCGTAAACTTCATCTGTTGAAATATGATAAAATACGTGATCGTTTTCTTTTTTCCAATGTGCTCGAGCTAAGTCTAGTAAATTAGCCGTGCCAACAATGTTAGTGGTAATAAAATCCATTGGACCTGTGATAGACCGATCCACATGCGACTCTGCCGCCAAATGAATAATGTCCGTTATTCCTTCTTTTAGAAAAATGGCTTCAAGCGCAGCTGAATCTCGTATGTCGCATTTTACGAACGAATAATTTTCAGCGTTTTCAATGTCTTTTATATTCTCAAGATTCCCTGCGTAGGTTAAACTATCCAAATTTATAATGTGGTAATTTGGATATGCGTTTACGAACAGTCTTACGACATGTGAACCAATAAATCCGGCTCCACCTGTTATGAGAATGTTTTTTTTTACAGACACAAATCCTTAATTATACCGTCAACAATTCTTTCTTGTCGAGATTCGAAAAAAGACGAATCAATAGAGTCTGTATTTACTAACTCTTGCGTGAGAGGAAGTAAAGTACGTTGGTATTTCTGTTTTTTGATTGAGAAATCAAAATTTCGAGCTGCAGAATTCATACGTTTAGTGAGTAGGGTCATGTTTCCAAGCTTGTAAGTCATTTCACTCAAGAAAGGGCGATTAAAATTTTTAGTCCAATTGGTGTTTGTATCAGGTGTTTGGGGTATAATATGTTCCAATGTTGCTGAATCAAAATTGAGTGTTTGATCCACCACATCATCCGATTCAGTTTCCTGATACCAAATGTATTTCGAAATAAGTAATTTTGCAATATAATTATCCTTATGTTGACCCGAAATATAGTCTTTTAAATTGGCAACGCTTTCAGAGGTTAATTCAAAGTAAATTTTTGCTGCATCATAATTACCTCTGTTCAACGCTTGTATCGCATCATATATAGGGGAGTTTGAAAAACGTTTAGATGGGGACAATAAAATGTTTAAGACGTATTTTTCATACGTTGTAACAAAATCAAGAACATTAGTATCGTCACCTCCTGCGTAATTCAAATTTCGAAAAAGTGCAATAAGAAGATTTTGAGTATACCTTAAGTTTCCGGTAATATTAAGGAACTTAATTTTATTCCCAATCTTTGAGTTGGTAAAGCCATCACTAACGATCAGCGAATAGCTCTTTAAATCTACTTCAATGTCAGCGTAAAATTTTTCAATTTTTTTAATTCTTATTTCGTCATGATACGTTTCATAATGTTGTTTAAGGTCATTAAAAGCTGAATATTTTTGTTGTGCTCCTTTACGACTTTCTACCCATCTTCCTATAAAGTCAGAGGTAAGTGTGTAATTAGTGTCTAAATTATTCCATTTGTCGACTGGTTTTAAATCAGCAAATGTGTCTTCATCATTGTTTTTTAGTTCAGTAAATTCTTTAATTATGAAATTTCTGAATAAATCTTTATTTGAGAGTGGAAGCCCTCTGTTGTTTAAAATTTCAAAGATTTGATAAGCACATTCGAAATTTGGCGTTTTGATCCTTACTATTGACAATCTATTTTGTAAAAATTTGGTAAAAGCATCTAATCTTTTAGCACATGATTCATCAAAAATATCAGAGACTAAAAACTCTTCTTTTAATTTGTCAGTAAAATAATTTCGGTTAACAAAATAACGTTTCGCAATTCTTCTTTGCTCGTTAGTTAACTTTTCATCTACAAAACCTTCTTTGCATTTCAATGCTGCTTCAAGAATTTGATCGTAATTAAATTCAGCACTTTTTTCGATTCGGACTTTTTTTTCTATATCTAAACCTAAAGTAGACTTATTATAGATGATATCATCAACTGCTTCAGCAGCTTTTCCAATAAAGAGTTTTACTTCCTCTTTTTTTTCTTTGGGATAATTTTCTTTACCTAGGCCGTTTAGGAAACATTTAACACCTACAAATAGCAGTATTAAGGTTGTAAGCCTCTGTTGGCCATCAATAACTTCAAACTCTCTTTCAGCTTTATCAATTAGCACCATTGAACCAAAAAAGTATTCACCTTTTTCCTCACCATTAAAGAATGTGAATAAATCGTCCCACATTATGTTTACTTGATTATTTCGTTCGCTCTTGCCTGTGCAGTCCCATGAATAGGGCCTTTGATAATTTGGGATGATATATCTTATATCGCGGCCTAAAAGATCATTAAGGACTATGTGCTCAGGAGTAAATGTAAATTTCATAAATTGAAAGGTTGTGTTTAATAAATATACATTTTATTCATAAAGTTCAAGCATTATAATCACATCAAAATCATAAAATATTTTTTACGTCTAGTTATTTCTCGTCAACCAATACATTACTTGCTCAGAATTTAAACCTTGAATTATCTTGGCTTCGATTAAATATACATTTTTTATCTTTACCCCTTTAAAGACTCCAATAATCAATTGTCTTAATCTTATCTCTATAAATTCCTTTCAAGTCAACTATAATTCCTTGATCATCTTTGAGCATTCCTTTAAAATCTTCTTCGGTAAAATTGCAGTATTCTTTATGGTTTACTGCAACTATAATAGCGTCATAATCATTTGTAGGGTCAGCTTTTAAACCAAATCCGTACTCATTACGTAATTCATCAGAATCTGCATGCGGATCGATTACATCAACCTTACAGGCAAATGATTGTAATTCTTTAATTACATCTTCAATTTTTGAATTACGGATATCGCTCACGTCTTCTTTAAACGTGGCACCCATAATTAAAACTTTAGATTCCATTGGGTTTTTACCATGCCCGATCATTTTTTTAACCGTTTGTTTACCTACATAGAATCCCATAGAATCGTTGACATAACGACCAGAGTTAATGATTTTTGCGTGATATCCTAATTGTTTTGCTTTATGCGTCAAATAATAAGGGTCTACGCCAATACAATGTCCACCAACCAAACCGGGTTTGAAGTTCAAGAAATTCCATTTAGTTCCCGCGGCTTCTAAAACGTCATAGGTATTAATTCCTAATCTGTTAAAGATGATTGAAAGTTCGTTGATCAAGGCAATATTTACATCACGTTGTGTGTTTTCTATAATTTTTGCAGCCTCAGCCACTTTAATAGATGCAGCGCGGTGCACACCAGCTTCAACAACTAATTCGTACGTTTTAGCAATATGTTCTGCAGATTCAGGATCACAGCCCGAAGACACTTTAATGATAGATGAAAGTGTATGTACTTTATCACCTGGATTAATTCGCTCAGGTGAATAACCTACTTTAAAATCATCCATGAATTTTAATCCAGAAACTGCTTCTAAAACTGGAATACAATCTTCTTCTGTACATCCAGGATATACTGTTGATTCGTAAACCACATAATCTCCTTTTTTTAGCGCAGTACCAACCGTTTTACTCGCTCCAAGTAATGGAGATAAGTCTGGCATTCTACCAGAGTCAATTGGCGTAGGTACGGCTACGATAAAGAACGTGGCTTCTTTTAAATCTTCAATTTTAGCTGTAAAATCAATGCTGCATCTTTCAAAATCAGATGCTTCTAATTCGTCACTTGGATCAACTTTGTTTTTCATCATTTCAACACGTTTCTCGTTGATGTCAAACCCAATAACATCAATTTTTCGTGCAAATTCAAGCGCAATAGGTAAACCTACATAACCCAAACCAATAACGGCAAGTTTCGTTTCTTTGTTAATTAATTTTTCGTAAATATTACTACTCATTTTTTACGTTTTATTTAATTTCTTGTTTGTTTCTAACGGAATAAATTCGCTCAATTATTTCAACTACTTTCAACCCTTCTAAGGCATTAGTTGTTGGTTTTTTTCTTCTTTTAAGCGCGTCTACTACGTTCTCTATTATATAATGATGATTTGCTGCAGATCCCTTGTAAGTGCCATAATCGTTGGCTGGGTTGGAAGGGGGTAATTCTGGCATTTCATAATTTTCTATATGACATTTCTCAATCACATTCATGTATTGTCCACCAATTTTCACACTTCCTTTGCTTCCAATAATTGTCATGGAGCTTTCAAGGTTAGTGTCCCAAATTGCGGTAGAGTAATTCAATGAACCCATTCCTCCTTTAATAAAATCAAAGCTTACAAAGCCTGAATCTTCAAAATCGGTTGAATGTTCGTGGGTGAAATCTGCAAATTTTCCTTGGATGTTGTCAATGTCTCCAAAAAGCCAATACATGATATCGATAAAGTGAGAGAATTGCGTAAATAAAGTACCGCCGTCAAGTTCTTTGGTTCCTTTCCAACCGCCTTTTTTATAATAGCGATCATCACGGTTCCAATAACAGTTTAATTGTACCATAAAAATTTCTCCCAAAAGTTTTCTTTCGATCACATCCTTTATCCAAACGGATGGGGGAGAATAGCGGTTTTGCATTACACCAAACACTTGCTGTGAATGTTGCAAGGCATGGTAAATCACACTTTCGCAACCGTCTTTAGACAAGCCCATTGGTTTTTCACAAACTACGTGGTTCCCATTTTCAATGGCCATTTTAGCCTGGTCAGAATGTAGTCCATTTGGCGTGCAAATATTTACGACATCATATTCTAAGTCGCTTGCTAATAATTCTTCTATAGAATTAAAAAACGGAACGCCTTCAAAGTTTTCCATTCCGCATTCAGACTTAGGTCTGACATCTACCATAGCAATAAGCTCGGCTTCATCATTCCGCTGAACCATTGTTGCGTGGCGTTTTCCTATGTGTCCGCAGCCTACAACTGCAAATCTTACTTTTTGATCTTCTTTGATCATTTTATTCTTGTTACTTTATTATTGTCTAACTTATATTCTTCCTTGCTTTCAGAACAAATAGCTATTCCTTCGGCATTAAATTCTAATCGGTGACCGTGTGTACTCATCCACCCAATCTGCTTTGCAGGGTTTCCAACAAGTAATGCATACGGCAAAACTTCTTTAGTAATAACCGCTCCTGCACCAATAAAAGCATACTCTCCTATCGGATTACCACAAACTATAGTGGCATTTGCCCCAATCGAGGCTCCTTTTTTAACGAGAGTTTCGAGATATTGGTTACGTCTATTGACAGAACTTCTTGGATTCATCACATTTGTGAACACCATTGACGGTCCTAAAAAGACATCATCTTCGCAAATTACACCTGTATATATGGAGACATTATTCTGAATTTTAACGTTGTTTCCAAGTATTACTTTTGGCGATACTACAACGTTTTGGCCTATGTTACAGCCCTCGCCAATAATACAATCTGGCATAATATGAGAGAAATGCCAAATTTTGGTATTATCACCAATAGTGCATCCTTCATCTATTACGGCAGTTTCGTGTGCGAAGTACTTAGGCATAGTTTAGTTTTTATTTTATAATAAACTTGTCAAAGTTGTAATGATCCTTTTCGTTCAGTTCAGCATCAGTCAAACTTTGGAAATATTCATAGGTACGTTTTAAACCTTCTGCTCTTCCAACCTTTGGTTCCCAATTTAAAAGTTTCCTCGCTTTTGTGATATCCGGTTGCCTTTGCTTAGGATCATCCAAAGGTAAATTTTTATAAATCACCTTTTGTGTAGTTCCTGTGAGTTGTATAATTTCCTCGGCGAATTCACTAATTGATATTTCGTTTGGATTACCAATGTTTACAGGTTGAGCATAATCAGAATGTAATAAACGTACAATTCCTTCAACCAAATCATCCACATAACAAAACGAGCGGGTTTGAGATCCATCCCCAAAAACGGTTAAATCTTCACCGCGCAATGCTTGTCCAATAAATGCAGGTAATACACGTCCATCATTTAAACGCATGCGTGGTCCGTATGTGTTAAATATCCGCACAATGCGTGTCTCAACTTGATGAAAGGTATGATAAGCCATAGTAATGGCCTCTTGAAATCTTTTCGCCTCATCATAAACACCTCTTGGTCCAATTGGGTTTACATGTCCCCAATATTCTTCCGTTTGTGGATGCACTTGCGGATCGCCATAAACTTCAGAAGTTGACGCAATCATCAATCGTGCATTTTTAGCTTTAGCTAATCCTAAACAGTTGTGCACTCCTAAGGAACCTACTTTTAAGGTTTGAATTGGAATTTTTAAATAATCTATTGGACTTGCAGGTGATGCAAAGTGTAAGATATAATCCAACTCGCCAGGAATGTGAATGAACTTGCTCACGTTACTGTTGTAGAACTCGAAATTTTCCAATGGAAAAAGATGTTCAATGTTCTTTAGTCTTCCAGTGATGAGGTTATCCATTGCAATTACATGGTAATCATCTTTAATAAAACGATCACAAAGATGCGAACCTAAAAAGCCAGCTGCGCCTGTGATTAATATTTTTTTTCGTATCTTCATTTTAGCCAATTACTGTTGCTCTACCAATACTTTCATAGTAGATTCCTTTGTTTTCCATTTCTTCTAAATCGAAAAGATTTCGACCGTCGAATATTTTTGGAGCAACTAACGCCGCTTTTATTTTATCAAAATTTGGATTTCTGAATGCTCCCCATTCGGTAGCGATCAGCAATGCATCTTTATTTTCAAGAGCGCCATATTCTGTTGTTGCGTATTCAATTTTGTCACCGTATATTGACTTAACGTTATCCATTGCTTCTGGATCGTAAGCTGTAATGCTTGCGCCGGCAGCTAATAAAGCGTCAATTATGTACAATGCTGGTGCTTCTCTAATGTCATCTGTGTCGGGTTTAAAAGCTAATCCCCAAAGGGCAAAACTTTTCCCACTTAAATCACCGTAATGATTCTTGAGTTTTTCAACCAAACGCAGTTTTTGTATATTGTTTACTTTTAATACGGCATCAATTATTTGAAATTTATAATTGGCCTCGTTTCCAGATTTAACTAATGCTTGTACATCTTTTGGAAAGCAGCTTCCGCCATATCCAATTCCTGGAAATAAAAAGCGTTTACCAATTCTAGTATCTGATCCAATTCCAATTCTAACAGCATCCACATCAGCCCCAACTAATTCGCAAAAATTAGCAATTTCATTCATGAAGGTGATCTTGGTTGCTAAAAAAGAATTTGCTGCATACTTTGTTAGTTCTGCAGATTTCTCATCCATAAACAGGATAGGATTACCTTGTCTAACAAATGGTTTATACAAATCTTTCATTACCGTTTTTGCCCGTTCAGATTGAGTGCCAATAACAACACGGTCAGGTTTTAAAAAATCATCCACTGCAAAGCCTTCTCTTAAAAATTCAGGATTTGAAACGACATCAAATTCAACTGTTGCATTTTTGGCAATGGCCGCATGCACTTTTTCCGCAGTTCCAACTGGAACGGTAGATTTATCGACAATGACTTTATACTCGGTCATTATTTTACCAAGTTCAACTGCCACACCAAGGATATAACTTAAATCTGCCGAACCATCTTCACCCGGAGGTGTTGGTAAGGCTAAAAAGATAATCTCCGAAGCATCAACAGCCGCCTTTAAATCGGTGCTAAACGTTAAACGGTTTTGACGGATGTTTCTTTCAAAAATAACATCTAAATGTGGTTCGTAAATTGGAACTTCACCGTTTTGCATTTTGATGACTTTATCCGTGTCAATATCAACACAGATAACCTCGTTTCCAGTTTCAGCAAAGCAGGTTCCGCTTACTAATCCCACATATCCTGATCCGATTACAGCAATTTTTTTCATTTGATTTAAGCAATTTTATTTTCAATCAACACCAGTTTTTTGATGTTTAAAGGAACGGAATAATTAAGTTAAGAATTCTTTCATAGCACTGCAGATATAGGCCAACTGCTCGTCATCCAACTCTGTATGCATTGGTAAAGAAATTACACATTTGCAAAGCGCATTGGTATTCGGGAAAGCTTCGTGTTCGAAATTCTCAGCCCCATAAGCTTTTTGCGTGTGCAAAGGCATAGGGTAATAAATCATAGCAGGAATTCCTTTTGATTTCATGAAATCTTGCAGTGCATATTGATCTAGACCTTCAATTTTTAACGTGTATTGGTGAAATACATGTGTCGAATAATCCGCAATTGTAGGTGTTTCAACGTTGTCAAAATCGGCAAAGAAATTAGAGTAATAAGCAGCTGCGTTTTGACGTGCCGCTATATAAGTATCTAAATGTCCTAACTTGATTCTAAGCACAGCGGCTTGAACAGAATCTAAACGTGAATTCACGCCTAAACGGTCATAATAATAACGTTCACCCATTCCATGATTTACAATGGAACGCATAATAGCGGCCAATTCATCATCATTCGTGAAAATGGCACCACCATCTCCAAAGCATCCTAAGTTTTTAGAAGGGAAAAAAGAAGTTGTTCCAATTTCTCCCATAGTACCAGCACTTTTAACCGTTCCATCAGGGAAAGTATATTTTGCTCCAATAGCTTGCGCAGTATCTTCAACAAGATAAATATTATGCTTTTTGGCTAAATCCAATAAAGGTTTCATATCGCACGAGTGACCAAATAGGTGCACAGGGATAATAGCCTTTGTTTTTGGTGTGATGGCTTTTTCAATTTCAGCTAATGAAATATTAAAAGTATCCATATCAACATCAACAATGATTGGTGTTAATTGTAATAAGCCAATTACTTCAACCGTTGCAGCAAAGGTAAAATCACTGGTAATAACTTCGTCGCCCGGCTTTAAACCTAAAGCCATTAAAGCTATTTGCAATGCATCTGTACCATTTGCACATGGAATGACGTGCTTTACGCCTAAATATTTTTCTAAATCTGCTTGGAATGTTTTAACCTCAGGACCATTAATAAATTGGGCGGTTTGAAAAACATTTTGTGTGGCTTCGTTAACTTCTGATTTGATTTTCTCATACTGAGTAACCAAATCTACCATCTGAATTTGTTTCATCTAAAATTTTACTTTTCTTAACAGATAAAACGGCCTTTTATTGAAAACGAGGGGAGCAATTTTCCCAACTACTTTTTTCAGCAGGTCGGTTTCATATGTTAAATTTCATTAATCAATTCTATAAACTTTGCGAATATAGCCAATAATTATTTCTTTTAAGCGTTTCTTTGACTCGCTTTATTTAAATTCGCAACATGAAAATTTTCTTTCTTTTTTTGTTTTTATCAGTTTTTGGAACTTACGCTCAGAAAAGCTTAAAAGACTCGACGGTCAGTAATATATTAGTTGGCCTAAACTATAAGGCAAACTTTACGGGGGGTGACTTGGCTGATCGCTGGGGCTTTAACAATCAGTTAGGTCTTGATATTGATGCTAAATTTAAAAACAACTTAACCGTTGGCGTGAGTGGCGGATTCATTTTTGGAAGCAAATTAAAAGACCAAACAATATTTGAGAACTTGTACAATTCTTTTGGAACAATAACAAGTTCGGCTGGTCAAGAAGCGAATGTGCTATTTTTAATGCGCGGTGCTAGTGCTTATGCCTCGGTAGGTTATGTTTTCAATCAATTAGGAAACAATCCTAATTCTGGTTTGTGGGTGAATTTTGGTTTGGGTTATTTGGTGCATAAAATTAGAATTGAAAGTTTGTTTGATGTGGTTCCGCAATTAGAAGGGCCCTACCGACAGGGATATGATAAATTAACCATGGGGGTTTCAAGTAAACAGTTTATTGGTTATTTGTATCAGTCCGATTTTCGCTTGATTAAGTTTTATGGCGGTTTTGAATTTTCGCAGGGCTTAACAAAAAATGTGCGCACCTATAATTTTGACACAGGCGGACCAGAGACGGATTTAAAGTTAGATTTATTGTACGGTTTTAAAGTGGGTTGGATTTTACCGATCAGTCATAGAACACGCGGTGAATATTATTCTTATTAATGCGCCTATTATACACTATTGGAGTCCGCAGTTATTCGTTCATGATTCGAATAGCATCCTTATGGAATCCTAAGGCGAAAAAATGGATGCAAGGCCGCCAAGAAGTGTGGGGAGTCTTGGATAATTGGAAACTAGACGAACGTCCGGTTTATTGGTTTCATTGTGCAAGTTTAGGTGAGTTCGAACAAGGGCGCCCTTTGATTGAAAAATTGAAGAATGAAGAAGCCTGTCAGGTTGTGATTACTTTTTTTTCACCTTCGGGTTATGAAATTCGCAAGAATTATGAGCTGGCAGATTTAGTCATTTATTTACCGCAAGAAACACAAGCAAATGTCGCTCGATTTATAGCAAAAGTGCAGCCGGAAAAAGTGTTTTTTGTGAAGTATGAATTTTGGGCGCAGTATATTTTTGAAGCAAAAAAAGCAGGAGCGGCCGTTTATTCAATCTCTGCGGTATTTAGAAAAAATCAAGTATTTTTTAAATGGTACGGAGGATATCTATTAAAAGTACTCAAAGCTTTCGATCATATTTTTGTTCAGGATGAAAAATCGGCCGATATTTTGAAAAACGCGGGGGTTACTTCAACTGTTTCAGGAGATACACGCTATGATCGGGTCATGGGAAATGCGAAGAAAGTTCAATCTTATCCAGAAATTGAGAATTTTATTAATGGCAAAAAAGTACTAGTTATTGGTTCGTCTTGGGCAGAGGATGAAGCGGTGCTAATGGCAACCATGAATCACACTAATTTTGATTGGAAGGTAATTGTTGCTCCGCATGAAATTGATGCAAAAAGGGTGACAGCTTTAGAAGCGAAGTTTACTAAACCAAGTGTTCGGTATTCAAAATTAGTGGAAGGCAGCATGGCTGACGTTTTAATAATCGACAATATTGGGATGTTGATGAATGTATACCAATATGCAGATATCGCTTATATAGGTGGTGCTTTTGGTAAAGGATTGCACAATATTTTAGAGCCAGCATGTTTTGGTGTTCCCGTGATATTTGGTAGTTCTTTTGCTAAGTTTCAAGAAGCTTATGATTTTATCGAAAATGGCATTGGTTTTTCTGTGAATGATGCTGAAGAGTTTCAAAGTCGATTCAATAAATTGAAGGCTTTGGATATACGTGACGAAGTACTGGCATTTATGAATGATAGAGTAGGAGCAACAGCGGAAATATTTACCGCGATTTAGACTTTCACTTTCTTCAAAGATTTTTTTATGCGTTTATAAGCCCAGTCATGATGAGCAACGCTACATGAAATGAGGTATGCAGCAAGTGATGTACTACCAGTCCAGTTATATTTTTTCTTTTCAAATAAATCATTGTCTGAATGATTCTCAATTAATGAGCGGATTTTTTGATAAGAAGTTTCAAATAATTTCAGGGCCGTTTCAAGATCCGTTTCTTGGTATTGTTCCCAAATTTTTTTATTCAAATCGGGCAAGGTTTTCCATGTATAACCTTCTGCTGGGATTTTTGGTTTTTCGCCCGTATTTCCTATCCTATACCAGTCCAAAACCATCAGGTGCCACTCGTGCAAATGCGTAATGCAATCACGCACATTCCGATTCATATTACAATTCACAAAATCCTTGTCAAGGGCTTCTTTCGAGTAGCTCGCAATTAAATCGAGTAAACGCTGATAATTTTTTTTACTCTGAGCTAAGAGTTCTTCTTTTGTCTTTGGGCGTGGCATAATTAAATAGGTTATTAATTAAAATAGGGATCTCCTGGTAATAAATTGTGAAATTTTTGCCATAAAAAAACCCTGACAATAAATGTCAGGGTTTTTTTATTAATCCCAAATGATATATCTCAGCAATTCAATTTATTTCTTCACTAAAATAGACTCGCAATCAAAAGATGTTGTAATTAAATCTTCTGTAATTGCGTCATATTCTTCTTGGGGAACTTCATCTCCAGTTGCAGCAGCGTCATCTAAAAGGTGCTTTTGAAACTCAACAGTTTGTGTGTCAATTTCAGTTGCTCCGTATAAAATAGCTTCTGTTCCAGCTGCTGTTTCAGTAGGAATTGTGAAGTGATCTCTGAAGAAAACACGAATTGGATCCTCATCACCGTTTTCAAAGGTAATCCAACATCCAGCCATTTGGCAAACTTCGTTGATTGTAACTGCAACTTTGCCTTCAAAGGCACCGTTTTCAGCCATTGCTGCATTCATTGCTTCAACTGTGGTTTCACTTCCGTCAGCATCAATTTCACTGTGTCCATATAAAGTGTAATCACCTTTATCAACACCGTCAAAAGCTAGAGGAATTTCTGGTTCAGCCTCAGTAGTGTCAATCGCTTCAACAACTGCTGTAGAGTCAGCATCTGTAGGTTCATCTATTACTTCAGTACCACCGCACGAGTACAATCCTGCAAAACTTGCGATAGCTAATCCAATTATTAATTTCTTATTCATAGGTTCAATTTTGCGACAAAGATACATATTTATGCTGAATCTATTTATGACATTCATCAGCCGATTGCGAGGCCGTCTATAACTTTAGAATCGGGCTGAATAATGATAACATCATCACCATTCACAGCCCCAAGAATTAAGCACTCGCTCATGAAATTCGCAATTTGTTTGGGCGGAAAATTCACTACGGCTATTACTTGTTTGCCAATTAAGTCTGTGGGTTTATAGCGTTTTGTTAGTTGGGCGGATGTTTTTTTTATTCCTAATTCGCCAAAATTCACTTTAAGCTGATAAGCAGGAACGCGGGCTTTTTCAAATATCGCGGCAGCTTCAATTGTTCCGGTTCGGATGTCCAATTTTGCAAAATCTGCCCAAGATATTTCAGGTTTACTCATTGACTTCTAGTTTAAATCCAACACCGTGAATGTTGCTAATACTTACAGTGTCGTCTAGCTTTAAATACTTCCTTAATTTGGTGATAAAAACGTCTAAACTTCTCCCAACAAAGTAATCATCCTGTCCCCACACGGCATTTAATACAATATCTCTAGTCAAAACTTTATTCCGATTTTGAACCAATAAGAGTAAAATCTTCGCTTCTTTTTTTGTTAGTTTTTTTTCAGTGGCGTCTGCATACACTAATTTGAAGTTTTCACTGTCAAAAACAATATTTCCTAAATCAAAAGACGTTTGAATTTCCTTCGCGTCAATTAGATCTACCCTTTTGAGAATTGCTTTTACACGCAATAAAAATTCTTCTGTACTAAAAGGTTTGGTTAAATAGTCGTCTCCACCTGCTTTAAAACCTGCCACTTTATCTTCCGTTTGATTTTTTGCTGTAAGGAATAAAATGGGAATTTTAACGTCCATTTTACGAATGTCTCTTGCTAACGTGAAGCCATCTTTTTTCGGCATCATTACATCAAATATGCACATGTCAAATAGTTCGGCATTGTACCGTTGTAAACCTTCAACCCCGTCGGTACACAAGCATACATCAAAACCTTCAGATTTTAATTGATCTTGCACTACAAAACCCAAATTGAAATCATCCTCAACCAATAATATTTTAATTTTTCTATCCATTGCTATAATGCTAAAATTTTTAACTACTCTTTTTGCTGACAGGAAGGCTTATGATAAACTCACTCCCTTTACCCAAAACACTTTTGACTTGGATTGTTCCACTTAGTTCTTCAATAATTGTTTTGACATAAAACAGGCCTAATCCAAAACCTTTTACATCATGCAAATTCCCAGTGGGTACTCTATAGAATTTATCGAAGATATATTTTAAATTTTCTCTTGAAATACCTTTTCCGTTATCCTTAAAATTCACAACAATTTTACCTTTATGATTGTGAGTTGACACCAAAATGTTTGGTGTTTTATCACAGTATTTAATGGCATTATCCAATAGGTTGTTAATAATGTTTGTGATATGCACAATGTCTGCATTTAAGATGGCTTCTTCTGCTGCGAGATCAATTTGTATTTCACCACCATTTTCTTCCAATTGATTAAATTCAAAATTTTCCTTGGCTTCTTCAATTATTTCATGAATATCGAAGACCGTTGGATTTAAATTGATTTCACTTTTATCGAGATTGGCAACATTTAAAACGCGCTCAACTTGAGATTCTAAGCGTTTATTTTCTTTGTAGATGATGCTTGCATAGCGCAATAGTTTATCCTTAGCGTTGTCGTTGTCCGGGTTTAAATTCATCAGTGTCTCACTCGAAATACCAATTGTGGCTATTGGAGTTTTAAGCTCATGGGTCATATTGTTAATAAAGTCATTTTTAATTTCAGAGAGCTTTTTTTGCTTAAAGATCACGGAAATGGAGAATCCAAAAAAGACCAAAACGAATAAAATAATGGCAAACATATAATACCAAGGTGTAACATCATTGGGTAGTTCCTCTAATGATATGTTTTCAATTGTTGGAAAAACAACAGAAAAATAATGAAGATCTGAATTGAGTTTGAGTTGCAATTTTTGATTTAATTCATTCTCAGTATGCGCATTGGTAAAGGTCGAGTCACCTTCGTAGCGAATATAGTCACCGTAGATTATACTGTCTGAAAAGCAATCGTAGATTCCGTATTGAAAATCTTCTGTGATATTATGGTCATAAAACTCATGCTTTAATAAGAGTTCTAATAAAAACGGATGCAAAGTATCCTGTAATTCAACTGTGAAATAATTGGATGTTAATTGCTTCACGTTTCCGTAAAGGTCACCAGGTTGTTGGTTGATGCGCTGAATCTCGTCAGCTACTTTTTTTAATGCAATGCTAACTTGATCGCCGAATTGAATTTGACTCAAGCTATCTTGTTTGTTTTGGATCGCAATATTCGTTTCTTGAAACTCTATGTTCTTTTTAATCCAGAAAAACTGAATCGTAAGAATGCTGAGAATAGATGCTATTCCCAAGATTATGACAGTTCGTAGATTTTTATTACTCATTGATAGATAAATTTAAAGCTAAAATTTGTCTTTGCTTTAAAAGTGTTAACTTTTCACAACTATTTAACTAAAAATTAAGAAAAATGGCAGTAATGAAAGTAATTGAAGTGTTATCAAGCTCTTCAAAAAGTTGGGAAGACGCAACAGCAAAAGCAGTAAAACAAGCTTCAAAATCAATCAAAAATATACGTTCAGTATATGTACAAGATCAAAGTGCAGTTGTAGTTGATGGAAAAGTAAGCGAATATAGAATGGCTTTAAAATTAACTTTTGAAGTAGGCAAATAGTCACGTAAAGAACCTAAAAAAAAAAGCTCAGACATTTATCGTCTGAGCTTTTTTGCGTTTATCTGTCTAAAGATAACATCCACCCTTCGAGTTTTTGCACTTCGTGCAACCTCAGTGTTCTTGCTTAGGAATCAAATACTAAAAGCGTAGCGATCCAAGTACTAACAGCGCAGCGATCTAAGTACTAACAGCGCAGCGATCTAAGTACTAATAAATAAGCGTATAAGATTTCTCTTCAGAATTGCCTTTGCCATCTTTGGCAGTAATACGAACGGTATTTTTGCCCGTTAGTAATATTGGTCGGCTACGCGCATTAAGCGGTATAATGTAGCGTCTTTTTTTACGGTTATATTTCATCAGTACCCATTTGTCATTTAAATAAGCCTTGTATTCCATAACGCCCGCGAGATTGTCGTGGATTTCTAGTTCCAACGTATTGTACTTCGTAATGGTTTTGCCCTCGTTAAAGTCTAAAGGTGTAATTTTCGGAGCAACCGTATCTAAGACCAAAACAAATTGGCCAAAGTTTCGAGCGCGAGCTTCAACCCAACCGTCCACATAATTTCCACCCAAAAAGCTTAAATAGCCACGATCCGAAATTAGCCCAATTCCAAATTTATAACTTGGTAAGTCTTTGTACTGTTCTGGTACTTGTATGCGGACGTCATATTTGCTTTGTACTGGAATTGTGTATTCTGAAAACTGATAAATAGGGCTCAAATATTTACTGTTCGAGTCAGTGCTCACTATTTTTTGTAAAGGCTCATAAAAACAGCCGGGCTCAATTAAAACTTGAAAATCTTCGGTAATGTGGGTGTTTACCACATCCGGGAAAAAGTAAGCGCCTGTTTTGTCAAAAGGATTTGCGGATGGTTTTTTTACTGCACTGCCAAGTGTGAAACTAATTGTATGTGCGTTCCCATGTGCATCATACACATCAAATTCATAAGTTCCGGCACATTCTTCCCATTTAATTTTCCCATCATTTTGAGGATAAATTGTTAAAGGATTAATGACTGTGGTAAAGTTTTTGTGAATGTTTTTCTTGTTTTGCTTGAACTCGTAATAATCTTGATGCGAATTTAGAAAACGATTGTGATCAAAATTAATATAGTCTATTTGCTGTTCGTGTTTTTTCGTACCGTTGTGTGATAAGACAGTGTGATGAACACCACAAACGTTTCCAGCAGCATCTAATTTATCCGTTGTGTGAAATCCAATGCCGAGCATTGAGTTTTCTGTAATCAAATGATTGATGTCAATTGGTTTGTTCTCGTTTATAACCCATTTTTTGCCAACTAAGCGACAAGTGTAATATTTTGATTTACCTGGAATCATAAATCCTTTTTCAGTAATCGCATACAATTTAATGCCAGAAACCTTTGGAGGAGTGGTGTCTTTTATTTTCGTACGCATAGTTTTAAATAAAAGCGGATTCAAAGCGTGCTCAGTAGCTGTTTCTCTTATTTCAAAATGAAGATGTGGTGCAAATGAACTTCCTGAGTTTCCTGAATAGGCGATTATTTGACCTTTTTTTACAAAAAATGAATCCTGAAGTACAATTTCGTCAAGAACATAGGATTCAGTTAACGCCTGTTGCGCATAAATGAAAGAGTCAATTGCGGGAGGGTAATTGCTTAAGTGGGCATATAAGCTCGTGATTCCACTTGGGTGGTCAATATATATTGCGTTTCCATATCCCCAAGGTGAAACACGCACACGTGAAATATAACCGTCCTGAATTGCAATTACTTTTTGACCACTAACACCTTTTGTTTTAATGTCCAGCCCTGTGTGAAAGTGATTCCCACGCATTTCACCAAAATTACCAGCTAATATTAACGGGATTTTTAAAGGCGCAGCGAACTCAATCGACTCAAAGTCAATCGTTTTAGGTTCGTAATTTTGACCAATAGCTACTAGTGCGGTAAAGGTTAAAATGAAGAATAAATATTTCATGCAATTCTGTTTTTTTTGAGCGTGTATGTAATGGGTAATGCAAAATTAGTTCCATCTATGCTTACTTTCTACTGAATCATCTTTTATTATTAAAAAAACGTTTTTAATAAATCATTCCTAAATCCTTTGAAGTTGGCAATCTGAATCGTACTTTTGTCCAACTATTTTGAAGTTGGTTTAACAATGTCGGAGACGAAAAAATTACTTGAAGAATTAGATGGGAAGGTTACAGGATTGCTTTCAAACTTGAGAGAGTCAAAAGCTAATTCCCTAAAGCTAAATCAAGAAATTGAGGCTCTGAAAAATGAATTGACAAAAAAAAATGAAGCGTTGGAACTCTTGACCAAACAGAATGAAACGTTAAAAAATGAGCAACCTGGGGAAAATCAGGCTGATCTCAAAAACAAAATAGGAGAAATGGTAAAAGAAATTGACAGATGTATTTCTTTGCTAAAAGTGTAGACAATAATGGATAAGATAGCTCTTAAGATAATAATCGCCGGAAGGACTTATCCTTTAACAATAAAGAAGGAAGAAGAAAGTGCTATCCGTAGTGCTGCAGATCGAATTAATTCGAATATTCAAAAGCTTCAGGGAAGCTATGCAGTAAAGGATATGCAAGATTTACTGGCAATGACGGCTTTACAGATAGCCGTACAACAAAATACCGCTGCTGAAGAGCAGGCCCCTTCTTTCGATCCTACAGCTTTTAACGAAGATCTTCGTAATATTATTGATAAAATTGACGCTTAAACCGTCAAGTTAATCAATGCTTTTTCTGCCGTTTTTCAGGGTGAAATGACCCAGGAAGTGGAGATTGAACTATTAATTATTAGATATATATAATATGGAACTTACGAGTATCATAATAGGTGCGGTTATTGGAGTGGTTGCAGGTGGAATAATTGTTTTTTTACTGCAAAAAAGCATTCTGAAAGGCAAAGCTGAAAACATCATAAAAGAGGCTGAGGCTGACGGAGAATCGCGCAAGAAGGATAAGATATTGCAAGCGAAAGAACGTTTTTTACACTTGAAAGATGAGCACGAAAAAGCAGTAAGAAATAGAGAACGTAATGTTCAAAGTTTAGAGGATAAAACGAAGGCGAAAGACAAAAAATTAAATCATCAATTAGAAGACATTAACCGCAAAAACAAGCAGGTAGAAGGTTTGAAAAAGGATGTGGAAACGCAAGTTGAGTTGATTGAATCTAAAAAGTCTGAGATCATTAAACTACACCAAAAGCAAGTGAACGAATTATCTAAAATTTCGGGATACTCGCCAGATGAAGCAAAAGCCACAATGATGGATGCTTTAAAGGATGAAGCAAGAACAGATGCAATGTCATATATTAAAGACATTGTTGATGAAGCTAAGATTAATGCGACTGGTGAAGCGAAGAAAATTGTAGTGCAAGCTATACAGCGCGTTGCTACAGAACAAGCAATTGAGAATTCAGTTTCAATTTTCAGAATTGAAAGTGATGAAATGAAAGGCCGAATTATTGGTCGTGAAGGAAGAAATATTAGAGCGCTTGAAGCCGCTACTGGAGTTGAAATTATTGTAGATGATACGCCTGAGGCGATTATCCTTTCATGTTTTGATTCTGTACGAAGAGAAGTAGCAAGATTAGCCTTGCATCAATTGGTTTCTGATGGTAGAATTCACCCAGCACGTATTGAAGAGGTGGTAGCTAAAACAAGAAAATCATTGAACGAGGAGATTGTTGAAACGGGAAGAAGAACTTGTATTGATTTAGGAATTCATGGATTGCACCCCGAGTTAATGCGTATGGTTGGGCGAATGAAGTATCGTTCGTCTTACGGACAGAACTTATTGCAGCACTCGCGCGAAGTAGCTAACCTTTGTGCTATCATGGCTGCTGAGTTAGGCTTAAATGTGAAAATTGCAAAACGTGCAGGTTTATTACACGATATTGGAAAAGTATCAGAAGATGAGCCGGAATTACCGCATGCTATTTTGGGAATGAAGCTAGCTGAAAAGCATGGCGAGAAACCAGATGTATGTAATGCAATTGGCGCTCACCACGACGAAATTGAAATGACAACGTTAATTTCTCCAATTGTACAGGTTTGTGATGCCGTTTCTGGTGCAAGACCAGGTGCACGTAGAGAAATAGCAGAATCATACATTAAAAGAATTAAAGAGTTGGAAACAACAGCACTTGGATTTGATGGTGTAATTAAGTCATACGCAATTCAAGCTGGACGTGAGCTTAGAGTAATGGTAGAAGCCGAAAAGGTAAACGATCAACGCGCAGATGAACTTTCATTTATTATTTCTCAAAAAATTCAAAATGAAATGACTTATCCTGGACAGGTTAAGGTGACTGTGATTAGAGAAAGCAGAGCAGTGCATTATGCTAAATAGTTATTAGGCAATAGTTATTAGTGTGATGAACAAGCGGAATGTTGAATTAAAGAAGTAAAAAATCACTTCGAAATTCGTTGATCGACATTCAGCATTCGAAATTAAAACTGTCAACATACAGTAATATTGAATTTAGAAGTAAATCGAAATGAAAAAATTTGATTTAGAAGATCGTTTAATTGATTTTTCAGTTCTTATTATCGAAAAAGTATAGAAACTGCAAAGCGGAACTTGGGTAAGTAAGATTTTGAATAATGAACTAAAAATTCACTTCGTAATTCGTTGATCGAAATTCAGTGGTCAAATTTTAAGTACTAAAAAAAAACACACATTCAAACGTTAAAAGCAGCCTTTCTAACTAAGAAAGATCGCTTTTTGTTTGAAATCGGTTAATTTCGTAGAACATATTTGAGTCACTTCCCGTATTTACAGATATAGAAAAAAACACAGATGAAGAAAATTTTGGTACTTGCCCCACATACGGATGATGGTGAATTTGGATGTGGAGGTACAATAAACAAACTTATTGAAGAAGGAAATGAGGTTTTTTACGTAGCCTTTTCTCCATGCAAACAATCTGTGTTATCACATTTCCCATCAGACATATTAGTGACGGAAGTTAAAGCTGCCGTGAAAGCATTAGGTGTAAAGGATGAAAATCTAATCCTCTTGGATTATGAGGTACGTACATTCAATTATCACCGCCAAGCAATCTTAGACGATATCATTAAATTAAGAACGGATATCCAACCAGATATCGTTTTTATTCCAGCGTTGACAGATTTACACCAAGATCATAAAACCGTTGCAGAGGAAGGCTTAAGAGCGTTTAAATTCGTTACCATTCTTTCTTATGAAATGCCTTGGAATAATATTTCTTTTCAAACGTCTTGCTTTTTTAAACTGAGTGAGAAAAATTTGAAAGCCAAAATTAGTGCTTTAAAGAAATACGAATCGCAAGCCCACCGCCCATACGCAAATGAACATTTTATTGAATCATTAGCAACCGTTAGAGGTGTGCAAATTAATACGAAATACGCCGAAACATTTGAAGTGATTCGTTGGATCAATTAAAATAAATCATTTTGAAGCCTACCGTAAGTATCATAATTCCTTGTCGTAACGAGGCTAATTATATCGCTAAAAACATTGATGCCATTTTAACGCAAGACTATGCGGGAGATTTTGAGGTGCTCATTGTTGATGGGATGAGTGATGACGGCACACGGGGAATTGTGAGCGGATATAGTGACGAACGTGTTCGCTTGATTGATAATGAAGCCAGATTCACGCCACATGCCCTCAATTTAGGCGTTGATAATTCCAAAGGCGAGATTTTTATTATTTTAGGGGGACATGCCTTTTTAAATGTTGATTTTGTAAGTAAAAACGTAGCAGTTCTGCTGAATGATTCAACAATCGGTTGCGCCGGTGGTCAAATCATGAATATTTACGAAAATAAAGCGGGTGAATTGATATCAAAAGCAATGTCATCTGCTTTTGGAGTGGGTAATGCTACTTTTAGAGTAGGAGGCGAAGCTGGGTTTGTAGATACGGTTGCTTTTGGTGCTTATTGGAAAAAAATCCATTATGAAATTGGTGGTTTTGATGAAGATTTGGTTCGAAATCAAGATGATGAGTATAATTATAAAGTCACCAAGGCAGGATATAAAATTTTTTTCGACCCAAGCATTGTCTCTAACTATTATGTGCGCGGTTCAGTTTCAAAATTATACAAACAATATTATCAATACGGTTATTGGAAAGTTTATGTCAATAAGAAACATAAAACCATCACGACCATTCGGCAAATGGTGCCCTTGTTTTTTGTTTTAGGATTAATGGGCGGTATTCTAATCTCACTTTTTTTACCCTTGTTTTGGTGGATTGTTTTAGCGGGAGTCGGTCTTTACACTGTTTTGGCTTTAGCAAGCGGTTTAAAAGCTTCAAAATCTTTGTTTGAAGGATTCAAAATAGCGTGCATCTTCCCGGTCTTACATTTTAGTTATGGTTTCGGCTATTTGGTAGGTATCATTCAATTTTTGCTATTGAATAAGAAACCTTCAAGCAGAAGTAAGGATTCGACACGTGGTTAAAACGACTGCTTTTTGCCCTTTCATCTTTAAATAATTTGTTCAGGTTATTAATCCGCATGCATAGAATCAATTCAAAATCTTCGGTTAACTTTGTTGCCAATGATTAAACGCATACTTGGTAAAAGTGAGCTTTTGCGGCATGTTCTGATATTACTTCAGGGAACTGTCATTGCCCAAATAATTGGAATCGCCATGCAGCTAGTTCTGCGTCGAATTTTTACCGTTTCTGATTTTGGAATCATGTCCTTATATGCAAGCGCTGTGGGTATCTTGGCTGTTTTGGCAACAGGACGTTATGAAATGGCAATTGTCTTGCCGAAAGAGGATAAAAATGCAAGGGCGATCTTTCGTTTGTCAATTATTCTATCACTCATCTTTAATGTAATTCTATTAATAGTGCTATTGTTTACGGCAGATCAAATTTTGGAACTCATTCAAGTTCATGAATTGATTGATCCGACTGATGTCACAGATATTAATCTCGTTAAATACCTTATTTACTTTGTACCTATTGGTGTTTTCTTATTGACAATCTATAATGCGTTGAATTATTTGTTTACACGCCACAAAGCCTATAAAACATTGTCGAAGAATAGAATTGCGCAAGCGGTTAGTACAAATGCAGCTTATGGTGTTTTTGGTGCCGCTAATTTTGGTTTTTTCGGATTGTTTTTTGGCTATATAATCGGATTTGTAACCAGTATAGTATTTCTGTCTGCCTCCAAATTAAAGTTGATAAAAGGCGAGGTAGGAGATACCCGAGAAAATTTGAAAAAATATGCAGACTTCCCTTCTAAGAGTTTGCCTTCAGGATTGTTAAATATGTTAGCCTTACAATTGCCAACCTTTATGATCTTCGGTTTTTACGGCTCATTTGTCTCGGGTCTTTTTGATGCCATAACACGGGTTTTAAATGCACCAATTACAATGATTGGGCGTTCGGTTTCTCAAGTGTTTTATCAAAAGATTTCTAGTGATTTAAATGAGGGGAAACCTATTAGCGGATATATTAAAAAATCAAGTATTCGATTGTTTCTTTTTATGCTCATACCTATGACGGTGATTTTCTTTTTCGGAGAACCTTTATTTGCCTTCGTGTTTGGGGATGATTACGGACGTGCAGGAGTACTCGCCAGTTATTTTGCTCCATTCTTCTTGGTCCGTTTTGTTTACTTTTCTCAATCCACACTATTTACCGCTGTGCGCAAAATTGGTGTTGAGTTTAGACAAAATTTAATCTTTTTACTCAGCCAAATTACCGCATTACTCTTAGGTTATTATTATTTTAAGGATTTTGAATTAACCTTTATGTTATTAGCAGGAAGTGGCTTCGTCTGTTATTCATTTTTTATTTTAGCCCTAATCAACACAGCAAAAAAAGCTGACCAATGAATGCATTGATTATTATAGTCTCCATTTTATGCACATTTGCTTCTATAAGCATGTTTCGCATAGCCTGTGGATCAATGTCTCTATTGAAACTCAACACAGTGTCCTATGTGTTTTATGTGCAAATTGTTACTTCTGGCTTAATAGCTTCAGTGCTTTTAGCAATGGGTCGCTTAGATTATCATCCAGATGTTGCAGTTGTATCAGATGCCGTTAAGTTAGAGGCCTGGGCATGGACTATGTACTCCATTTTAATTATGCCCTTAGGTATGATAATGCTCAATAAAATTTTCAAGGTAAATGGGCGTAAATTATTTGACACCTATTTAAAAGCGCCTATTGAGATTGCTGGTTCTTTGGATAGAAACAAAAAAGTACTGTTAGTGTTGACAATTTTTGCCATTATGGTGTTGGGTTATATTTTGATTAACACAAAGAATGTTCCCTTGTACACGCTTTTAGTAGAGGGTGACTCCAATCAAGCAAACATTGATCGGATTACGGCACGTCGTAATTTTGGAGGTATCATTTACATTAAAAACCTATTGGGTCTTATTATGATTCCGGTGGTGTCTTATTACTCATACATTTTAATGCGCAAGTATAAAAGCTTGTTTTTTGTTGCAATTTTTAGCGTTAACCTACTTATTGCGCTCATCTTGGTAAGCCATGATGTACAAAAGGCGCCTGTTGCATTTTATATTTTGGGTTTTGCCATCCTAGAGGTTTTTATTTCAGGTGGAATCTCAAAGAAAACCTTCGTAACATTTGTTGTGCTGCCGGTTGTGGCTATTCTAGTTGGGTATAGTTTTACAACGGATCACAGCATCACAGATCAATTGTTTCGAACTAACTCAGGTTTTTATGGACGAACGTTTTTGATTGGTTATTTTGGCTTTCCACTTTCCCTGGAACTTTTTCCAGATGTCATTACAGTAGAGACCTACGGCGTTGGAGTTCCTAGCTTTATAATCGATCAAACTAGTATGAATGCGGTAGAATCTGCACGGCTTTTAAAAATGTACGTCCACCCAGAAACAGTTAATGCTGGAACTGGGAATTTATATTCTGGATTTTACATGGGAGAAGCTTGGGCGAACTACGGATATATAGGATTAATTATTGCTCCCCTGGTAGTGGGTTTTGTTGTACAATCGGTTCACTTGTTTTTGCTGAAAAACGCAAAAGAACCATGGCTATTGGCGTTTTATGTGGCCTTAACCGTGAAATGGGTGGTTGGCTCAGGCTTTGTGAATTTCTTATTTTTGAAATTATTAATTTGGCCGCTTATATTATTCGCAGCAAGCAATTTTTTACTAAAAAAAATGTTATACGAAAAACGTGAAAGTATTATTCATTAGTTATTTTTTTGATCCTTATCCTGGGGTTGGCGCCAAACGTACTACGTATTGGGCTAATAACTTGCATCATCATGGTATATCGTGTGATGTGCTTACTGCAACTGAGCAAGTAAATCAATCAAAGAATATCACGTTTTTACCTCCTGAGAAATCTAGTGGTTTATTGCGTAAATTAATTAAGGATCAGGGCTTAAATTGGAAGAGTGATTTAAGAGCGTATTTTACAAAGCAAGCCAATTTTGATTATGATATTGTTGTTTTTTCAGGCGGGCCTTTTATGCATTTTGGTGTCGGAGCATTTTTGAAAAAACGCTTTAAATGTAAAGTTATTCTAGATTACCGCGATCCCTTTAGCTATAATCCAAGGCATGGAGATAAATGGTTAAAAAAAACATTGAAAAGCTATTTTGAAAAGCGATTCAATAAAATGGCGGATGCCGTAACAACTGTTAATGATATTTGCAAAGCGCAAATGCCCTATGTTAACAAGGTTTATGTTATTTCAAATGGCTTTGATGACGAGATATTAAAGAGTGAACAACTAAATTCTTCGGCAATAAAGACAGGGCAAATACTCAATGGAGGCAAGTTGTATTCCGATTTTAAAATGGATGCTTTATTGCAAGTCATTGCTGACAGTGAATCACTTTCTTTTAGGCAAGTAGGACAAGAGAATCAGCAAGTTGATAAAATGAATAATGAACGGATTTCGTCGCAGGGATTTATCCCATATAATGAGTTATTAGATCAAATTAATCAAACTGAAATTTGTACGGTATTAACGGGTGGGAAAGCTTTTGAAACTCCTACAAAAACTTATGATTATATCGCTCTAAATAAAAAAATACTTGTCATCACAGAGGGTGAAGTTCGATCTGGTGGAATCCAATCTATTCTTTCGAATTATCCTAATGCAGAATGGGCAACCAATTCTGAACAGGCAATTCTTGAGGCGATTGTCAAACTACAAGGTCGGGAAGTGAAGTTAATTGATAACCATCCATTTTCTAGAGCAGCAGGTCTTGAGAAATTAGTAGATTTGTTTAAAACAATTTAAGTTTAAATGCGGCTATTGCTCTTGTCTGATCTTAATTCTATTCACACTAAAAAGTGGGTTTCCGGTTTGTCCGTTCGCGGATATGAGATGTCAGTCTTTGGTTTGTCTAAACCAACAGATAATTACTATGACCAGTTCGATAATGTTGAAATAAGTTTTGCGGATCATACACGTTTTAGAGAACGTTCAAGATTTTCTAAGTTGAGCTATCTCAAACATATTAAACAATTGAAACGGCTATATAAAGGATTTAAACCAGATATTGTACATGCACATTATGCAACTAGCTATGGTTTGCTGGGATCTTTTTTAAGGCATAAACCGTTCTTGATTTCTGTTTGGGGAACCGAGATTTTTGATTCACCTAAAGCTTCAATCTTAAGCAAGATTTTGTTAAAACGTAATTTATCCAAGGCCACGCATTTGTTTTCGACAAGCGAAATAATGGCAAAGGAGACGAATCTTTATACGCTTAAAAAAGTAGAAGTTGTTCCTTTTGGTGTTGATCTAACACGTTTCAAATCTGGATCGGTGAATAGTGAAAAACCTTCTAATAAGATAGTCATTGGAATCATTAAAACCTTAGAGAAAAATTATGGGATTAATGACTTAATTGATGCGTTTAAAATAATTGTTGAACGTTTTCCAAATCAGAAATTTGAGCTTCACATAGTTGGTGAAGGAAGGGAAGAGGATGCGCTTAGGAAGCAAGCTAATGACTTAGGGCTCGGTAAGAATGTTCTATTTAAAGGATTTATAAATCATGATTTGGTGCCAACGGCATTTAACGAAATGGACATTGTTGTAGTCGCTTCTCTAGCTGAAAGTTTTGGAGTGTCTGCGGTTGAAGCCTCTGCATGCCAAAAGCCAGTAGTTGCTACAAGTGTGGGAGGTTTACCTGAAGTAGTATTAGATCAAAAAACAGGATTACTCTGTGAGCCAAATAACCCAGTGGATATGGCTGCTAAAATTGCAATCTTAATTGAAGATCAAGAGAAACGAAAGTCTTTTGGAATCGCAGGTAGAGATTTTGTGTTTGAAAAGTACGATTGGGAAAAAAATGTGGATCAAATGTGTGATCACTATAAAAATATACTAAGGGGCTAGTCTACTGGAAACTTTTCTTTTTTACTGAAGATTAAAAATAAGAAGGCAGCTAAGATTAAATATAAAACCACGAATATTATAATCGGTCTTTTGTTGATTTTGATGTCCGTTATTGGTTTTATTATATCAAATTTTCCGGTCGATTCTATTTTTTCCTCCAATTCTAATTTTTCAATATAGAGTTCATAGGAGTCCCGCATAACGCTACTAATGTTGGTGAATTCTGTGGGATTCATAGTTAAGGAATCTAATTGGCTCATTTTTTTATCTAAAAACAATAGCTTCTTTTCTAATATTTCAAGATCATGCGCATTCGTATTATTTAAAAACCGATTGTTATTAATGAGCTTAAGTATACTTTCTTGAGCAAGCTTGTGATCATGGTTTTGATTTTTACTAACTACGGTAAAAGAAATACTTGTAGTTGTTTCCTCAACAAAAGAAACTCTAAAATTCGACAAAGTATTGGCCGATTCAGTAAGTTCAACTTCTGGTAAATTATAAACTTCCGTCGTTATTTGCTTAAAATCAGTCAGACTTTTAAAAAGAGTATAATCCACAAAACCGTTATTCGTTTTAAAATTTGAAACGTATGAAATGGACTGAGTGTAGAAATGAACAACACCGGCAGCAACAGCCAACACCACAAGGATAATTGCCATGAGCAAGTTTTTTTTCAATGTGATGAGTACAATTTTCAGAAGTTCCATTTAATAAGGCTTGGTTTCTACAAATATAAGAAAGTTTTAATGCCAAGTTCTGCAACGAGTATGATAGTGTCTGATTGGAAATAGACGAATCCGTCATTTGATGGACCAATAAATTTATAGAAATAATTTTATTTATTTCTATAGGAGATGCATTAGCATCAGACGAAAAGTAATAAATAAAAGTAGACTTGAAAGAAGAGAAAGCGAAGCTTTTGAAGACCAAACGTTAGTGCGGGATTAATTTTGATGTATTTCCAATCGGACACTATAAAGAAAACACTAGATTTGTCGTGATGCTAAATGAATTCAAAAAAAGAAACTTCTTTGAAACTGTTGAGTTTACTCTAACGCTTCTGTTCGCGTTTTTCTTGTTGGTTGATCAAAAAATAGCCACTTATATAGTTGCCGGCTTGGGTTTAAACGCTATTATTCATGGCATTCGAATTGGGTTTAAAAAACCTGCAAAGGCTTATTATCCTTTTGCAATTCTCTTTGTTTGCTATTTAATAGGCCTGCTGTTTACAGAAAATTTTGACTATGGCGGCAAGGATATTGAAACGCGGTTAACCTTTCTACTTTTTCCACTTTTTTACGGCACCTTTAAAAGGGAAGTGCCATTGAATAAATCTTGGGTAATTTGGACATTTATAGCTGGTGCGCTGGTCTATTTAGCAATGGATTGGTATTATGCCTATGAATGTTTTGAGGTTGTGCGCAATCGATCCTGCTTTGAGTCTTATGCACTTTCGCGGTGGATTCACCCAACATATGCCGCCATGTATTTGGTTGTTGGTTCTGCATTGGTATTGGCAGATGCTTTTGGCAAAAACGGAAGCGTGCTCAAGAAAATTGCCGCTATTATTATCTCCCTAGTCTTTTACTTTTTCGTGTATAAATTTTATTCTTTAGGTCCATGGATCAGTTTTGCAGGAATGATAACAACCGTGCTTTTTGCGCTGTTTTATTTCCGAAAAAAAATGATTTGGTTCTTTGTTGGGGTTGCAGCACTTGCTACTATTGGCGTTTTGGCGATTCAAAATCTAGATTTATTGCAATCCGATTATAAAGCTGTGAAAACGGAATTGAGTAATTATTTCAATGATAAAGAGGCCTATATTGAAGCCAATCGGAATAGTGCGGGTAGTGTTAATGCACGTATTTTAATTTGGAATACCAGTCTTCAAATGATCGCTGATCACCCTTTTGGGGTAGGCACAGGTGATGGGAAAGACGTATTAATGGATTATTATCGCCAACGGGGAATGGACGTTTATGCAGAAAAGCAATTAAACCCGCATTGTCAATATTTGCAAACCGCGGGATCAATCGGCATAGTTCCTGCCCTTTTTCTTATCCTATCGCTATGTTATTACCTTGTTTTAGGATTTAAAAGGAAAGATTATTTTCTCATTATTCTAATTTCTGCCTTTGCTACAGGTTGTTTATTTGAATCTGTTTTAGAAAGGCAATGGGGGATTTTATTCTTTATGTTTTTCTTGATCTTGTTTATTAATAATGATCAAGACGTGCAAGAAGATAAAGCGTCAACCTAGGATACGATTTAGAATTTGACTCCCAATACATTTTGTATCTTTGCATAAAATTTAATAGACTATGATTCCTTTCTCTCCGCCTCGCATGGATCAACGAATTGTTGAAGAAGTTGGTAAAGTATTACTCTCTGGTTGGATAACTACTGGGCCTCGCACAAAGGAATTTGAAAAACAGCTTGCAAGTTATATCGGCTGTCGTAAAGTCATTTGTTTAAATTCTGCCACGGCCGGAATGGAATTGGTTTTGCGTTGGTTTGGTGTCAAAGCAGGGGATGAAGTTATTATTCCAGCTTATACCTATTGTGCAACGGCCAATGTAGTAATGCATTGTGGTGCAACACCTGTAATGGTAGATATTGACGAGAAAGATTTTAATATTTCAGTCGCGAATGTTAAGAATGCAATTACGGCCAAAACTAAAGCTATTATTCCTGTAGATATCTCAGGTTTCCCGTGTGATTATGAAGCATTAAACGCACTTGTAAATAGCGCCGAAATTAAAGCGAGTTTTCAAGCACAAACAGAAGCGCAAAAGCAACTAGGACGTATTTTAGTAATGGCAGATGCCGCACATAGTATTGGGGCTAAATATCAAGGTAAAATGAATGGAAGCGTAACAGATGTTGCGGTCTTTTCTTTTCACGCAGTCAAGAATTTAACAACTGCCGAAGGTGGTGCGGTATGTCTTAATTTACCGGAAAATATTGATGTGGATGAGATTTACTCAGCGTTAAATATAAAGTCCCTACATGGGCAATCAAAAGATGCGCTGGCAAAAGTAAAAGCAGGTGGGGGTAATTGGCGTTATGATGTGGTTGAACCAGGTTATAAATGCAATATGATGGATATTCAAGCTGCCATAGGCTTAGTTGAATTAGAGCGCTATGATTCGAACTTGACACGCCGAAAGGAGATCTTTGATTTTTACAATGCAGCATTTGAAAATCAATCTTGGGCAATTCAGCCAACGTTTTTAAATGATGAAAAAGAGACTTCTTATCATTTATATATGTTAAGAGTTGATGGAGCAACAGAAGAGCAGCGCGACGAAATAATTAATCGAATTTTTGAGAAGGAAGTTTCAGTAAATGTGCATTTTCAACCCTTACCATTATTAACTGCATACAAATCGATAGGATATGAAATGAATGATTATCCTGAGGCCTTTAATAAATATCAAAATGAAATTACGTTGCCTGTTTATTTCAATCTTACAGATATTAATTTGGCAACAATTACCGCAGCAGTAATTGCATCCGTGAAAGAAGTAATGGGTTAAAATGTATCTATTTTCAAAACGCATATTCGACATTTGTTCCTCATTGCTTGCATTGGTGCTATTTTCACCGTTGATTATTATCATTTCCTTATGGATTGCATTGGATAGTCCCGGGGGAATATTTTATCGGCAAATCCGAGTAGGCAAAAATCAAAAAGAATTTGGAGTGTTTAAATTCAGATCCATGCGCCCAAATTCTGATCAAGCCGGTCAAATTACAATTGGAAACGATTCTCGTGTTACACGTGTGGGCAGATTTATTCGAAGATTTAAAATAGATGAAGTGCCGCAATTAATCAATATCTTAAAAGGTGACATGAGCGTAGTTGGACCACGACCTGAAGTGCCAAAATATGTGCAATTGTATTCGCAAGAGCAATTAAAAGTACTAACTGTTTTGCCAGGCTTAACAGATTATGCGTCTATAGAATATTTGGACGAACAAAAGATACTGGGCGCTGCTGCTGATCCTGATAAAGCGTATATCGAAGAAGTAATGCCTGCTAAATTAAAGCTTAACCTAAATTATATCGCAGATCGTGGTTTTTGGCTAGATATTAAACTTATTTTTAAAACAATAGGGAGAATAGTTCGCTAGCCGCTCACAAGTTATTAGTCCTTAGTCGCTAGTATTTATGTTGGAATACCAAGGCAACATTCAACGCAGTAAACCTACTAACACTTCACACTTAGCACTTCACACCATTTTTGTAATTTTATCCGTATCTTGAAAGCAATAAAAATTTTTCCCTCTGGAAACAAAGCAGGCATTATGAAACAATTAGCAGTATTAACCCTTTTACTATTTACATTATGTGGATGGGGGCAAATGACCCCAACTTATGATGATATATGGATTCCAATGCGGGACGGGGAATTGTTGCAGGCGGATGTTTTTATTCCGGATGGCGTTACAAGTGGAGAAGTTGTTTTAATTCAAACACCCTATAATAAAAATTTCTATTCATTTAGCTTGCCTATGGGGGTTGGAACAGATTTGGATGATCAACCATTTATTTGGGTGATTGTAGATTGGCGTGGGTTTTATGGCTCTTCCGGTGCGGATTTATCTGACTTTGCAAGAGGCGAGGACGGTTATGATGTTTGTCAATGGATTTCTGAACAAGACTGGCATGGAGATCGAATAGGGACTTGGGGACCTTCTGCTTTGGGGAGTGTTCAGTATCACACCGCGCGGGAAGAACATCCGAATCATACTTGCGCCGTGCCAATGGTTAACACAGGCGCACAAAGTTATGAAACCTATTTTTATGGAGGAGTTTTGGAAGAAGCGCGATTGTTTCAATTAGATGCATTAGGCTATGGACTTTCTCCTTTAGTTCTAGCGAATCCTTATGATAATTTATTGTGGCAAATAGCAGAAGAAGGTTCTTATTTTCCAAGTGAAATTCATATTCCAACGTTACAAATTGGGGGGTGGTACGATCATACGATTAACGCTATGATGGATTTTTATAAAGATTCGAGAAATGTTGCTGATCCAGCAGTAACTGACGAGCAATGGTTATTAGTTGGACCATGGGTGCACGGTGGAACGGGGGCAGCTTATGTAGGTTCTGCTATTCAAGGCGAATTATTATATCCAGATGCCGAATTTAAGAGTGATACAATGGCATGGGATTTTTTAAATTACTATTTATTAGATGCTGATAACGGTTGGGAAGACACGGATTATATAACCTATTACGAGTTGGGTGGTAATGATATATGGCACACGTCTAATGAGGATGATATTCATGCCGTGGAAACTAATCTCCTTTATTTAGATAATGGAGGCAAATTAAGCGGTTCAAACGGCGTAGGTTCCAGTGCATTTGTGAGCGATCCATCAAATCCAAGTCCAACAATTGGTGGAGCAACACTCAGCGAAGATTTGGAGCAAGGTCCTTATGATCAAAGTAGTTTAGATTCGAGAACAGACATTGCAACATTTTCTACAGCTGTTTTAACTGGTCAGGTAGCAATTACAGGTCGGGTAAATATTCGCCTCTATATTGAATGCGACCAACCAGACGCCGATATTGCAATTCGCTTGGTAGATGTTTATCCTGATGGACGAAACATGCTTATAACAGACGGTATTAAACGCATGCGTTTTAGAAATAATGAATATACAGTAGATGATGAGGTCTTTATGGTGCCAGGAGAAGTGTATGCAGTGGATATTGATTTGCCATTTACAAATTACACATGGCTAGCAGGACATGAAATTAAAATATATGTAAGTGGCAATCATGCTTCCCGTTTTAATGTCAATTTACAAGACGGCGGAGAAATGTATGTAGAAGGAACGGGTAATGTTGCGAACATAACAGTACATCATACGACTGCTTATCCAAGTGCAATCACGTTACCAGGAGATAATCCTATTCTGTCGATTGCAGAAGAGGGAATTAATTTTGAGGTCTATCCCAATCCAACAATGTCAGAATTAGTTGTGCAAGGACCACAATTTAGCACGTACGCCATTTATAATGTTTTGGGTAAACAATGCGTCCAAACTTCCAACTTATCGAATCAGCGAATTGATGTTTCAGCCCTTTCGCAAGGAATGTACATACTTCAATTAACCACGGAAGAAGGCTTAACCGTGCAGCAGAAATTCACAAAAATCTAAGAGCTACACTTTGTGTTTTTGCAGGGTGCGAACATTTCGACAAACCATTAGATTAGCAATTCATAAAATTAAGATGATTTATTGATGTTATAAGGAGGGGGTTCTAGGGGGAGACTCATAACTCGATTATTTTGTTAATAACTTGACCCGCATATATTTATCATTTAATTTTATTAGAATAC
>WTCE01000051.1 GCA_013138735.1 Crocinitomix sp. | reverse complement strand
TCAATGCCTCAATATGTAATTTCTGTTCGTCAGACCAGAACTTTGCCGTGAGCTTCCTTCAGATTCCTGCTCACGCAGGACACCCTTGCTATTGGCTAACACTTCCTGCTATAAAGGCGTGCTCGGGACTTGAACCCTATAATCATTGCCCATGCTGGGCACCCAACAAAAAAACCGTCAGCCTGAGGCTGACGGTTTCAAATTTTATAATATCTAATATTAACTACTCTCCAAATTTCTCAATCACTTCTTGCGTTACTCCCGTACTTGAGAATCCGCCGTCATGAAATAGATTTTGCATTGTAACAAATTTCGTTAAGTCAGAGAACATACTAACACAATAATTAGCGCAATCTAAGGCAGATGCATTTCCAAGAGGTGACATTTGTTCAGAATAGTTAATGAACTCGTTAAATCCTTTAACACCGCTTCCTGCAGTTGTCATTGTTGGTGATTGCGATATTGTATTCACACGTACATGCGCTTTTTTACCATAATGGTATCCAAAACTACGCGCAATTGATTCTAAATATGACTTATTATCAGCCATATCGTTATAATCAGGAAAAACACGTTGTGCAGCAATATAAGTCAATCCTAAAATTGATCCCCAATCATTGACAGCATCTTTTTGATAAGCTGTTTGCATTACTTTGTGAAAAGACAAAGCAGAAACATCAATTCCTTTCATGGTCCAATCATATTTTTGATCGGTATAATGTCTTCCTTTTCTTACATTCACAGACATTCCAATTGAATGTAATATAAAATCTACTTTTCCGCCCAATATTTCCATGGACTTGTCTATTAGATTTTCAATATCTTCAAGGCTTGTCGCATCAGCTGGCACAATTTGCGAGTTTGTAGCTTCAGCTAATTTATTTATCTCGCCCATTCGCATGGCGATTGGTGCATTTGTTAAAACGAATTCAGCTCCTTCTTCGTGTGCGCGCTCAGCAACCTTCCAAGCAATAGACTGTTCGTTTAATGCTCCGAAAATAATTCCTTTTTTTCCTTTTAATAATCCGTTGGCCATAATGTTGTTTTATACGGTTCAAATTTAATATTGGTCAGTGGTTAAAATTTATCGCTAAAGCGACTCATTTTTAATCTCTGCAAAAATAGAATTTATATTCGTGCAGTTCATTTTTAATGTTTATTAATTTATAATTCCAATAACGATACAAGCAGCTGCAGCTGCCCATGAAACAAATGCTCCAATGGTTAAGCCTTTTACTGCGCTACCTATATTTCCTATAAATTCTTGCTTAGATTTAACGGAGACAATAAAATCCTCTGCTTTGTCAATTGGATCTGAAATTATCAAGGTCCCATCTCTATCATTTGCGTTTCCCACAACATACAATTGTGTTCCCATTCGAATTCCAGTTTCTGTATAACGATAGCCTATTGTACGCAATCCTTCATTTTTACTTCCACCACCAATTCCGATTGAAAATCCTTTAATTTTTAAATTCAATCCACCACTAGCATCTTTATTAGGATCCCCTTTTTCGAAATTAGAATACAACTTTTCTGTATGAAATTTTGATTTATTTGCATTCACCTCAATGAAGCCCGTGTCATCTTTAACACCAAATCCTGCAGCCCAACGCAAGTTTTCCGAAACCGTATCCTTGTGTTTAACCCAATTCTTTTCTGTGCCATCCTTAGTTTTTCGTGTTTCTAATTTTTCATATTCATGCACCACTTCTGATTTAAAATAAACCACTTGCTCTTTTGATAGTTCAGATTCTATTGGCGTTTCAGAATGTGCCTTGCCTTTTACTTCAACATATAATGAAAAACTTCCAGCACCCATTGATGCCGACATTTCTTCATGATTTTGGTTAACATCTTTAATTCTTGAGGTGTTCATCAGCTCTAAAGAAGCTGATTTACCAGCCTTCTTATTTTTTACAAGCCACAGAATTACACCTAAAATTCCAAAAACTCCAGCTCCAATTAAATATCCTATCATGATTTTTTTTATTGACAATATATCATTTTTATCGCTAAAATATGGAGCCTATGCAAAAAATATCGTGTATTGAATTATCACCTATGAGTGATTTTCAAAACAAAACCAGTGGGAATTTGTTATCCTACTGCTATATCGAAAGAGTTGGATGATAATCCGTACCTTTGTAACAGGTTTGAATATTAAAAAAACGTCCATTTAAATAATTATGACCGATCAAAAAGAGAATAAAAAAAGGGAAGATTTTCAAAACCCCATTGATCCAGATAAAATTACTGAGAATCCCCATGCGCTAGAGTACGGACACCATGTTGGAAGTGCAGTAATAAGGCCTGAAGATGTTGGTAAACAAAAAGGCCGGGCCTTAACCGCCATGGAGTATCAAACCGACCAACAATTAAATCAGCTCTATGAGCAAATGAAGTTATTGGCCGATCAAGCTAAAACAATCAATAAAAGAAAAGAAATTTCTGAACGAATTTACCAAGCTACCTTCCGCTTTGATCCGATCATTAATCACATATATCATCTTTACGAAGATGAAGATCTCACCCAAATTTTATCAATTATCGCCCCAACAGAATGGGTACGTTCAAGAAAAAATAATTATTCTTTTGTTGCCACCATTCGCTTATTAGCGGATCACACTTGGGAAATTATTGAAAGTGCCGAAGATCAATCTTAAACTCCAACTATCGACCCCTTAGAAAATACTCCAAAACGGAATCGTGGTAAAGAAGCTAGTGATGACAAGCTGTTTGGCGAACGTTTTCATAAAAAATTAGGAAATGCTTTTTGTGACTTGAATGAGTTATTGACAAAAGGTTATGCCATAAATGCTTCGCTAAATTTAGTTGGAAATCACTATCGATTAAACAAGCGACAGCAAGATGCTTTGCGCCGTGCATGCGCTTCTAAGATACAAATTAACCACATAGTAAGTAAGGAAATTGATGAGTCGGATGTTAAAGGGAAAACAATTTTAATTGACGGCTTTAACTTAATAATTTCGCTCGAAAGTGCTTTATCTGGAGGCTATGTTTTCAAATGTGCGGATGGCACTTATAGAGATTTATCTGGTGTTCACGGAACATATAAGCGAGTAAAGCAAACCAATCAGGCTTTAAAACTAATTGGTGAAACACTTCGTTTACTAGAACCTCAGAAGGTTGTTTGGATCTTAGACAAACCTGTTTCAAATAGTGGCCGGTTAAAAACATTGATTTTAGAAATGGCAGCTGAGCTTGATTCTTCATGGGAAGTTATTTTAGACAATAATCCAGACGCGTATATTGTGGCGAAAGATGAAGTTGCTATTAGTGCAGATGGCTGGATTATAGAACAAGTGAACTGGTTTAATTTGGCGGGATTCATTATTGAAAATAAAATTAACGAAGCAGAAGTTTTTGATTTTAATAAAATTGCAAATGGAAAATAATAGAAAAGCCGAAATTGACACATTAGTAAAACTGCATGACCTCTTACCGCATCCTGAAGGAGGCTATTATAAAGAATTGTATCGAAGCAATGGCATTATTTCGGCAGCAGAGCTCGCTCCTGAATTTAACGGGGCGCGTAATTATTGCACAAGCATCTATTTTTTGTTGACTTCGGCTAATTTTTCTGGATTTCATAGAATTAAACAAGATGAAGTTTGGCATTTTTATAGTGGAACGCCCTTAACTGTTCATGTAATTGATACTGAAGGTAAATATACCGCGCACAAAGTTGGTTTTAGCTTAGAAGTGAACTTGGCGCCTCAATTAGTTGTTCCAGCAGGTTGTTGGTTTGCGTCTAGTGTTGATGCTGCAGATTCTTATGCCTTCGTTGGATGCACTGTAGCACCTGGCTTTGATTTTGAAGATTTTGAATTGGCGGATCGCGAGAGTTTAGTAAATAATCCTCGGGGCAAGCCCGCGAGGCATTAAAATAGCTTCAATTGATGATTTTCTTTTAGCTTTTTATACTCTTGTTCAATTCCTTGCTCCTTTACGTATTTTGCAATTAGCCTTTC